>CALNEX010000190.1 GCA_939791845.1 uncultured Mediterranea sp. | reverse complement strand
TGCGCAACACCATCAAGTATGCCAAGATGCTGGAGGGCAACGTCCGCGGCACGGGCGTACATGCCTGCGGCACCATCATCTGCCGCGACGACATCACCGACTGGGTGCCCGTCAGCACGGCGGACGACAAAGAGACGGGCGAGAAGATGCTCGTCACCCAATATGAAGGCTCGGTCATCGAAGACACCGGCCTCATCAAGATGGACTTCCTGGGACTGAAGACACTCTCCATCATCAAGGAAGCCGTGGCCAACGTGAAACTGCACCGCGGCATCGAACTGGACATCGACACCATCCCCATCGACGACCCCGCCACCTACAAACTCTACTGCGACGGACGCACCGTGGGCACCTTCCAGTTTGAATCGGCCGGCATGCAGAAATACCTGCGCGAACTGCAACCCAGCACGTTCGAAGACCTCATCGCCATGAACGCCCTCTACCGTCCGGGCCCCATGGACTACATCCCCGACTTCATCGACCGCAAGTGGGGCCGCAAGCCCATCGAGTATGACATCCCCATCATGGAGAAGTACTTGAAGGACACCTACGGCATCACCGTCTACCAGGAGCAGGTCATGCTGCTGTCGCGCCTGCTGGCCAACTTCACCCGCGGCGAATCGGACGCCTTGCGCAAAGCGATGGGAAAGAAGCTGCGCGACAAGCTGGACCACATGAAGCCCAAATTCATCGAGGGCGGCAAGAAGAACGGCCACGACCCCAAGATATTAGAGAAGATCTGGGCCGACTGGGAGAAGTTCGCCTCCTACGCCTTCAACAAGTCGCACGCCACGTGCTACTCCTGGGTGGCCTACCAGACGGCCTACCTCAAGGCCAACTATCCCGCGGAGTATATGGCCGCCGTGATGAGCCGAAGCAAGGACAACATCACGGACATCACCAAGTTCATGGACGAGTGCAAGGCCATGGGCATAAAGGTGATGGGCCCGGACGTGAACGAGAGTAACCTGAAGTTCACCGTCAATACCGAAGGCAACATCCGCTTCGGCTTGGGTGCCGTGAAAGGCGTGGGCGAGGGTGCCGTGCAGAGCATCATCGAGAACCGCGAGAAGGACGGTCCCTACCGGGGCATCTTCGACTTCGTGCAAAGAGTCAACCTGAACGCCTGCAACAAGAAGAACATCGAATGCCTGGCCCTGGCCGGCGGACTGGACAGCTTCCCCGAACTGCAACGCGAACAATACTTCGTGCAGAATGCCAAAGGCGAAACCTTCCTGGACACGTTGGTGCGATACGGCAACCGCTACCAGACGGACAAGTCCATGGCCGTCAACTCCCTCTTCGGGGGCGAGAACGTCGTGGAGGTGGCCACGCCGGACATCCCGCAGGCCGAACGCTGGAGCGACCTGGACCGCCTGAACAAGGAGCGCGAACTGGTGGGCATCTACCTCTCCGCCCATCCACTGGACGAATATGCAGTCATCCTGGAGAACGTGTGCAACACGCACATGACCGAACTGGAGAACCGCGAAGCCCTCGTGGGACGCGAAATCACCATGGGCGGCATCGTCACCGCCGTGCGCCGCGGCATCAGCAAGAACGGCAAGCCCTACGGCATCGCCAAGATAGAGGACTACTCCGGCTCGGCCGAGCTGCCCTTCTTCGGCAACGACTGGGTGACGTGGCAGAACTACCTGGGCGAACGCATGTTCCTCTACATCAAGGCGCGCTGCCAGGCCAACCAATGGAACAAGGACAAGCTGGACCTGCGGGTGACCTCCATCGAGCTGCTGCCCGACGTGAAGGAAAGGCTGATAGAGAAAATCACCATCTTCATCCCCCTCACCCTGCTGGACAAGGCCCTGATAGCCGAGCTGTCCGACCTGACCAAGGCGCATCCGGGCAACGCAAGGCTGTGCTTCAAGGTGACGGACAAGGACACGCGCATGGCCGTGGACCTGGTGTCCCGCCCCGTGAAGCTGAGCGTGGGCCGCGAACTCATTTCGTACTTAAAAGAGCATCCCGACCTGGGATTCCGCATAAATTGATTATATTTGCAACGTCAATGAAGACAACCCATTCATAACATTTAATACTTTAAGACAATGGCACTGAACATTAACGAAAAGAACTACAAAGAACTGTTGGCAGGCGACAAGCCCGTGGTAATTGACTTTTGGGCCACTTGGTGCGGACCCTGCCGCATGGTAAGCCCCATCATCGACGAACTGGCCACGGAATATGAGGGCCGCGCCGTCATCGGCAAGTGCGACGTGGAAGAGAGCAACGACCTCGCCATGGAATACGGCATCCGCAACATCCCCGCCGTCCTCTTCTTCAAGAACGGCGAGCTGGTGGACAAGCAGATTGGCTCGGCTCCCAAGGCCGTCTACGCCGACAAGCTGAACAAGCTGCTCTGAGCCGCACGCCGCGCACAGACAACGCATTTCCCTTAACCCCCTAAAAACAAGGACATCATGAGACAAGAAGACGACTTCCTGCAAGACGACCTCGACGACGAAAAGACCATCGAGTTCATCAAGAACTACCTGCCGCAGGA
>CALNEX010000189.1 GCA_939791845.1 uncultured Mediterranea sp. | reverse complement strand
ACGAGGCGCGCCGAAAGTCAGTGACCTACTACGATGTGGCGGCCGAAATGGACAACATCACGGACCGGAACAAGTTCGTCGGCCAAGACTTCAACGCGATGATGGTGAACATGAATCCCCACTTCCAAACCTTCAGTGAACCCCACGGACGAGAACTGCTGCTCTACAACGGGCGCCTGGCTCTCTGCGTCATCAACTACAAGAGAGTCTTCTACAACGAAATGGACCTCTTCCAGTACCAACTGCTGACACTGGAATCCATCAAGTCCATCTACATCACAGAAGACCCGCGCACCATGCTCCAGTATGCCGACCCCGGATTTAACATCATGGAAATAGACAAAGCTTTCGGCTGCGCCGTCCTGATAGAGACCTATCCCCAAGACGAGATACCCGCCCGGGCCGCCAAAGGTGTGCGCAAGACCCGCCTGGAAGGTTACAGCCAGGTGAAGGACTTCTACCAACCCGACTACGGCATCCTGCCCAAGGAGGACTACCGCCGGACGCTCTATTGGAATCCCGAAGTGCAGACCGACGAGAACGGCCGGGCCACCATCCGCTTCTACAACAACAGCCGTTGCCGCAAGCCACGCATCACTGTGGAGACCCTGACAAAGGACGGAAGCATCGGCACGCTCGTCCAATAACCCCATTGCCAATCCCTAAAAAAGAAAGAATATGCTGCTGAAACTCTACAACAAGAACAACGCCCCCGCCGACCTGCAACGCGTCATCGACCTGCTGAACGACGGCGGCCTCCTCATCTATCCCACCGATGGCAAGTATGCCATCGGCTGCCACGGCCTGAAGGAACGCGCCATCGAGCGCATCTGCCGCCTGAAGGGCATCGACCCGAAGAAGAACAACCTCTCCATCATCTGCTATGACCTGGCCGCCATCAGCGAGTATGCCAAGGTGGACAACAAGACCTTCAAGCTGATGAAGCGCAACCTGCCCGGCCCCTTCACCTTCATCCTGAACGGAACGACCCGCCTGCCCAAAATCTTCCGCAACCGCAGGGAGGTGGGCATCCGCATGCCGGACAACCCCATCATCCGCGAAATCGCCCGCCTGCTGGACGCCCCCATTATGACCACCACCCTGCCCCACGACGAGGACGACGACCCGGAATACACCACCGACCCGGAACTCATCGACGAGAAATACGGCGACCTGGTGGACCTGGTGATAGACGGCGGCATCGGCGGACTGGACGGCTCAACGGTGGTGGACTGCACGGGCGACGAGCCGGTCATCGTGCGGCAAGGAGCGGGGGAATTGCTGGAATAGGGTGAACAATTCCGGTTGACCGGGGGTTATATAGGCATATATGTATCACTATTAAAACCCACACGTATATGAAAAAGAAACTATCCCTCATCTTACTGGCCGCCGCCCTGACAGGCACGGCCCCCCTCCCCGCCGATGCCTGCACCGGCATCACCCTGAAGAGCCAGGACGGCCGGACCGTCGTGGCCCGCACCATCGAATGGGGCGGCAGCGACCTGGAGAGCCAATACGTCATTGTGCCGCGCGGCTACCGGCAACAATCCTTCCTGCCCGGCGGCGCGACGGACGGCATGAACTTCACCGCCCGGCATGGCTACGTGGGCCTCTCCGTGGAGCAGGAGCAGTTCGTGGCCGAGGGCCTGAACGAGGCTGGCCTGTCCGCCGGACTGTTCTACTTCCCCGCCTACGGCCAATATGAGACATACAATCCCGCGGAGAAGGCAACCACCATCGCCGACCTGCAACTGGTGGCATACTTGCTGGGCGAATGTGCCACGATAGACGAAGTGAAAGCCGCCGTGCAGCGCGTCCACGTGGTGCAGATTGACCCACGCGCCTCGACGGTGCATTGGCGGTTCACCGACCCATCGGGCCGCCAGGTGGTGCTGGAGATCGTGGAAGGCGGCCAACTGCGCTTCTACGAGAACACCCTGGGCGTGCTGACCAACTCGCCCGACCTGCCTTGGCACCTGACCAACCTGAACAACTACGTCAACCTGTTCCCCGGCTCGGCCCCCGCCCAAAAGCTGGGCAGCGTGGAACTGAGGCAGTTCGGTGCAGGCAGCGGCTTCCTCGGCCTGCCGGGCGACGTGACGCCCCCGTCGCGCTTCGTGCGCGCCGCCTTCTACCAGGCCACCGCCCCGCAACAGGCCACATCGGAGAAAGCCGTGCTGCAAGGCTTCCAAATACTGAACAACTTCGACATCCCCGTGGGCATCGAGTTTGCCGACGGCAAGGTGCCGGCCGACATCCCCAGCGCCACACAATGGACCTCGGCCACGGACATGGCGGGACGGCGCATCTATTTCCGCACGATGTATGACAGCCGCATCCGCTGCATCGACCTGAAGGGCATCGACTTCACGAAAGCCACGTACCGGGCCGTGCCGATGGACAAGGTGAAGAGTCAGCCTATCGAACCCATATCTGTCCAGTGAGCCAACACGTACCCGTGTTTGCATAAGAACACGCACCCGTGTTAGCATAAGGGCACGTTGGAAAAGCCACGCGACTTTGCCCCTTTTGGCCAAGCAGGATTGTCCCCTTTGGC
>CALNEX010000188.1 GCA_939791845.1 uncultured Mediterranea sp. | reverse complement strand
GCAACTGACTCTTAATCAGTGGGTCCAGGGTTCGAATCCCTGAGGGTGTACAACGATTGACAAATAGTCTGGTGGATTCGTCTAGCGGCTAGGACACATGCCTCTCACGCATGGAACACGAGTTCGATTCTCGTATCCACTACTTGATGAATGAAAAGGGCGGCTGCAAGCTTACATTGCGGTCGCCTTTTTCTCTTGATAAGAGACAGCATAAAGCAATAACTATATGGATTTCATTATCGATTTCATCCTGCACATTGACGTGCACATGGTCAACATCGTCCAGCAATATCACATGTGGACGTATGCCATCCTGTTTCTGGTGATTTTCTGCGAGACCGGCCTGGTGGTCACCCCCTTCCTGCCGGGCGACTCCTTGTTGTTTGTGGCGGGAGCCATCGCCGCGCAGCCCAATATGCCGCTGGAGGTGAACATCCTGGCGTTGATTGTGTTCGCCGCGGCCGTCCTGGGCGATTCGAGCAATTATGCCATCGGGCATTACTTCGGGAGAAGGCTGTTCAGCAATCCCAATTCCAAGATATTCAAGCAGAGCTACCTGGACAAGACGCACGAGTTCTACAAGAAATACGGCGGCAAGACCATCATCATCGCCCGCTTCGTGCCCATTGTCCGCACGTTCGCGCCGTTCGTGGCCGGGATGGGCAAGATGCACTACTATTACTTCATGCTCTACAACGTGACGGGCGGTGCCCTGTGGGTGGGCCTCTTCTGTTATGCCGGCTATTTCTTCGGCGACCTGCCTTTCGTGCAGGAGAACCTGAAGATTTTGGTGGTGGCCATCATCGTCATCTCCATCCTGCCCGCCATCATCGAGGTGGTGCGCGAACGTCGCAAGCTGAAGAAAGCAAAGGACCAGGGCATTGAATCTTAAACTGGCACGACGTTGGACTGGCTGTATAGTTTGTTTGTGGAGCACACGGCCTTGCAGGCGCTCGCGGTGCTTTCGCTCATCTCCGCCATCGGGCTGGGACTGGGCAAGGTGCGCATCCTGGGCGTGTCATTGGGCGTGACGTTCGTCTTCTTCGCCGGGATATTGGCCGGACACCTGGGACTGCAGATTGACCCGCAGATGCTGACCTACGCAGAGAGCTTCGGCCTGGTGGTGTTTGTCTACGCCTTGGGCTTGCAGGTGGGACCCGGATTCTTCAGTTCCTTCCGCAGCGGCGGCATGCGGCTCAATATGCTGGCCATCGCCGTGGTGCTGGTGGGTACCTTGATGGCTTTGCTGGGCAGTCTGGGCCTGGGCATTTCCTTGCCGGACATGGTGGGCATCCTCTGCGGGGCCACAACTAATACCCCGGCCCTTGGCGCGGCCCAGCAGACGTTGAAGCAACTGGGCATGGACGCCGCCCCGCCTGCCTTGGGCTGTGCGGTCACTTATCCGCTGGGCGTGGTGGGCGTCATCCTCGCCATCCTGCTGATGCGCAAGTTCCTGGCCCGCAAGGAGGACTTGCAGGAGAAGGAGAAAGAGAACGTGAACAAACCTTATATCGCCGCCTTCCAGGTGCACAACCCCGCCATCTTCGACAAGAGCATCAAGGAAATAGGCGGACTGCACTACGCCAAGTTCGTCATCTCGCGCCTGTGGCGGGACGGCAAGGTGACCATCCCCACGTCGGACACCATCATCCGCGAGGGAGACCGGCTCCTGGTGCTCACCCCCGAGAAGGACGCCCCGACGCTGACCGTCCTCTTCGGCGAGCAAGAGCACACGGACTGGAACAAGAAAGACATCGACTGGAACGCCATAGACAGCCAACTCATCTCGCAACGCATCGTCGTCACCCGCCCAGAACTGAACGGGCGGAAACTGGGGTCGTTGCACCTGCGCAACAGCTACGGGGTGAATATCACCCGCATCTACCGCAGCGGCGTGCAACTGCTGGCCACGGCCGACTTGCGCCTCCAGATGGGCGACCGCCTGACCGTGGTGGGCGAGGCTGCCGCCCTGCACAACGTGGAGCGCGTGCTGGGCAATGCCGTGAAGAGCCTGAAGGAACCCAACCTGGTGGCCGTCTTCATCGGCATCGTGCTGGGCCTGATGGTGGGCGCCATCCCCATCTCCCTGCCGGGCATCAGTGCCCCCATCAAGCTGGGCCTGGCGGGCGGTCCCATCATCGTGGGCATCCTCATCGGCACGTTCGGGCCACGCCTGCACATGATTACCTACACCACGCGCAGCGCCAACCTGATGCTCCGCTCCCTGGGCCTCTCGCTCTATTTGGCTTGCCTGGGACTGGACGCGGGCGCGCACTTCTTCGAGACCGTGTTCCGCCCCGAGGGCCTGCTGTGGATAGGCACGGGCTTCGTGCTGACGCTGGTGCCGGTGCTGATTGTGGGCGCGGTGGCTTTCAAAGGGATGAAGACAGATTTCGGCTCCACCGTGGGCATGCTTTGCGGCAGCATGGCCAACCCCATGGCATTGAACTATGCCAATGATACGTTGCCGGGAGACAATGCCTCGGTGGCCTACGCGACGGTCTACCCCTTGAGCATGTTCCTGCGGGTGGTCATCGCGCAGGTGCTGTTGATGTTCCTGCTTTGA
>CALNEX010000187.1 GCA_939791845.1 uncultured Mediterranea sp. | reverse complement strand
CCGACGCTGAAGGTTGGTTTCAAGTTCTGAACCTGAAGGGGTGAATAATCACTGACAGGCCGCCGTTTCTCTCTCCGCCGGCGGCCGGAATTGAGGAGGGGGCGCGAATGTGCCCCCTCTTTTTGTGCCCCCATGGCACGTGGCGAGGCCGCAAAAAAGGCAGGCACCCATCGCGGGCACCTGCCTTCCCAATCTTTTTACCAATTAAAAACAAATCCAAATTTACTTCACTGCTTCCAGATAGAGTACGCGGCTGGCGTAGTCATTCTGTTTATGGTAATCCACGATGTGGTTGTAGGGGATTTCCAGTCCGTTGGCCATCAGGTAGGCACCGCTGTAGACCTTGCCTTCGCAGGAGAGGGGCACGTTGTCGATGCGGTTCAGTTCGTGTACCTTGTAGAGCTTGTCGGGGTCGAGGCCGGCCATCACGACACGCGGCAGGTGCTGGTTGACGAAGTGCTCGGTCTTCCACCAATAGAAGACGGCCTTGTCCTTCTCCGGCGTGACGTACATCAGCGAAGCGAGGCCCAGCCCGGCAAGGGTTTTCATTCGTTTCTTCAGGTTCATGGTCACGTTTGAATTTTAATAGATTTACGGATGCAAAGGTAAGAGGTTTGGGAGAGATAAAACAACACCATTTTATCCAAAAATGGTACATTTCCGACAAAACCGGGAGGCATCCCCATGTCGGCCTCTTCTACATGCCATGTAGAGGGGTCCTACATGCCATGTAGAAGGCTCCTACATGCCATGTAGAAGAAGTCGGGGAAAATAGGCAAATTTACCTAAAAAACAAGGGCGAGGGAACCATATTAGGGCGGCGATTGTTACATTTGCAGCATGAACCATTAAAGACTACGGATATGAACAAGACGAAAATCACGGCATTGTGCCTCTGCGCCTGCTTGCTCCTGGCGGGCTGCAACTCGTTCAAGAACATGAACAACACCGCCAAGGGCGGCATCATCGGCGGCGGCTCGGGCGCCACGGCGGGCGCCATCATCGGCGGACTGATAGGAAAAGGCAAGGGCGCGGGCATCGGCGCGGCCATCGGTGCGGCGGTAGGTGCCGGCGCGGGCGTCATCATCGGCAAGAAGATGGACAAGAAGGCGCAAGCCGCCGCCCAAATCGAGGAAGCCCAGGTGGAACAGGTGACGGACAACAACGGCCTGGCCGCCGTGAAGGTGACCTTCGGCGACAATGTGCTGTTCGACTTCAACTCCACCGCCCTGAGCAACGAGGCCAAGGCCGCCCTGCGCGAATTGGCCGAAATCCTGCGCGAGGACCCCACGACGGACATCGCCATCATCGGCCACACGGACAAGGCGGGCACCTACGAAGTGAACCTGAAGTTCTCCAAAGAGCGTGCCTACAACGTGGAAAACTACCTGCAGGACTGCGGCGTGTCGCCCAAGCAGTTCAAGGAAGTGAAAGGCGTGGCCTACGATGAATACGACGAGACGAAGACGGCCGCCGAGAACCGCCGCGTGGAGGTGTACATGTATGCCAGCGAGGAGATGATCCAGCAAGCGGAGGCGCAGAGCTGAGGAACAAGGAAACGCGGGATATTTTTCAGGCGCGGATTACGCGGATTACACGGATTCTCTTAGTTAAAGTTTATCCGCGTCATCCGCGAAATCCGCGCCTGATTCTTATTCAGACGAACCGCTCAATACGCATGTTCGCCCTTCTCCTCCAACTCTTGCGTGTCCAGCTTCCGGTTGTTGATGCTGCGCCAGGCGTAGATGATGTAGGCCAGCACAAACGGCACGAGGATGGAGACATACGTCATCACCTTCAGTGTGAAGGGGCTGGACGAACTGTTCTCGAGGGTCAGCGAGCTTTGCAGGTCCACCGAGGAAGGATAGTAGGCGGTGTGGTTGTAGCCGGCCACCAGCAAGAGGGCGAGGACTGTCAGCACCGTGCCGATGCCTGCAAACCAGATGCCTTTGTCGAACCCGGGCTTCCACAGCGTGCGGATGATGCCCCACAACACGCCCACCACGCCCGCAAGGAAGACGAGGAGCACCACGGGCATGGCCAGGAAGTTGTGCAGGTACTTATACGGCTCCATGTAGATTTCGCCCGTGTCGGGACGTACCGCGAACCCGTCGGCCACCAGCGTGCGCACCACGAACGCCAGGAAGAAGACGAGGAACAACGCCGTGTTGCCCCACAACGCCCGGCGGCTGCGCGCCACGAGGTCGGGTTCGTTGATATTATTAATGAAGTAGAGCGCGCCGAGGATGCGGGAAAGGAAGAACACGGCCAAGCCGAGGATGACATTCCAAATATTGCCCAGCGCATCCAGCCCGTGCCAACCGTTGGCCCAGTGGCTGATGACGGGCATGGCTTCCGTCAGGTTTCCCTTGTCCACATAGAAGGCGGAGCCGGTGAAGAACGTGGCCACGGCGCCGCCCAAGAGGACGGGTCCCACCACGCCGTTGAGGATGAGGAAGGCGCGATACGTCTTCTGTCCCAGCAGGTTGCCCGCCTTGGACTGGAACTCATAGCTCACAGCCTGAAGCACGAAGGTGAAGAGGATAATCATCCACAACCAATAGGCACCGCCGAAGCTGG
>CALNEX010000186.1 GCA_939791845.1 uncultured Mediterranea sp. | reverse complement strand
CTATCCCGGCAAGCGCTACTACGGCGGTTGCGAAGTGGTGGATCAGAGCGAGCAGCTGGCCATCGAACGAATCAAGAAGATATTTGGAGCCGAATGGGCCAACGTGCAGCCCCACTCCGGCGCACAAGCCAATGCGGCCGTGTTCTTGGCCGTGCTCAACCCCGGCGACAAGTTCATGGGCCTCAACCTGGCACATGGCGGACACCTTTCCCACGGCTCGCACGTCAATACTTCCGGTATCCTCTACACGCCCTGCGAATACAACCTGAACAAGGAAACAGGCCGCGTGGACTATGACCAGATGGAGGAAATCGCCCTGCGCGAGCAACCCAAACTCATCGTGGGCGGCGGCTCGGCCTACTCCCGCGAATGGGACTACCAACGGATGCGCGACATTGCCGACAAGGTGGGCGCCCTGCTGATGATTGACATGGCACACCCCGCCGGACTCATCGCCGCAGGCCTGCTGGACAATCCCGTGAAGTATGCGCATATCGTCACCTCCACCACCCACAAGACGTTGCGCGGTCCCCGTGGAGGCATCATCCTGATGGGCAAGGACTTCCCCAATCCCTGGGGCAAGAAGACGCCGAAAGGCGAAATCAAAATGATGTCCCAACTGCTCGACTCTGCCGTGTTCCCCGGCATCCAGGGAGGCCCGCTGGAGCACGTCATTGCCGCCAAGGCCGTGGCCTTCAACGAAATCCTCCAGCCCGAATGGAAGGAATATGCCACCCAGGTGAAGAAGAACGCAGCCGCCTTGGCACAAGCCTTGATGGACCGCGGATTCACCATCGTGAGCGGCGGCACGGACAACCACTCCATGCTGGTGGATCTCCGCACGAAGTATCCCGACTTGACAGGAAAGGTGGCCGAAAAAGCATTGGTATCGGCCGACATCACGGTGAACAAGAACATGGTGCCTTTCGACACCCGCTCCGCCTTCCAGACTTCGGGCATCCGCCTGGGCACTCCCGCCATCACCACGCGCGGCGCCAAGGAAGACCTGATGCTGGAAATCGCCGAGATGATTGAAACCGTCCTGAGCAACGTGGAGAACGAAGAAGTCATCGCCAAGGTACGTGCCCGCGTCAACGAGACGATGAAGAACTATCCGCTCTTCGCCTACTAAATGAAGAACTAATAATGAAGAATGAAGAATTACGCACAGATTCTTCATTCTTTATTTATCACTCTTCATTAAAAATCCTTCCCATGAAACGCCCCCGACGAAAAAGAATCCTCTGCATCCTGGCAAGCCTTCTCTTGGCATTGCTCCTGGCTTATCTTTGCCTGCCCCACTACGCCCGCCAGGCTCTCATCCACCTGATGCCCGTCATTGACGACTTGGAGACTTTCCACCGCGACACCGTCCGCCACGATGCCGCAAATATCTGGCACTGGCCCCATGCCAAGAGCTATAACCAATACGTCCTGCCCGCTGAGGATGCAGCCTACCTCGATTCGCTCCACACCATATCCTTCCTCGTCATCCGCCAAGACAGCCTCCTCTTCGAGAATTACCGCGACGGATGGAACGACACGCTCACATCCAACCTCTACTCCGCCACCAAGACCATCGTGGGCCTCCTCACCGGCATCGCCTTGGACGAAGGGCGGATTCATAGCTTAGATGACCCCGTATCGCGCTATATACCTTTATATAATAAGGGACGCCAAGCCGACGTCACCCTGCGCCACCTCCTCACCATGAGCGGAGGCATGGCTTGGGACGAATCCTACGCCTCGCTCTTCTCCGTCACCACGCACGGCTATTACGGGGATGACCTTTATGAACTGGTTACAGGCTTGGATGTCGTGGACGAACCCGGCGTGCAATACTCCTACCGAAGCGGGGAGACGCAACTCCTGGCCTTCGCGCTCGAAGCCGCCACCGGCCAGACGCTGAGCCAATATGCCGAAGAAAAACTCTGGAAACCGATGCAGGCCGAACGCGACGCCTACTGGCTCCTGGACAAGAAAGACGGCGACGAGAAAGCCTTCTGCTGCTTCCACACCACGGCACGCGACGTCGCCCGCTTCGGCCGCCTCCTGCTCCGCCACGGGGATTGGGACGGACGCCAACTGATTTCCAAGGCATATATGGACGAGATGATGCGCCCCGCCTCTTACCTGAAAGACCAATGGGGACGTGACTCCCTCTCCTACTACGGCCTCCAGACATGGATTTATCCCTACCGGGGCGAAGCTATCCCCTGCCTGAGAGGGATGCTGGGGCAATACATCTTCGCCATTCCCTCACGAGATGCCATCGTTGTCCGCCTGGGCCGCAAGCGGCACGATGTCTACAAAGGCCCCTTCACCATCGACATGCGCCGCTACCTGGACATCGCCATGAAGATGCTGGATGTCCATTAACCATTTATCATTAATCATTGACCATTTATTATCAACCACTTAATACATGTACAACCATGAAACAAAAAGACCTTGTTTTTCTGCTGATTGTGGTGGCTTTGTTCCTCCCTTTCTTCTTGAGTGACGCACTCTACCGGAGTTATCGATCGTTCAACGCCGCGCACGGCATGGTGATGAGCTTCCTGAAGTTCGGCATCCTCTC
>CALNEX010000185.1 GCA_939791845.1 uncultured Mediterranea sp. | reverse complement strand
CCCTGCGCGAACTGGGCACGGAGAACGGCATCCTGAAGAACGAACGCTACAACGAAAAGGGGGCCCGCGTCTATGGCGTGACGCTGGAGGGACGCCTGGCCTGGCTCAGCACACTCCAGCTTCAGGCGGGAGTGACCTTGCAAAAGGCCGAGTACAAGGAAGCCCGCCAATGGAGCGACGACGAGACGGTGCCCCTGGAGAAGCGCATCTTCCGCACCCCGGGCACCTACGGCTACATGACCCTGACCTACACCCCGCTGAAGCCCCTGAGCATCGCCCTGTCCGGCACCTACACGGGCAGCATGCTGGTGGAGCACCGCGCCGGGTATATCGAGAAGGACCGTGCCGACCGGACGCCCGACTTCTGGGAGATGAACCTCAAGGCCTCCTACGACTTCCAGGTCTACAAGGACATCACGCTCCAGGCCAGCATCGGCGTGCAGAACCTGTTCAACGCCTACCAGAAGGACTTCGACCAAGGGAAGCTGCGCGACTCGGGCTACATCTACGGCCCCGGGCTGCCGCGCTCCTACTTTGCGGGGGTGAAGCTGAGCTACTAAACAATAATTTGTCGGTGTTTTTAGGCGCGGATTACGCGGATTTAGCTTCGCTCAAAACATCGTTTGATTATGCTAAGGAATAGTCACGGATTTATTATTTATATAGCCAATGTAATCCAGCTATTTAGAATAAAAAATATCCGTGGAATCCGCGTAATCCGCGCCTAAACTAAATCCCCGTTTACCGATAAAACTCATTGGTCCCCGTCGTTTCCAGCAGGGGCATTTGATTGACATACGGCAAGAAGCGCGTGGCGAACAGCAGGCGGTTCAGATTGAACTCGTCGAACAACGGGTCCGCAGGGTCGAAGCTGCTGACGTGGACGTCGCCCTGCGAATGGATGAAACGCTTGCCGCCCAGGTACAAGGCCACGTGCACGACCCGCTCCTTGCGGTCCGCCGTGGCCTTGCGTCCGAAGAAGACCAGGTCGCCCGGCTCCAGGTTGGAGAAGTCGGGGGCGATGTCGATGCGCCGCCCCACCCCGGCCTGCTGCGAGGCGTCGCGCGGGATGATGATGTCGTGCATGAAGAGCACCGTGCGCACGAAGCCGCTGCAGTCCACGCCCTTGGACGAGGTGCCGGCCCACAGGTAGGGCACGCCCGTCAGCGTGTGCGCCGTGCGGAGGATGCTGGCGGCATCCTGCTTCAGGGAATGCCGCCACTCGTGCTCCGGCTTCGCCAGGGACTTGTGGAGGTAGCCCGTGCGGCCGTCCGGATAGGACACGCGGTAGTAATGGCCCTTCCTGCCCTCCCACTTCAGGCGGTCGCCGGCCACCACGTCGGACACGGGCAGCGCGTCGGCATGCGGTTCGGCCAGCACAAAGCCGTAGTGGGCGGTCACCACCACCTTCTCCGCCCGGTTCCACGCCTCCAGCTCCCCGCGGGTCATGCGGTGCACGGCCACGGGGTGCACCCAGCCCTTGTAGCGGTCCGGCGTCTGGACATACTGCCAGGTCTGTTCGCCCAGCACGCGCACCGGCATGCCCAGCAGCCCCTGGGTGATCATCTCCGACGAGAAGTCCGGCTCGGCCCGCATGTTGGCCACGGAGAGGTTCAACACGCCATACGCCCGCACCGTGTCGGATTCTTGCGCCATCGCCGGGCAGGCAAGGGCGAGGGCGGCGGACAAGAGATAAGGGAAAAGTCTTTTCATATTCATTGATTCATAAGAGTCTCAAAATCCGTATAAGTCATAATCCGCGCAGGGCCAATGCCCCCCATCGACAACAAGTCGTTATCACCACTGACCAGATAATCAGCCCGGGCCGCCAGCGCGGTATAAAGCAAGTAATCATCCTTGGGGTCACGACAAAGCGGCGGGCCTTGCTCCGGCTCCACCATCCGTACCACCTCCAGCAACAAGTCGATGAATTCCTCGGCTTGTGACTCGGAGATATATTTGCGGATGCGCGGACGGTTCAAGACTTCAGCCAACTCACGCAGCTGCATGCCGCACGTGACAACCTCCACAAGGCCGCTGTCCATAAGCCTATGCAGTCCGGCCAAGCGTTTCCCTATGAGAAACGAAATCCAAATATTAGTGTCAATGACGACACGCCATGGTTCACCGCTTCTGTTCCTCATAACGCTCTTGTCTTACAGCTTCCACCTCGCGGGTAATGTCATCCAGACTCAACTCATCGGTACGGGCAGACTTCAAGAGCCGGTCGAAACGGCTGACGAAAAGCGACTTGCGCAGCCGGTCGAATATCTCCAGACGGTCCTGCTCGGACATGGACTGGATCAGTCCGACAAATTGCTGCTTGCTGATGTTCAATTGAATGGTATCCATGATGGGTTCCTCCTTGTTATTCAGTTTACCCCGCAAAGGTACGAAAAGAATCGGAAAAGCGAACTTTTCCCCCTCCGTGCAAAGCCCGAAGCGATATTTTTCTTACTTTTGCAGGCGAATTGCGATACACATCTTATTATATATATGAAGTTTTCCGAGTTAGACCTGAACGACCAAGTGCTGGAGGCACTGGACGCCATGCGCTTTGAAGAGTGCACCCCCATACAAGAGAAGTCCATCCCCGTCATCCTCGAGGGCCGCGACCTCATCGCCGTGGCACAGACGGG
>CALNEX010000184.1 GCA_939791845.1 uncultured Mediterranea sp. | reverse complement strand
TGAGCTGCGTGCTGAGGTGCACTTCCTGCCCGATGCTGCGGGCGTAGGTCATCACGGCCACGTCCGCGGCGATGATGGCGGAGATGCCTGCCTCGTGGGCGGCGTCCACGATGGTGCGCATCAGCTGTATGTCCTGGTCGTAGATGATGGTGTTGACGGTGAGGTAGCTCTTCATGCCGTGTTCGCCGCAGGTGCGGGCTATCTCCTTCAGGTCGTCTATGCTGAACGTGCTGGCCGAGCGGGCGCGCATGTTCAGGTTCTCGATGCCGAAGTAGATGGAGTCTGCCCCGGCCTGTATGGCTGCGGCGAGGGATTCGCGCGAGCCGACGGGGGCCATGATTTCGAAGTCGTTTCTATCCGCTTGGGTCATAAATGGAAAGTTGCTGATTTGGAATGGGGCAAAGGTAGCTATTTTTCCGTACCTTTGCGCCAAAACTCTCGGATAAAATGAAAATTGCCTCTATAGACCTGGGCCCGCGCCCCGTGCTGCTCGCCCCGATGGAAGACGTTACCGACCCCGCTTTCCGCCTGATGTGCAAGGAATTCGGGGCGGATATGGTGTACACCGAGTTCGTGTCCGCCGATGCCTTGATACGTGCCGTCAGCAAGACGGAGCAAAAACTGAACATCAGCGACGCCGAGCGTCCCGTGGCCATACAAATCTATGGCCGCGACGTGGACACGATGGTGCAGGCCGCCCGGATAGTGGAGCAGGCGCGCCCCGACGTCATCGACCTGAACTTTGGCTGTCCCGTGAAGCGCGTGGCGGGCAAGGGTGCCGGGGCGGGGATGCTGCGCAACATCCCGCTGATGCTGGACATCACCCGCGCCGTGGTGGATGCCGTCCGCCTGCCCGTCACCGTCAAGACCCGCCTGGGCTGGGACGCGGAGAGCAAGATCATTGTCACCCTGGCCGAGCAGTTGCAGGACTGCGGCATCGCCGCCCTCACCATCCACGGCCGCACCCGGGCGCAGATGTACACCGGCGAGGCGGACTGGACCCTCATCGGCGAAGTGAAGAACAACCCGCGGATGCGCATCCCCATCATCGGCAATGGCGACATCACCACTCCGCAACGCGCCGCCGAGTGCTTCGACCGCTACGGCGTGGACGGCATCATGGTGGGCCGCGCCAGTTTCGGCCGCCCGTGGATATTCAAGGAAATCAAGCACTACCTGCAGACGGGCGAGGAACTGACGGACCTTACTCCCGCTTGGAAGCTGGATGTCCTGCGCCGCGAGGTGGATGACAGCGTCCGCCTGCTGGACGAGCGTCGCGGCATCCTGCACGTGCGCCGTCACCTGGCCGCCAGCCCGCTCTTCAAGGGCATCCCCAATTTCCGCGAGACGCGCATCGCCATGCTCCGGGCGGAGACGCAGGCCGAGTTGCTGGAGATATTCCGGCGGATTGAGCCGTTGCTGGGAATCGTGCCGGAGTGAGGGCATAAAAAAGGGGCTCCGCCGAGCCCCACCTTTTGTTAACCTTAAATCTAATACTATGAAAAAAATCACGGTGCGAAGGTACGGCTTTCTTTCCAATCGTGCAAGCTTTCCCTGCATTTTTATTCACGCATTAATTCTATTTAAAAGTTCAGGCGGGTGTTTGCTTACACATGCCCTCCGAAACGGCTCCGTTTGCTGATAGATTGTTCCTTAGGTTATTCATTCCGTTTCATCGGGCAACCGGCCTGGTCACCGGGTTGGCACAAAAAAGAACCCCCTCCTGCGGGAGTGATCCTTGCAGGAGAGGGCCTCTGTTGATATTAATCAAATGTAGAAAGGAGTCTTGATTAATCTTTCAGCTTGGCGCGGATGAAGTCGCGGTTCAAACGTGCGATGTTGCTGATGGACACGTTCTTCGGGCATTCTGCTTCGCAGGCGCGGGTGTTGGTGCAGTTGCCGAAGCCCAGTTCGTCCATCTTGGCCAGCATAGCCTTGGCGCGGCGCAGAGCCTCGGGCTTGCCTTGCGGCAGGAGGTTCAGCTGGCTGACCTTGGCAGACACGAACAACATGGCGGAACCGTTCTTGCAGGCAGCCACGCAAGCGCCGCAACCGATACAACTTGCGGCGTCCATGGCCTCGTCGGCAATGGGTTTCGGGATGAGGATGGCGTTGGCATCCTGCGGAGCGCCCGTGGGCACGCTGACGTAGCCGCCGGCCTGCATGATTTTGTCGTAAGCCGTGCGGTCCACCATCAGGTCCTTGATGACGGGGAAACCGGCCGAACGCCACGGTTCAACGGTGATGACGTCGCCGTCATTGAAGCGGCGCATGTAGATCTGGCACGTCGTGGCACCCTGTGCGGGGCCGTGCGGGTGTCCGTTGATGTAGAGCGAGCACATGCCGCAGATGCCTTCGCGGCAGTCGTGGTCGAACACGACGGGTTCCTTGCCCTCGCTGATCAGTTGCTCATTCAGGATGTCCATCATTTCCAGGAACGAGGTGTCGCCCGGGATGTCCTTCATTTCGTAGGTTTCAAATGCGCCCTGGGCTTTCGGACCCTTCTGACGCCATACTTTAAGGGTGAAACTTATATTTTTATCCATGTCTTTAGTTCTTTAATTGGTTCAACTTCCCGATTAGCTCTTGTAGTTACGCGTCTGTACCTTGATGGCTTCGTAAACCAGCGGCTCCTTCAGCAATACGG
>CALNEX010000183.1 GCA_939791845.1 uncultured Mediterranea sp. | reverse complement strand
CTCCTTAACTTCTTGATTCTTTTTTCCTGTTGATACCCTTTTTCCCACAGGCTCAGGAATTCATCTTCCAGTCGCAATCGTTCCTGTCCCGGCGGAGTGTTCCACACGAAGAGGCGGAACACCCGGTAATACTGTTTGAAGTCTAAACTGCCCCTTTTTTTATATGCGCATAGGTGGAGTTGCTCATTTCGGCAAGATGGGTCAAGCGATGGATGCTTAACTTGCGGCCTTCATACGGCCGGGTGCGGCGCAATGACTCCAAATAAGCCCCCAGTTCCTGGTAGGGAGCAGACTGATTCGTAGGTGCCTTCGACAGGCTTTCCAGTTTCTGATTTTTGTTCATCTGTGTAAAATTGTTAATAGTTATAAAATGTAATTTAATTTGTTACTGACATGTCAGTAACGGTCATTTTTTCGATTGGGAAATAAGCCTTAACTTTAGAGAGATATTTTTTTTGTTTTATTTTTTTGCAACTTGATTTATGCAAACCAAATCTATCAGCCTTTTCAAAGGCTATTCGGACAAATGTCCACGTACCGTCACTTTGGCGGAAGTCATTAACCTTATCCGCGAATCATCGGTTGTGCGGGATCATACCGAGAAACACCGTTACTTTCTTTCCCAAGGTAACGATGTGGCTGCCCATCGCGAGAAATCCTCCACGCCTTGTTTTGCCGTGGCCGTGCAATTCGAGGGCGGCAAGGGGCAGGCGCACATCCACGGTTGGACCGGCCTGTGCCTGGTGGATATCGACCATATCGACCCGGATAAACTGGAAGAGCTTCGCCGCAAGGCCTGTGATGACCCGCATACGCTGTTGGTCTATGTCACCATCGGCGGACATGGCCTGCGCATCCTCATCCTCATCGAGGGGTTGGGCGCCGACACCCGTCAGAACCTGAAGCTCTACCGGCAGTTGTTCGAGCAGGCCAACCGCTACTATGCGGAACTGTTGGGGTGTCCGTGCGACCTGCAATGCAAGAACGCCACCCGTCTCAGCGGACTGGCCCACGACCCGTCCGTCTTCTTTAATCCGGAGGCGCAGCCCTTCCGTTTGGAGCAGCCAGCCGAGCCCCGGCAGCTGCTCCCGCGTCCGGCAGGCCGGCGTCTGCTGAAGAAGGCAGTGGCCGCCGCAAGCCATGTCTTGCAAGAAGAACAGATTGTCTACGAACCTCATCATCGCAATCAATACATCATGCGCATGGGCTACCTGCTCAACGCTTACGGTGTGCCGCAGGCCGATGCGGAGCAATGGGCGGTCGCCACTTTCACGGATTATGACGGGGATGCGGCCGGCGTCATCGCTTCCTGCTATACGCATACGGACGAACATGGCACGCGCTCGTTGCCGGCCACTTCCCCGGCAAAGACGTCCGGTGTCAGCAGTGTGAAGCAGATAGAGGAATTCCTGAACCGGCAGGCTGTTTTTCGTCAGAATGTCATTACCGGACAGTGTGAGATTGCTTACCTGGCCGCAGACGGCGCGCCGGAATTTGTCCCGCTGACCGACCGTGATGTCAATTCGCTGTGGACACGCATGAGCAAGGAGGTGGGGCGCACCCGGCAGAGCGACATCCACAACGTGCTGCATTCGGAATTTGTGCCTCTTTACAATCCCTTCCGCGACTATCTGCAGAGCTTGCCTGCGTGGGACGGCGTCACCGACCATATTGCCCAATTGGCTTCTACGGTGCAT
This sequence comes from uncultured Mediterranea sp., assembly GCA_939791845.1. GTDB lineage: Bacteria > Bacteroidota > Bacteroidia > Bacteroidales > Bacteroidaceae > Bacteroides. The sequence goes on along the minus strand of CALNEX010000183.1, from coordinate 951 downwards.
GTCACGGGCGACCAGGCGCGTTTCACGGAATATTTCCGCAAATGGCTGGTCGGTCTCGTGGCCGGCGTCCTCGAAGAAAGTAATGTCAATCATCAGATTCTGGTATTCATAGGTGCGCAGGGCAGCTACAAAACCACGTGGTTCAACTACCTGCTGCCGCCCGAACTGCGCCGCTACTTCCTGACCAAGGTGAGCAACAGCTATGCCAACAAGGACGACCTGCTGAGTCTGAGCGAATTCATGCTGATCTGCCTGGAGGAGATTGACGAGATGTCTCCCGCCACCTTGAACCAACTGAAGGCGATGGTGACCCTGAAGAGCGTGAACGAGCGTGCCGCCTACGCCCGTAACAAGGAACACCGTCCGCATATCGCCAGTTTCTGCGCCACGGGCAACAACGTGCACTTCTTGAACGACCCCAGCGGGAACCGCCGTTGGCTGCCCTTCGAGGTGGAAAGCATTGATCCGCCCCAGGAACATCCGGTGGATTACGTCGGGGTCTATGCGCAGGCCTACCATTATTGGCAGAACCATTTCCGCTACTGGTTCAATGCCGAAGAGATTGACGCGCTCAACCGGCATAACCAGTATTTCGAGACGCCCAATCTGGAGCGGGAACTGATTCTGGCTCATTTCCGCCGCACCCTGCCGGGCGAGACCGGCATCTTCGTCACGACGGCCTACGTCCTCAACCAGATCAACCGCTATATCCGTCAGCCGCTCAGCCCCATCAAGGTAGGCATCCTGATGAAGCAGTTGGGCTTTAAGTCCATCCGCTATGCCGGCCAGCGGGGCTACCGGGTCTACGAATACACCGGCGAGGAAATCGTGCGTAACCGCCATGCCGCCGCCCGCTTCACCCAAGATGACGGACCGGACGAGGAGCTGGCTGCGCCGGTTTTGGTATAAGCCGGATTGACAGGTTGACGGGTTGACAAGTGTTTTCCTGAA
>CALNEX010000182.1 GCA_939791845.1 uncultured Mediterranea sp. | reverse complement strand
TTCCAAATTTTAAACTCAAATAAACAAGTTCACATTCGCTTCATCGGCTCGGTTCATATACGTGGCTACTCCGCCGATGCTTACGCCATCCAACAATTCCTCGCGTTTCACGCCCATTACATCCATGGACATCTGGCAGGCAATGAACTCCACGCCATTGTCGATGGCCTGTTGGCGGAGAGACTCCAGCGAGTCCACTCCTTTCAGCTTCATCAGGTGCCGCATCATCTTCGCGCCGATGCCCAGCATATTCATCTTGGACAACTTCAGCTTTCGTGAGTCGGACGGGAGCATCCAGCCGAACATCTTGCCGAAGAAATCTTTCTGTACCGCGGGTTTCCGTTCTTTCTTGATGGCGTTCAGTCCCCAAAACGTGAAGAATATGGTTACCTTCTCGCCCGTAGCTGCCGCTCCGTTGGCCAGGACAAACGTGGCCAAAGTTTTGTCCAGGTCATCGCTGAACAGAATAAAGGTCTTGCCTTTCCTTCCGCTAGCCGGCGAGGCGCTTGGCTGGGGGGTAGCTCCTTCTTTTTTGATGATGCGCACCCGGTACACGCCGTTTTCTTCCGTTTTCGAGAGGAGGCGGTGCCCGGTTGTCCGGCACCATGCTTCTGCATCGCGTGGAAATCCGGCATCCGTCGCGCTTATCTCCAGGCATTGGCCGGGTTGCAGGCTTTCCATGCCCTTCTTCAGTTTCAGGATGGGACCGGGGCATTGCACGCCGCAGGCATCGACGCTGATGACCCTTTCCACAACAGGTCCGTCGGCCCGTGTGCAGGCGCCTGTTGCCTGGCTTTCCGGGGCAGACGCGCAAGTCCCGCTTTCGGCAGGCGGATATATCGGCGTAGTGGCCGCCTTGTATGTCTTGAGGCCGCCTATCAGGTTGCGCACATTCTTAAACCCGTTATCCTTCAATAGGTTGCTGGCCAGGTATCCGCGCAGGCCTATGCCGCAATACACCCATATGGGCTTGTCGCGGGGGATTTTGTCCAGGTGTTCCCGCAATTCGTCCAGTGGCAGATTGATGGCTCCGGGGATAGCTCCCAACTCGAATTCATCGGCAGTACGCACATCCACCAAGGTCGCTTGGCTCAGGTCTGCATCCTTCAGTTCGCGCCAATACAGGGGCGTCATCTTTCCGCTCAGGACATTTCCGGCTACATAGCCGGCGATGGCCACCGGGTCTTTGGCCGAGGAGAAGGGTGGGGCATAGGCATGCTCCAGCCGGGTCAGGTCGTACACCGTTCCGCCTTGCTTGATGACCAGTGCGAATTCGTCTATCCGTTTGTCTACTCCGTCGCGCCCTACAATCTGTGCTCCATAAAGTCGCCCGTCCTTGGGCGAGAAAGTCGTTTTGATGGCCATCTGCAAGGCGCCCGGATAATAGCCGGCGTGGGATCCTGAATGTGTCGTGGCCGTGAGATAATCAATGCCCATCTGCTTCAATCGTTTGGCCGGGAGTCCGGTAGAGGCCACCGTCAGGTCGAATACCTTGGCTATGGACGTACCGATGGAGCCTTCGTATTTCATCCGGTTGCCGAAGACCAGGTTGTCTGCCACGATGCGTGCCTGTCGGTTGGCAGGGCCGGCCAGGAAATTCAGCCAGGGCTTGCCCGTGAGTGGATGCGGAAACTCTATGGCATCGCCTACCGCATAGACTGATTCGTCCGAAGTCTGCAGGTATTCGTTGACATAGATGCCTTTCATTTCGCCCAGTTTCAAGCCGGCTTCCGATGCCAGCCGGGTCTCGGCACGTACGCCGATGGAGAGGATTACCAAGTCTGTTTGCAGGTGCAGGCCGGATTGGAAAGCGACGTCCAGTCCTGTGTCTGTCCGTTCAAAAGCCTCCACGGCCTGGCTCAGGTAGAGTTTTACCCCCTTCTGTTGCAAGTGTTCATGTACCAGTGCGGCCATGGAGTAGTCGATGGGGCCCATTACCTGGTCCGCCATCTCCACGACCGATACCTCCACGCCGGCATGTACCAGGTTCTCTGCCATCTCCAGGCCGATGAATCCTCCGCCCACAATCACGGCGCGCTTCACCTGCTTCCCGGTCAGATATTGCTTGATGCGGTCCGTGTCGTTCACGTTCCGGAGCGTGAAGATGCCTTCCGAGTCGATGCCTTTCAGCGGGGGGCGCACAGGCGAGGCTCCCGGCGAGAGCAACAGCTTGTCGTAATTTTCTTGATAGATAGTTCCGTCGGCGGTGCGGATGGTCACTTCTTTCCGCTTCAGGTCGATAGCTGTTGCTTCCGAATGGATGCGCACGTCAATGTTGAAGCGCTTTCCGAATGCTTCGGGAGTTTGTACGAAGAGCCGGTCACGGTCTTCGATGACGCCACCTATATAATAAGGCAGGCCGCAGTTGGCATACGAGATATATGCACCTCTTTCCAGCAAGATGATTTCCGCTTTCTCTGTGTTTCGGCGGATGCGTGCCGCTGCTGTGGCTCCTCCTGCCACACCTCCTACAATGATGATTTTCATACGGCTATTCATTTTTTATGGTTGTTATTTTCTATTGGAAACTTTTGCAAAGTTAAATGATTATGGCGAATAAATAAAATTTCCGATGGAAAATATTTATCGCATTAATAATTATTAGGTAAGTCATCATATTTTGAGGAGTTAAGAAGTTAAGGAGTTAAG
>CALNEX010000181.1 GCA_939791845.1 uncultured Mediterranea sp. | reverse complement strand
CAATTCCGGTGTTCTTTGTAATTTCGTTTACAATATCAGCTTTAGTCATTTTTCTATAAAAAAAAGATTATTACTAATGGGTTCCTAATTTTTTGGACTGCAAATATATAGCTTTTCCCTGTCTCTGAAAAATATATTTCGGACTATTTTTGCAAAAAGTGCCGAATGTCTTTCTTCAGGTGCCTTTTGGACACTCCAAAGTCCCTCTTTACACCGCCAAAGAGGCACTTTGGCTCGCTCAAGAGGGACTTTTGGTGCGGGCTTTGTCTGGCGGGGTCTTCGGGCTATTTTTCCAACAAGTCTTTCAGGAAGGCGTCCAGTTCCTCGTCCAGTCCTTTCAACAACTCCTCATTTAATAATAAGGTGTCATCGTCCACCAGCAGGAGGTCGGCGATGGTTTCCTTGTCCTCGTCCACCTGCACGAAGGAGTAGGGCTTCATCAGCGTCAGCCGCTCGAAGTCGCCCGCCGTCCTCATCGTGTTCAGCACGGAGGAGAGGATGCGCCCAGCGTCTGTCTGGAAATTGTCGCCCTCGTAGTTGACCCATTCGTCGATGGTGGCAGCGGCCAGTTGCGCGTCGTCATCATCAAAGACAATCAGTTCGCCCGATGTGGGGTTGGCCTGCAGGTGTATGTCCGACACGATGTTTTCTTCACATCCGTGATACTTGCCGACGGCCTGCCCGATGGCTTTTTCTATCTGTGATAAGGAGGATTGGCTGAGTTTCATAATCGTTCTGCTTTAATTGGCTTCAAAGTTACGGAATATTTGGGAAATAACCGCGGGAAAGGAGAATTAACTCTCACTAAAATTAGGGCTCCTCCTCAAACCGCCGCATCTGCGCGTCCAGCCGGGCAATGCCTTGCAGTCGCTCTTGTAGTTCCTGCCAATAGCTGTAGGCGAACATATAATAAGAAAGGTCATTCTCGGACTCGGTCTTTTCAGCCCGTTGCCGGGTGATTTCCACGGCTTTCTCCGCCCAATGCGCGGCGGCGGCGATGCTGTCCTGCATCTCGTAGCCCAGGGCGATGTTGCAGGCGGCCTGCATTTTCTGTTTGCCTTTCTTCTGTTCGTAATGGCGTTTCCAGAGGGCGATGGCATCCGGCCAGTTGCCTTCGCGGACATAGACGGCTGCATCGCGCATGTCCACCGAACCGCCCGTGAAGAGGTAGCGTTGGGCGGTGCGCCAGTGGGGCAGGAGGTAGCGGACGGGGGTGGTGCCGGCAAATTGGGAGGCAGCTTCTATCAGTTCGTCTTTCTGGATGGAGCGGGCCTGCACTTCGCCGTCACTGGAGCCCACTTCTTCCCAAAAGATACTGTCCGTGCTCAGGATGGTGGAGACGGCTCCGTGGCGGTTGGGCAGGTAGATGCGGAAGGTGGGGAAGACCTTGACGTCCGTGGTCTCATAATAGGCGTGGATGTCCGGCAGGTAGCTGACCCTGCGCAAGGAGCGGAGTTGCACATTCTCCAAGGCGATGAGGAAGTCCACGCCCAGGTCGTGCGACAGGAGGTTCACCTCCTCGCGTGACAAGGTGCTTTCGCGGGGCGTGAGGTCCCGGGCACGCAGGGCGGAGTCGCAGATGATGACCTGGTCGAAGTAGTTCTCGGCGGCCAGGGATTCAGCCAGGGATTCGGTCGTGATTTTTGCGTCGCCCGTATAGTATTCCGTCTTCCGCCGGATTTCCAGCTCGTCCTTGGGAGGCTCCGCATCTGTCGGCATGTGGAGTGTTTCGGGCGAGGCAGGCATATTGTTCACCACGCCCACCCGCTTCAGCGAGGCGGGGAAGCTGACTTCGGCGGGCAGCATATAGTCGATGGAGAGTGGCTGCACGCTCTGGCAGGCGGTGGCCAGCCAAAGCAAAGCCATCAAGGGATAGAGGCTATTTCTTTTCATAATCAATGCTTATATATTTAAATTGTGCGTACTATGGTTGGTTACGGGTGTCGTAAGCACTCCCTTATGGTTGCCGTAAGTACTCCCTTACGGTTGTCGTAAGTACTCCCTTACGGTTGTCGTAAGTACTCCCTTACGGCTGCCGTAAGTTTTCCGCTGGACAAAAATACGCTTTTGTGCGGACAAACAAAACCCCCGAACCGTTAAAAACCGTTCGGGGGCTGATTATTTGCGTCCGGGCGAGGTTCAGAGGCCTCTTCCGTGGCAGTTCTTATACTTCTTTCCGCTTCCGCAGGGACAGGGATCATTGCGGCCCACGGTCTTCTGCGCGCGGATGGGTTCGCGCTTGGGCTTCTCGCGGGTGTCCTGTGCGGCGGCTGCCTGCTGGTTGGGGTCGCTCAGGTCCTGCTTCTGTTCGCGGTACTTGCTCATGTCCTGGCGTTGCTCGGGGGCTGCCTGGCGCACTTCCTGCGGCTCGCGCACGGGGATTTGTCCGCGCATCAGGATGGAGATGGTCTGGTTGTTTATCTTGTCCACCATGGCGTCGAACAGGTTGACGGACTCCAGCTTGTAGATGAGCAGCGGGTCTTTCTGTTCATAACTTGCGTTCTGCACGGAGTGCTTCAGTTCGTCCAGCTCGCGGAGGTTCTCCTTCCAGGCCTCGTCGATGACGTGCAGCAGGATGGCTTTCTCGAAGGACTTCACCACATCCTTGCACTCGCTCTCGTAGGCTGCCTTCAGGTTGCACGAGATGTTGTAGACGCGCTTGCCGTCGGTGATGGGGATGA
>CALNEX010000180.1 GCA_939791845.1 uncultured Mediterranea sp. | reverse complement strand
CCATACCCTTGCATGATGGCAGCAGGAGTTTCGGGTAAGCGTTATGACTGTCAGCTTTCGCCATGACATTGGCCAAGGTGCTACGCAGGGAAACTTCAATCTTCTCAATCTCATTGAACATGAAAAGGCGGAGTTTCTTGTCAAATCGATAAAGTTTGATGGCTGCATCGAAGTTGCTGCCTTGCTTGAAGATCTGCCTGTCTTTGGGAATTTCAAGAAAAGGATAGAAGTATGCGCTTAGCCTGTAATAACCTATGTTGCGGATGTAACGGCAGACACGCTCCTTGTCTTCGAAAACAAGTCCTCTTTGGGATAGCAACTCGGCCAAATCCTCCGGGCTGTTGTATTGTTTGGGGAAATTGATTGTCATTGGGGTATAAAAATAAAACGACCCCCGATTTGAGCATTGTTAAGAGGCTTGGGGGTTCTCGTGTTGCAAAGGTAGGTAAAGATTTGGAAACGGCCAAATTTGTGCCGGCTTTTTATGCAAATGCGTGCCAAGATAACACCCTGCCTCCTGCTGACCGTCTGGGGCGTGAGTGGGCATACGTCCACGCTGGAGGACATGGCCCGGCTGAACCGGGTGACGTTGGCGGCGGCGCCGGACAGGTTGTTGTGAACGGGAATGGAAGTTGCAGGGGGCAGATAGGCTCAGAGTTCGTCCAGTCCCCTGCGCTTGCTGCCTTCCGACCGCTTGAAGGCACTGGGGGTGAGGCCGGTGATTTGCTTGAACTGCGTGCTCAGGTAGGCGGCACTGGAATAGCCCAGCCGGTCGGCAATCTCGTTCAGCGTCAGTTCGTCGTAGGTCAGCAGTTCCTTGACGCGCTCTATTTTCTGGACGATGGCATATCGTTCGATGGTGGTGCCGGTCTCTTCGGAGAACGCTTTGCTCAGCGTGCTGTAGTCCTTGTGCAAAAGTTCGGAAAGGTAGCGGGAAAGATTGGCGGAGGGAGCCGCTTCGCGGTAGTGAACCAGCCGGATGACGGCATCCTTGATCTGCTCCACCAAGCGGGCGCGTGGTGCTTCCAGCAGTTCGAAGCCTTCTGCTTCCAAGGTTTGGCGGAGGCGGATGCGGAGGGCATCGTCTATATCATCTTCCTCAATCTGCGCTATACCCAACTCTACGGACAACGGGTGCAGGCCGAGTCTCGTGAGGCAATCTGTCACGGCCCGGATGCAGCGGGGGCAGACCATGTTTTTGATGTGGAGGGTGGTAGTCATGCGCAAATTCTTTCCTGCAAAAGTACGAATAAAATTTGGAATGGGAAGGGAGTTGGAGGGAGTTATCGTTTCGGTGAAGGAGTTAAGCCAATACTGCTGCGTATACGGCTCTTTGACTTACTATTGGCTTAACTCCTATGTCACAATCCACATCAACTGAAATAATCATTTGAGTTTGCCCACAAAAAGATAAGCATTGTCGTTTTCGACGATGCTGTCCTTCAGTTTGGTCCACTCGTCTATTTGCGCGTCGGTCCATTCCTCCGGTTGGGACAGGACGTTTTCCAGGTGCAGGGCCAGTTCGCCCGGCTCGATGCTGTGTACAAAGTAGCCCTTGTTGAAGAGGAAGCAGGCATAAGGCAGAGGCATGTTGCCGGCCAGGTCGTTGACAAACTCCACAAAGGCTCCCTTGCCCGTCTGCTTGTCCACCAGGATGGTAGCCCGCTTGGAGATATAGGTGCCGTATTGGTTTTGGGCCGTCTCCAGGGTGACATCGGCCAGGAAGCAGTCGGCCAGTTCGTAGTAGCCATGCTGGAAGGGTTCGCCCGGCATGTCAAGGGCAAAGACGGGCTGCAGGCGGTTCTCGTCCGGCAGGTAGTGATAGAGGGAGTCTTTCTCGGGTGCCCAATGGAAGAGGAAGAAATCGAAGGTGTCCGCTACATTGCCGTTGTGTTGCACCTCGTTGTTGAAGTCAGGAACCACCGAGTAAGGGGCGGCATCAATCTTGCGCAGGACGTTGCCTTCAAAATCCTGCTGCCAGACCACGGAGGCATCTTCGATGCTGTTGAAGGCCAGCATGCCCACTGTCACGACCTGCTGTTCGGCATCTACGGAGAATACGCCTTTGGGCACCAGCGTGGGCAGGGGGATGGAGGAGAGGTAGGAACCATCGTCCAGGTTATACACCAGAAGGCTTTTGGCATTCCAGGGCATCAGGTAGATGCGGCGGTTGGTTTCGTCAATCTGTTTGTCATGCACGGCCCAGTATTCGCCGGGACCTTGTCCCTTGTTGCCCACCTTGCAGAGGAAGCGTCCTTCTTTGTCGAACAGGCGGCAACCTTCCCGGGAATTGCCGCCGGTAATCAGGTAGTTGCCGAAGAAGGTGGTGCCTCCGGCGGTCAGTGCTTCGTCCCGGTTGTCCAGGCGGATGAGGTGGAAGTCCTCCAGGTATTGGCTGAGCGGGATGGACAGTGTGTCTTTGCTCAGCTTGTCCAGATGGAGTATCCGGACAGAATCCGGTCCCACGGCTTCCAGGGGCGCCACGATAGGCAGGTTGTCAAACGTCAGTTCGGAGGCAGGCTGTTTGCTGCCGCAAGCTCCCAGCAGCAAGGCCAGTGCCGGGATGCAAAACAGGGAATAGGTCTTCATTGTGCCATAAGTGTTGGTTTATGGGCGCAAGTTAGGGAATAATACGAGATATTCGAAAAAGTATAGGCTTGTTTTTTATCGTTTTACGTTTTTTTAGTAGTGAAAGCCTTTTGAGTCATCTTTCGGGCCAATCCCGTCTGCACCGCTCCACGCATGGCCAGGTAGAGCAGGAAAGCCAACCATA
>CALNEX010000179.1 GCA_939791845.1 uncultured Mediterranea sp. | reverse complement strand
ATCGCCGGCGTCACCAAGCTGGCCCGCGAACGCGCCAAGAAGGCCAACCTGCACAACCGCAAGTTGCGCGACTGCCGCTACCACCTGAGCGACGGCAAAGGCAAGGAGCAGGAGGCGGAGTCGTGCATCTTCATCACCGAGGGAGACTCGGCCAGCGGCTCCATCACCAAGAGCCGCGATGTCAACACGCAGGCCGTCTTCAGCCTCCGGGGCAAGCCGCTGAACAGCTTCGGCCTGACCAAGAAGGTGGTGTACGAGAACGAGGAGTTCAACCTTCTCCAGGCGGCCCTCAACATCGAGGACGGGATGGAAGGACTGCGCTACAACAAAGTCATCGTGGCCACCGATGCCGACGTGGACGGCATGCACATCCGCCTGCTGATGATCACCTTCTTCCTCCAGTTCTTCCCCGACCTCATCAAGAAGGGGCACGTCTACATCCTGCAGACGCCGCTCTTCCGCGTGCGCAACAAGAAGAAGACCACCTACTGCTACACCGAGGACGAACGCATCCGCGCCATCCAGGAGCTGGGTCCCAATCCGGAAATCACCCGCTTCAAGGGCCTGGGCGAAATCTCGCCCGACGAGTTCCGCCACTTCATCGGCAAGGACATGCGCCTGGAGCCGGTCAGCCTCCGCAAGACCGACCTGGTGAAGGAAATGCTGGAGTTCTATATGGGCAAGAACACGATGGAGCGTCAGAACTTCATCATACAGAATCTGGTGATTGAGGAGGACTTGGTGAAAGAGGATGAACTTTAAAAAGAGTATTGTATGGGAAAATGGATTGAACTTCAAAACCAACAACAAGAAAACAAGGAGAAGAACAAGACCAGACGTGAGAAGCTGGCTGGATTCTTTTTCGACCTGGCGAAGCTATGTTTTGCCACGGTCGTTTTGGGGGGATTTACTCCTCTGTTTACGAACAATGCACACGGAGACATCCGATGGGAAATAATCCTGTCTGGCACGGCAGCCACCGTATTGTTTGCAGTGGGAGCTAACCGAATTTTAAAATAAAAGAAGAAAAGATATGGATACATTAAGTGTGACCCTTTTGATAGCTGCCTTTTTTGGATTAGGATTTCTTGTATGGACTTATACCAAACCCGGCAAAAAATGGCTGAAAGAACTATGACCCGCGCCATCTTCCCCGGCACGTTCGACCCCTTCACCGTCGGACACGCCTCCATCGTCAGCCGCGCGCTGACGTTCATTGACGAAATCGTCATTGCCATCGGCATCAACGAGAACAAGCATACGCACTTCCCGCTGGAGCAACGCCTGCGCATGATCCGCGACTACTACCGCGACAATCCGCGCATCTCGGTGCAGGCCTACGACTGCCTCACCACCGACTTCGCCCTTCGGGCAGGAGCCAACCTCATTGTCCGCGGCATACGCACGGTGAAGGACTTCGAATACGAGGAAACCATCGCCGACATCAACCGCAAACTGACAGGCATCGAGACCATCCTGCTCTTCACCGAGCCGGAACTGACGTGCGTCAGCTCCACCATCGTGCGCGAATTGTCAAGTTTCAAGAAAGACATCACCCGGTTCCTCCCCGAAGGGATGAAACTGCCCGATACCCCCGCCACAACCCCTTCTAAGGCCGATGCGGGGGCATCCAAGGGGGAGGGTTGACACTTAGCACAAGTATGGCCGACACCTGTGCTAAGTATGGCGGATACTTGTGCTAAGTATCACCGATACTTGTGCTAAGTGTCAACGCCCCCCAAACGGCCCGTATATAATGTAAAATAATATAACCAAATGAAGAATTCAAGAACAAGACAGACGCTTGCCCTCGCGGCCCTGCTCTGCACCCTTGCCCTCCAGGCCATGGCCCAGGGCAACATGCCCCTGCGCAAGCTCCAGATGGCCGAATTTGCCATCAGCCGCCTCTACGTGGACACGGTGAACGAGGACAAGCTGGTGGAGAGCGCCATCATCGAAATGCTGGCCCGGCTGGACCCGCACTCCACGTACAACAACGCCGAAGAGGTCAAGGCCATGAACGAGCCGCTGCAAGGCAACTTCGAGGGCATCGGCATCCAGTTTCAGATGATAGAAGACACGCTGCTGGTCATCCAGCCCGTCAGCGGAGGCCCCTCGGAGAAGGTGGGCATCCTGGCCGGCGACCGCATCACGGCCGTCAATGACACCGCCATCGCGGGCGTCAAGATGGGCACGGACGAGATTATGAGCCGCCTGCGCGGGCCGAAGGACTCGAAGGTGAACCTCACCATCGTGCGCCGCGGTGTCCAAGACCCGCTGCTCTTCACCGTCAGGCGCGACAAGATTCCCATCCACAGCCTCGACGCCGCCTATATGATTCAGCCTAAGACCGGCTACATACGCATCAACCGCTTTGCCGCCACCACGGGCGAGGAGTTTGCCCAGGCCCTGGCCAAGCTGCAAGCCCAAGGGATGCAGGACCTGATACTGGACCTGCAAGGCAACGGCGGCGGTTACCTGAACGCCGCCATCGACCTGGCCAACCAATTCCTGGGACAACGGGAACTGATAGTCTACACCGAGGGACGTGCCGAACGCCGCCGCAACTTCCTGGCACAGGGCAACGGCGACCTCCGCACAGGACGCCTCGTGGTATTGGTGGATGAGTATTCGGCCTCGGCCAGCGAGATTGTCACGGGTGCCATCCAAGACTGGGACCGCGGCGTGGTGGTGGGCCGCCGCACCTTCGGCAAGGGACTGGTGCAACGCCCCATTGACCTGCCCGACGGCTCGATGATACGCCTCACCGTGGCACGCTACTACACTCCTGCCGGTCGCTGCATTCAGAAGCCATACGAGACCACGGGCGACGGAGACGACATGCTGGAGCAGTATCACCGTGACCTGCTGGACCGCTTCAACCACGGCGAACTGATGCACGCGGACAGCATCCACT
>CALNEX010000178.1 GCA_939791845.1 uncultured Mediterranea sp. | reverse complement strand
GGCCGTCCGTTGACTAATCCGGAAAGGAAGGCGTTGTTATTGGAAAAATGAGGGGCGTGATGAGGCGGTTGGCTGTCTGCTGGATACTTGTGCTGGGGGTGTGTGCTTGTGTGCATGCCCAACGGGTGTATCGGGGTCGCGTGGTCGATGAAGACCATCGGCCTATAGCGGATGTGAGTGTCCTCATTTACCGCTCGGAAACGTCTGTGGCTGCGTTTGGCTTTAGCGATGCGGACGGGCAGTTTGCCGTGCGGTGTCCGGACAAGGTGCAGCCGGTGGGTATCGGGTTCCGGATGATGGGCTTTGAGGACAAGCGGATTTCGCCGGGAGATTTCGCAGACGGGCAGACCGTCATCCTGCACAGCAAGACTTTCCTGCTGAAGGAGGTGAACGTACGTCCGGACCGCATCAGGCAGAGGAATGATACGTTGGTGTACAATGTGCTCAGCTTCAAGCAGGACCAGGACAGGAGCATCGCCGACGTGATAGCCAAGATGCCGGGATTGGAGGTCAGCTCGAGCGGGCAAATCTCTTTTGAGGGAAAAAGTATCAATAAGTTCTACATCGAAGGCATGGACCTGATGGGCAGCAAGTATGCGCAGGCCAGCGAGAACCTGTCGGCGGACATGGTCAGCAGCGTGCAGGTGCTCCAGAACCATCAACCCGTCAAGACGTTGAGGGGCGTGCAGTTCAGCGACCAGGCGGCCTTGAACCTTGTCTTGAAGGACAACGTGAAGAATGCCTGGGCGGGATTGCTGGAAGCAGGCGTGGGCACCACGGCACAGGACGGGGTTTCCTGCCTGTATAGCGGGCGTTTGCTGGGGATGATGTTCGGGCGGAGGCAACAGAACTTGTCCATGTACAAGGCCGACAATACCGGCAAGGATATCACGAAGGAAGTGACTGACCTGATTACCGGCACGCGGGACAATCAGGAGGAACGGGGACTGCTGGGGGAACTGGTGACGCCTGCCGCCGAGATAGGCGGACAGCGGACCTCGTTTAACCGTTCGCACCTGGTGGCCACCAATCATCTGCTGAAGACCGGGCAGGACGATGACCTGCGCGTGCAGTTGGACTATCTGTGGGCTGAAAAGGAAGGCTACACGGCTCATACGACAGAATATCTGGACTTGGACGGCATCTTGTTGGTCGAAGAGAATCGGGTGGAATCGACAGACAGCCGGTTGAAAGGAGATGTCACCTATAAAATCAATCGCGACAAACTGTATCTTAACAACCGTTTCCATGGCAGTTGGGACCTCAACAAGGGGCGGGGCGAGGCCGTCTTGAACGGGGAACCGACCCGTCAGGATGTCAGGGTGCGCAAGGGTTACCTGACGGAAGATTTCGAGTTGATCAGCCGCTTGAGAAACGGCAATAGCCTGGAGTTTTCTTCGCAAAGCACGTTCAGCTACCTGCCCGGGCGGCTGGCTATCGTCACGGGCGGCACTGAGCAGCTGGATGTGTCGGCCTTCGAGACAAACAATTATGCGGCGTTCAGCCACAAGGTACGGGGCTATACCTTGAGCCACAGGGTGGGCTACAGTTGGAAGACGCAGCAACTGAAGGCAGACTATCAGGATATGAGCGCGGAAGAGCAATATGACCGGCACAACCTGTATGTGGCTTCCTCGTTGCATCTGGTGAAGAAGTCACTGAAGGTGAATGCCACCTTGCGTGCCAATGCATTGCTGCGCTACTATGAGGGAAACAGCGGTTTCCGCTTCAGCTTGCAGCCCAACCTGCATATACAGTATGACTTCAGCGGCACCACGGCGGCTTCCCTGCGCTACAGTTACCGGGAGAGTGACCTCTCGTTGATGAGCCTGTACCGCACGCCGATATTCACATCGTATTATACGCAGTCCTCGCATACCGGGGATTTTGAAGACCGAGGCATACACATGCTCACCGGGAGTTGGCAGTATCAACACCCCATTAAGGGGCTGTTCCTGAATCTGTCGGCTTCGTGGACTCGCCGCACCAACGAGGTGCTTTACCAAAGTACATACGAGGAGCCAGTTTTCCGCCGTAGTCCTACCGCGCATCGTTATAAGACGGATTCTTACCTGCTGCATGGCAACGCGGCCTATTCTTGCTACTGGGGGAAAACCCTCATTTCGCTGGGAGGAAGGCAGTTGTGGTCCAACTATTACTTGTGGCAGCAGGGCGTGAGGGTGCCTTGGCAGATGCGCGACACGGAAATCACTGGCAAACTCTCCATGCAGCCGGTGCGTGTGTTTTCCTACGAACTGCAGAGCCGATTGCAACTGAACAGGCAGGTTTGCCGGGAGAATCATGCCTTGTCCGGCGAGGGCATCCGCACTTTTGCCCATGCGCTTTCCTTATTCTTATTCCCGCTCAAAAAGCTGGAAATCGGTGTAAAGGGCGAGGTGTATCACAGTTCAGACCCGAGTGTGGCAGCCAATGTGTTTGCTGATGCGCACGTGTCCTATCAGTTGAAGCGTTGGGAGTGGCGTCTGACGTGTACGAATTTCATGGGCAATCACCGGTATGAACGCAGGATGCTGACATCGCTCACGGATGTTTATTCCGTCTATCGGCTGCGTCCTCGCGAGGTGTTGTTGTCTTTTACGGTGGAGCTTTGAGGGTTTTGTCCGCGTCGTGTTGGTGTCCGCTGGGCGGACAGTGCGCGGCTGCTGTTGGGATTCTATTCAGATGCACACGATTTTGCACACGATTTGTGGTTGGGGCAAAACAATATTTTGCTAATTTTGTCGCACACGTATTCGTTTGCCCTCCGTCCGTTGGAATGCTTGTTCACGCTGAAGTACAACTTCTGAGTATCACTTGCATGCCTGCGGCAGATGATGTACCTTTGTGGCGTGAAAGTTAACAAATCATTGTGGGTCAGTAGAAAAACGGTGGGGATATTTCAAATTAAAGATTAATTCTTTTACTT
>CALNEX010000177.1 GCA_939791845.1 uncultured Mediterranea sp. | reverse complement strand
CCTTCTCGGGCGAGACGCCCGACGCGATGCCGAAGGCGATGGCCAGCGGCAGGGCCACGATGCCCACGATGATGCCCGCCATCAGGTCGGCGGAGAGTTGTTGCTTGTTGTAGCTCTTCAGTGTGTCGAACAGCTTGGGTCTGAATTCTAAAGCTTTCATTGCTTATCTGTTTATGTTTGTTATCCTGGTTGGAAAGAGGCCGCAAAATTAGGTAAAAATCTGCAAATGAAGCATAAGAGGAGAGGATTTTCTGTGCAAATCCTGTCCGTATCGGGCTATTAAGACAGGGAATATTGCTGCCTTTGGGCGGCGGTACCGGCGGACGTGAGCGGCGGTACGCCTGCCCGCGGGCGGAGATACCGCTGTCCACGGGCGGGCGTACCTCCGCTTGCGCGCTTGAAAAGAGCCGTTTTCAAGGCTGATATTTTATGTCTTGGCTGAACATTTGTGCCGCATCCATTGTTCTATGTGAAGTATGCCGTCCGATAAAGATTGTTAAACAAGTGGATGGGCGGCACAAATCTTCTATCTTTGTAAGTGGAAGGGACAATAAACGTATTATTCATTATTAAAACAACAGATTATGGGAAAAAGCATCAAAGGAACTCAGACTGAGAAGAATCTCTTGACATCATTTGCCGGCGAATCGCAGGCACGTATGCGTTACACCTACTTTGCCAGCGCGGCCAAGAAAGAAGGATACGAGCAAATCTCCGCCATCTTCCTGGAGACGGCCGAGCAGGAGAAGGAGCACGCCAAGCGCATGTTCAAGTGGCTGGAAGGCGGCATGGTGGAAATCACCGCCTCTTATCCCGCGGGCGTCATCGGCACTACGCTGGAGAACCTGAAGGCCGCAGCCGCCGGCGAAAATGAAGAATGGACCACGGACTATCCCAAGTTTGCCGACGTGGCCGAGGCCGAGGGTTTCCCCGAAATCGCCGCCATGTATCGCAACATCGCCATTGCCGAGAAGGGCCACGAGGAGCGTTACCAGGCTTTCGTGAAGAACATCGAGGCGGGCAAAGTCTTCGCCAAGGACGAGGAGACCGTATGGCAGTGCCGCAACTGTGGTTACATCTACGTGGGCAAGGAAGCGCCGAAGGCATGTCCCGCCTGCCTGCATCCACAAGCTTACTTTGAGGTGAAGAAGGAGAATTGGTAAGGTCTGTGTCTATCCGAATCACCGCGAATGTTTCTTCCGGCCCGTTTTCGGGCCGGAAGTTTTTTGAAGATATACTTCCCTCCGCGCAAAGTATAACCCTATGATGATCATCCGATGAAACCATTCTCCTACCTCTCCATTTTCCTGGCCGCTTCTGCCGCCCAAGTGCAGGCGCAGGCCCCCGGACGTCTGCACATTGTATTGATCATGTGCGACGACATGGGCTTTTCAGACTTGGGATGCTACGGGAGCGAAATCAACACGCCCCACATCGACAGCCTGGCACGGGCGAGCATGCGCTTCACCCAGTTCAAAAACACCGGCCGTAGTTGCCCCAGCCGGGCGTCGCTCTTGACCGGACGCTACCAGCACACCGTCGGCATGGGCTGGATGACGGCGGTGGACGAGCACCGGTCGGGCTATCGCGGGCAAATCACCGACACGGTCCCGACGATTGCCGAGGTGATGCGGGCCAACGGTTACCGCACGTATATGAGCGGCAAGTGGCACGTGACGCTGGACGAGCACTTCGACCGTCCTGACGGAAGCTATCCCACGCAACGCGGGTTCGATGAATACTACGGTTGTCTCAGCGGCGGCAGTTATTACACTCCCACGCCCGTCTACCGCAACCTGACGCGCATCACGGACTTTCCGGAAGATTATTACTATACAACGGCCATCACCGACTCGGCCACGGCCTTCATCCGGCGTCATTCCGCCGATGAGCCGATGTTCCTCTATGTGGCCCACTATGCGCCCCATCTCCCGCTCCATGCGCCTGCCGACCGTGTCGAGGCGTGCCGCCCGCGCTACGAAGTCGGCTTCGACGTGTTGCGCCGCCGTCGTTTCGAGCGGCAGAAGGAACTGGGCATCGTGCCCCAAGATGCGCAGTTGCCTGTCTTTGGCCGGGAGTTCGGTGGCAAGCATCCCGCTTGGGAAGACCTGACACCCGGTCAGCGGGAACAATGGATTACAGACATGGCCACCTATGCCGCGATGATAGAAGTGATGGACGATGGCATCGGTCGCCTGGTGGACGCCTTACGCCGCAAGGGGATGCTGGACAACACGGTGTTCCTCTTCCTGAGCGACAACGGCGCGACGCTGGAGGGCGGCTTCCTGAACCAGCTCCGGGCCGACCTGAGCAACACGCCCTACCGCAGTTACAAGCAATGGACGTTCAACGGCGGCATTTCCGCACCTTTCATCCTGGCGCGTGGCAGCGATTGGGGCAAGGAGGACGGGCGCATCAGTCGGCAGACGGGACACATCATCGACATCCTGCCTACCTGCCTGGACCTGGCCTCGGCACGCTGCACCGGGGCGGCGGACGCTTTGCCGGGCATCAGCCTGTTGCCGTTTGCCGGGGCGGACACCAAGCCGGCAGGCCGCACACTGTTCTTCGAGCACCAGAGTTCGTGTGCCGTCATAGACGGGCATTGGAAACTGGTCCGCGCCGACCGCCGCAGCCCGTGGGAGCTATATGACCTCAACGCCGACCCTTATGAACAGGACGATTTGTCCGCTCTCCGTCCCGACAAGGTGAAGGAACTGGAAGTCAAGTGGACGGGCTGGGCCAAAGAGTCCGACGTGTTCCCGTTGGAAGACTTGCCTTGGGGCGAGCGCATCCGTCATTACAAGGAGAAGTGAGCGCGATTGGCATCGTTGGCCGCATGCGGATAGTCTATCGTGTAGTGCAGCCCGCGGCTTTCCTTGCGCTCCATGGCCTGTTTGGTGATGAGGTAGCCCACGTTGATCATGTTGCGTAGTTCGC
>CALNEX010000176.1 GCA_939791845.1 uncultured Mediterranea sp. | reverse complement strand
CTTCCAGCACGATGCAACCGCCGCCTTCGCCCATGACGAAGCCGTCGCGGCTGGCACTGAACGGGCGGGATGCCGTCTCCGGAGAGTCATTGCGCGTGGACAGGGCGTGCATGGCGTTGAAGCCTCCCACGCCGCAGGCGGCGATGGCTGCCTCGGATCCGCCGGTGATGATGGCGTTGGCCTTGCCCAGGCGGATGAGGTTGAATGCGTCCGCAATGGCGTTGGTCGAAGTGGCGCAAGCCGAGCAGGTCGCGTAGTTGGGACCATGGAATCCGTACAGGATGGAAATCTGGCCGGCGGCGATGTCCGAAATCATCTTGGGGATGAAGAACGGATTGAAGCGCGGGCCTCTTTCCTGGCCCGTCAGCGCATAGTTGCCGGCTTCTTCTTCGAATGTACGGATGCCTCCGATGCCGGCGCCGAAGATGACGCCGATACGGTTCAAATCTTCTTTCTCTACGTCAAGACCGGAATCGCCCACGGCTTGTTTGGCTACCGCAACGGCATACTGCGTGTACAGGTCCATCTTGCGGGCTTCCTTGCGGTCGATGTATTGGGATGCATCGAAGTTCTTCACCTCGCATGCAAACTGTGTCTTGAAAAGGGAAGCATCGAAATGTGTAATAGGCCCGGCCCCGCTAACCCCGTTGACCAGGTTCTCCCAAAACTCGGAGACCGTATTGCCAATGGGGGTAACGGCACCCAGACCTGTTACCACGACTCTTTTTAATTCCATGTGATAAACGGATGGATGGGATTATTTGGAGTGCTCTTCGATGTAGTTGATGGCATCGCCTACGGTAGCGATCTTCTCAGCCTGGTCGTCGGGGATGGAGATGCCGAATTCCTTCTCGAATTCCATGATGAGTTCTACAGTGTCCAGAGAATCGGCTCCCAGGTCGTTCGTGAAGCTGGCCTCGTTCTTTACTTCGGATTCTTCAACGCCTAACTTATCGACGATAATCGCTTTCACTTTAGATGCAATTTCAGACATAACTTTAAGTTTTTAGTTAATAATTAGGTTTATTTCTTTATTTTTGCCGTGCAAAGGAATGAATATTTCTTCGTCCGTGCAAATATTTCGGACATTAAGTGCGGATTTTTGCACATTTTTTACGCTTTTGTGCATAAAACATCGTGTATTATGGGAAAAAACATCGCTATTTTGGCTTCGGGCAACGGGACGAACGCCGAGAACATCATCCGTTATTTCCGCGAGAAGGCCACCGCCCGTGTGGCACTGGTATTAACCAACCGCCCGTCGGCCTACGTCCTGCAGCGTGCCGCCTCGTTGGACGTGCCCGCCCTTTGTTTCAGCAAGGACGAATGGGCGGACGGACGCCCCGTCTTGCAGGCGTTGCAGGCGCACGCCATTGATTTCGTCGTCCTGGCGGGCTTCCTGGCCCGTGTGCCGGACAACATCCTCCACGCCTATCCCCAGCGCATGGTCAACATCCATCCCTCGCTCCTGCCCAAGTTCGGCGGCAAGGGCATGTATGGCGACCGTGTCCACCAGGCCGTCCTCGAGGCCGGCGAGACGGAGAGCGGCATCACCATCCACTACACCAACGAGCAGTATGACGAAGGCGTCATCATTCGCCAGTACGCCTGCCCCGTCCTGCCGGACGACACGCCGGACACCCTGGCCGCCCGCGTCCACACGCTGGAGTACGCGCACTATCCGGAAGTCATCGAGGCGCTGGTGCAGGCCCTGCCCTGACGCGCCGCGCCAAAGTTCCGCCAAGGCGCGGCCAAAGTGCTTCCAAAGCCCGGTCAAAGTGCTTCCAAGCCCGGACCTCCTCCCTACCAAGTCCCTGTCTATAGACAAGGAGAAGGTAGGGAGGAGGGGCGACTTTGGGGCGACTTTGGGGTGAGTTTGTCCGGGCTTGATGGTATTTCCCGCCTTCCCGCTTGTTTTCTACGGAAATAATCATTAGATTTGTGGTATAAAAAGGAAAGCAATATGTCAAACGACGTCATAAAACAAGAATTGCTGGCGAAACTGAAGCAGGAACATTGCTTTTGGTCGTACACTGAGGATTCAATTCAGGATATCTCTGATGATATGCTGATTGAAAAGACCTTGTTGCATCTTGATTTGGACGAAATCAATCAGCTCTTTCGCATTTATCCTCTTAAAAAGATAAAACGGGTATGGCTGGATTGCCTTGTTCCGCAAGGAGAATACCTCTACACGCTGAATCGTTTTTTTGCCTGGTATTATTTCCATGCAAAGAAACCGGATGCTTATATTAAATCCATGGCTACACGCCATTTCAATAAGTTGTCGGCATGAAAGGTCTGGCTCCCCATACAAGGCAAGTCTTTGAGGCGGTTTCAAGATTGGATTGCATCAAACCCTATCTTTTGGTGGGTGGCACCGCCTTGTCCTTGCAGATAGGCACGCGCCAGAGCGAAGACATGGATTTTATGAAATGGCGTACCTCTAAAGCTGAAAAAATGGAGGTGGCTTGGTATCAGATAGAAAAAGAGCTGGCCATGATTGGGGATATTCAGCATAAGGATATTCTGGATATAGATCATGTGGAGTTTCTTGTGGCAGGGGTGAAATTCTCGTTCTATGCATGTCCAAAATATTCTCCTGTGAATGAGCCGGTTGAATATCTGAATAATCTGCGGCTGGCTGATGTAAAGGCCATTGGTGCAATGAAGATGGAAGTGATGTTGCGTAGAAGCAATTTTCGCGATTACTATGATGTATACTCTATTCTAAAGGCTGGTGTATCCATTCATGAGTTGGTCACGTTGGCACTCGATTACTCTGGGCATCGGCTGAAATCCAAAAATCTGTTGGCCATGTTGACGAATGGCAAACGCTTTACGAAGGATGCTCATTTTGAGCAGCTTGCACCCGTATATGCCATTACGGCTGAAGAAATAGAGGCATACATTAAATCCCAATTAATATGATTCATCCTTTCTGTTGTTCCCTCTTGCTTGCCCTGCTTCTGCTCGGCCTC
>CALNEX010000175.1 GCA_939791845.1 uncultured Mediterranea sp. | reverse complement strand
GCGTACAACATCAACCTGAACGTCGAGACGATGGCCGACGACGCCCCGGGCGAAGGAGAAACAAAGCCGAATGACACCGGCTATCAATTCTAAGTGTCAGACTATCATCATGGTATGGGTGCCCCGGCCTGTGAAGGTCGGGGTTTTCTTTTGCCCTGTCGCGTCCGCTGGAATGGGATGTTTTTTGCTTCTACAATTTATACAATTTCTACAATGCAATGAATCAACTACTTAGCTATAAAAAGAGCCTTCTACAATCTTCTACAAATTTCTACAAAATGCTACTTCCATGCAATTCTTCTACAAATCGTCTACAATGTAGACGGCTTTTTGTCAATATTCAGAAATGAAGATTTGGTTAAACGCCTATTTTTCAGCCGAATAAAGTTTTGTAGAAGATGTAGAAGTTGTAGACGCGGAAATATGCCTGCTGGAAAGGACAGAATTTGTATGTGAAATATTGAGATATTTCAATATTATATAGTATATTTGCAAGTATATCAAACCTTTAGCGCATGAAACCTCAAGTTATCATAGAATTGGCACCGCACCTGCACGACTTCCTGTATCATGAATTCGGCACGCCGCGCGGTGAAGAAGGCGTGACGGTGACTGCCGCCAACGACCTGGGCAAGTTCATCCAGTCCATGATCACCGTCAGCGACCGCCCGCCCAAACAACCCATCAAGGAGCATCCGGTGACGCTGCTCCTGCCTGTGCAGGAATGGAACCATTTCATCTTCCGCGAGAACTTCATCTATATCCCGGAATGGAAGCAGAAGATGTTGCAGGACTACATCGAGGCAAGCTACCGCATCCGCATCCGGGAGTACTTCGTGGCCGGGTATGAGAAGCAATACAAACAGGACCGCATCATCCGTGCCTTCCTCTACGCCTACAACATCAAGAACAACGCGATGAACTATGACGCGGTGAAGAAGTATGACTACCGCAACCGGCAACGGATGGTGAAAGAGGTGGACCGGGATATCCAGCTATCCTTATTCCCTTAACATTGTTTATACAATTAAATAGTAAGTAAAAACGCGATTTTTGCCGAAATAATCCTTAAATTTTAAGTGAAAATGAACCGAAACGACAAACGCGCGGCCATCTGCCGCCTGGACTTCCTGCCCATCGGACAGGCAACCGTCCGGAACAAACCGGGGCAACCGGGCATCCAAGTGCAAGGTACCTTCATCAAGCTGCCCATCTCGTCGGGCGAGTTCCAGGAGTCGGAAACGAACGGGAATCCCGTCGAACAGGAGCTGGAGGCGGTGATAACCGATACCAATGCCGGACATCTGGAGGAGTATCGCCGGTTGTTGGCAGATTACGGCCTGCTGCTGGTGACACTGACCAACGGCGACCAGCGGGTGATCGGCACCGACGAATTTCCGGTGCTGGTGAGTACCGAACTGAGCGGTTCGCCTCAGTCGCTGACCCTCTCCTTCAAGCGGGACAGCCCCGAACCGGCCAAGACATACTCGTCCTTGTGACCCCCTGCGGCCATTGTACCTTTGCAGACATATTCAATAGGTATTAGTTATAAGGGTTACACATGGCTTTCTCTACATTGTACAATGCTATCTGCCGCGGCAAGTGGTTCATCTCCTTCAGGGAGGTGGACGCCAACTTGCTGCTGGTGGACCGCCTGCTTTCGCACGATGCTCCCCTGGCGATGGGCGGCAAGCTGTCTGACGACGAACCCATCCCGGTGATGCTGGAGCAAGAAGGGAGGCTGATGAAGCGGGGCAACACGTTCTCCGACGCGCCGCAAGGCAGCACGGCCATCATCCCGCTGCACGGCACGATGCTGAAGTATGGCACGATGTGCGCTTACGGAACGACCGAAATCGCAGAGATAATCCGGGAGGCAGCCGAGGCCAAGAATATTTCTTCCATAGTAATAGATATAGATTCGGGCGGTGGCAGCGTGGATGCCATCGCCCCGCTGGTGGATGCCATCCATACGGCGCAGCAGAAGCACAAGGCCGTGGTGGCCAGTTGCAGCCTGTGCGCGTCGGCGGCCTACTACGTGGCCACGTATTGCAACGAGATTGTGGCAGACAACAGCATCGACGCGGAGTTCGGCAGCATCGGCGTGATGATGAGCTTCGCCGACTATGCGAAGTATTACGAGAAAGAGGGCATCAAGGTGCACACCATCTACTCCAACCTCTCGGACTACAAGAACAAACCTTTCGAGGAAGCCAAAAAAGAGAACTACGCCGCCATCCGCGACGAAGAACTGGACCCGCTGGCAAGGGATTTCCAGGAGAACGTGAAGCAGAACCGGGGTGCCCGCCTGCTGCTGGACACCGAAGGACTGCTGCGCGGACGGATGTTCTATGCCAAAGAAGCCGTCCGGGTGGGACTGGCTGACTGCATCGGCACGCTGCAGTATGCCGCCAACAGGAGTCGCGAACTGTCGGCACAAATGTATATCGACGATTATATTCACTCTAAATCTTAATGAGCTATGTTTGCAAAAGTAATGAGCGTGGTACTGTCCTTCCTGGGCATCTCGGCCTTCGCCAAGGACAAGGAGGGCAAATCTTTCCTCTTGCCGGAGCAGGAGAAGATGCTGAAGGACAAGTACGGTGACAAGTTCCTGGAGTCGTTCAAAAAGGATTTGGCCGACTTCGAACGTGACGGCGCGGCTGCCGAAACGGCCGTGACCGAAGAAGTGACGGCGCAGTTGCAGGCCGAGCAGGCAGACAATGCCAGGCTGCTGGCCCGCATCAAGGCGCTGGAAGAAGCCGAACGGCAGTTCAAGGCCGACATCGAGGCAAAGGAAAAGGAAATTGAAAAACTCTCCAAGGAGCCGGGCAACGGCACCGGGGAGGTGAGAACGGAAGAAACCGGACAAGAACAGATGGCACACCGATTCAAGCCGGACATGAGCCTGGCACACAACCAGTGGCTGGATGCCGCCTTCAAGGGCGCGGCCTACAGCGGCAACACCACCATCGACACGACCGAACTGCAGAAGGAGTTCGGCAAGTA
>CALNEX010000174.1 GCA_939791845.1 uncultured Mediterranea sp. | reverse complement strand
GGTCGGAAAACGAAAGTAGGAAGAAAACTACTTCGTTTTCCTCCTACTCGATTCAAAGACATTTGTATGTTATAGCGGCTAAATCAATTATATACTGCTTGATTTTAATGGTCGTGCCAGTACCTTCCTTATATACACATACCCCACTACCTTCGTCGCTGGTTTTGAAAATCTCACTCGTACCTTTAATCAATGTAATACTAAATGAATCTGCCAAGAATATGGCAGAAGGGCCGCCTGACGCGTAATGCACGAAAATGACGCCTCTTGAGATATTAGTATCAAAGACACTACCCTTGTTTATATTGACAGATACGGTATCCTTTATTTTTATCTGACTCCCCGAAGTGTTCTCTCCGTAAACATACGCGCCATCGTAAGCAATATCGAACTGTTCCAGTACTTCGCCAATCGCGTTATCCAATGTTATCTTCTCTATCATATCTTACTTTTTTCGGGCGTAATTTCTACCACGATTTCCGCCCAGGTTTAACATTTTGTTTTTAATCTCTATTTGTTTAACAAATTCTCAATAATCACCAGTTATCATCATACCGGGAGGCCACGGTGATGCCCCTGCCAATGGCGCCTTCCGCTGGCGTGTTCACCATCCACGCCGGGGGGAGTTTGACGAGCGTCATGCTCTCGCCGCCATTAAGGGTGTAGAGTGTCCCGTTTAGGTACAACTTAGTATGGCTGGCTCCTTGGTCTTGCCCGTTAATGACCAGCACACGCTGCGTCTCCACCATTCCCGGCTCGTAGCGGTAGTCTGTGCTCGCGTTGGAGAAGACAATCGTGTCCACAGGCATGCCCGACATGTCACCCGTGTCGCCGTAACAAGGCACGGAGTAATAGGTCTGTCCGTCGGAAGTGGTCTTGGCTGTCAGGGTTTTGGTCTGTGCTGCGCCTGTCACGCCTTTGGGGTAATAATAGACTGTGCGTCCTACTACGCGGGCTATGATACGCTGCCGGGCGGCGAAGTATCCCCGGCACCAGATGTCGCTGCCATACAGGCGGAGCGAACGTCCGTCCTTCGTTCCCTGGTTGTAGATGTCCACACCATTGAACCACGCCTGCGTGGCATTCAGCACAATCTCGTTACCTGCTGTGCGCAAGCTTTGCAGGATGCCGCTGATGGTGCCGGAAACCGTGACGTTCTCGAACGTCCCTGTCTTGCAGGTGACGTTGCCGTCCTTGGCGCGGAAGATGACATTGCCTTCGGCGTCTTTCATCTCCACGCTTTCCACGCCCAGGTTCTTGATGAGGGCGTAGGTCGCGAGCAGAAGGTCGGTAGCCACGAAGGAGAGGTTGCTGCTGACGCGCCAATAGTTGTAGTTGCTGCCGGGATAGTTGGAGGCCGTCTTCTTGTGCGACACGATGCACTGGTAGTACTTGCCGCCATAGATCACCACGTCCATGAAGTCCTCGCCCGCCGCCCCGCACTGAAATTGGAAGCCCGTGGCCATCTTCTCCCAGTCCATCGGGCCACGCAACGAGGGGCCGCGGTCGCCCTTCTGGCCCGGGTCGCCTTTCTTCAGGTAGATGACCTGTCCCGTCTTGGATGCCATTGCTTTTGCCATACCTTCCACTATTTACTCCGCCGTGGTGATGGTCCACGTCACGTTACCGCCCGCCTGCTGGCACATGGCCTCGGTGCAGGTACCGCTCTTGGCTGCCGTGGTGGCCGTGGACGTGTTCAGGATGTTTCCCGCCGAGTCCATGAAGACGAAATAGAAGTTCACGTCTTTCGCCTTGGTCGTGCTGCCGCGCTTGACCAGCGTCGGGGTGTAGGTGACGCTGCCTCCGCTGCCGCTCTCGATGGTCTCATCCGCCGGGTTCGGGTTCGTCAGGATGTCGTAAGGGTCGCTGAGGTCCATTACCGTCTGCGTGTCCATGCCGATGACCGAACCGTTCTGCGAGACCTCGACCTTGAAGACGCCGCTCGTGTCCACCATCGTGTCGGAGACGGTCAGCGTCTTGCCCGTCTGTCCGCTGAGCTGGCTCCACGCGCCGTTCACCTGGTTGTACCACTTATACGTCAGTCCGCTGGTGATTTCACCCGCCCCCTGCCGTACCATGGCCGTCAGTTTGCACGTGCCCCCCTTCTCGCGGATGCAGAAGTAGTTGCCGTCGCCCGCCGTGATGGTCACCACCGTCTGGTTGCCCACTCCCTTGGTGATGGGGATGGTGTAGACGAACTGGATGGTGTCGCTCGTGTTGCCCACGCTGACGGTGGCCTCGCAGCGGATGGTGCAGCTCGCGCCGTCACTGGCCTTCACCAGGTTCTTCACGATTTGCAGGCCGTAGTAGTCCACGCTGCCCGCGGCATAGGGGATGCTCTTGAAGTGCCCCGTCTCTCCACCCAGGCTGTTCGTACTGAGGTTGGAGGAGAAGGACAGCAGCAGGTCGTTAAAATACCACTTCACGCTGCTGGGCACCACCACGCCCTCGGCCACGCGGCTGCTGGTGAGGATGAAGGAGAGCGTGGGTTTCAGCGTGGTGAAGTCCGGTGCCACGGCGGAGGGGTTGGAAGCTTCGCCGTCATATTCCTGATAGAGGTCGCCCTTGTCGCACATGATGGCGGGCATGTAGACGCCCGACTTCTGCGAGAAGGTCACCTGGCCGACTTTTGATGCGAGGCTCATGGCTGCACCTCCTCTCCGGTTACCGGTTCATCGCCATCCGGGGATGCGCCGTCGGGTTCTTCCGTGGGTTCTTCCGTGGGCTCTTCCGTTTCTGTCCCGGCCGGCTGCAGCCATTCGGGCAGGGACACTTCGGCGGGATAGTCCGTCCCGTCTGTCTCCTCCTTGGCAGACTGCGGCGTGAGGGTCACACCGCCCGCATAGGAGGCACGTTCGAAGATGGTGTCTCCGGGGAAGCGGGCCACGTCCGCCTGCCATAACAGCACGCAGCCGTCTTTGGTGCGGTTGCGCTCGGTGGTCAGCTTCAGGTAGTCGGCCACCTCCACTCTAACTTTGATGTAAAATGCCATGTTGTTAGTGATTAATGGTTA
>CALNEX010000173.1 GCA_939791845.1 uncultured Mediterranea sp. | reverse complement strand
ATTCATAATTTATCTGTTTTTCAATGTTTCGTATCACGTTTTTCTTTCCACCACAGTTGCCACGAGTTCACCACGTTCTGCCAGACGATGTAACAGCTTGGCGCCACGGAAATGACTGGCGTGAGGTAGGTGTAGGATACCCAGATGGCAAGTATCGTGTTCTTTTGGCCGAATCCCTGGCCACAACTGATATAATCGCCCAAGCGTCTGCCCACCAGCTTCCCGATACCGAATTGCCAGGCGCACGCGACCAATGCGGACAGGGCGAGAAGCCACATCACGTGCGGGGCGAAGTGGCTGTTCACCACCGATCGGAGCGTAAGCCCGATGGCTATTATCAGCGAAATGCCCCACAGGTAAAATGCAAGGCTTCCGCACAGCCGCACGACCGCAGCGTGTACCTTCGGCAGAAATTCCCTCAATGCCCACGCTGCAAGGAACGGCGTAATGAGCAACGGAAACACACGCCGCAGGATAATCAGGAATTGATGTCCGAACGAGCCTGCGGACTGCATCTCCACCAATGGGAACACCGCCGGAATCATCACCGCCGCCACTAAGTTGCTGAGAATCGTGTAGGTGGTCAGTGTGGTCTCGTTGCCGCCAAGCCGTCCGGCAATCACCGCAGCAGCCGTCCCGGTGGGAACTATCAGGCAGACCAACGCCCCTTGCGCCACCACATTATAAGAGAAGTCCGGGAAAAAGTGAATGGGCAATGCCACTGCCAGACAGCAAACCAATTGCACCGTTATCATGATGATGTGCCATCTGCAGATTCTCATTTTGCGGGGATTAACCTTGCAGAAGGTGGTGAACAGCTGGATAAATACCATCAGCGGCAGGATATAATCATTAGCTCCCTTCGCCAGCACTTTCAGCGGACTGAGCCACGGGATGTAGTGGAACATCAGATAGACACCCACCCCTGCAAACATGCCGAGCGGAAGCGTCCACATCTTGAAGAAACGGATGATTTGTTCTTTCATATCCAATCTGTTTTTGATTCATGTCGCAAAGTTACGCCAAAGCCCCCTGTCCATACACAGATTACAGATTGTTCTCTCTTACCATCCGTCGAACGCCCTCTTCCGGCATAGTGAAGAACCGTTGCTCCTTGTTGAGCGAACGCATCTGCTGCATTTCCTCATCGGTGAGGGCGAAGTCGAATATCTGGATGTTCTCCTTGATATAGTCGGGATTGGTGGCTCCGGGGATTACAGAAAAACCTTCCTGAATGTGCCAGCGCAGGATGATTTGTGCCGGCGACTTGCCATGTGCTTCGGCTATCTTCCTGATGACGGGGTCTTTGAATAGTGCGCCATTGCTCATTGCGCCGCCCAAAGGGAACCAACATTCTACCTGTATGCCTTCCTTGGCGGCTTTCTTACGCATCTCCAGACGTTGGGCGTAGGGGTGGCATTCTATCTGGAGCACGGCAGGCTTGATGGTGGCGCTGTCCATAATGGTATTCCACACCTCGTCATTGGCATCGAAATTACTGATGCCGAGGGCGCGAACCTTGCCCATTTTTACAGCCTTCTCCATGTCTTTCCACGCTCCCACGAAGTCGCCGAAAGGCTGATGGACATAGAGAAGGTCTATATAATCCAGCTGGAGACGCTTCAACATATCGTCGATGGCTTTCAGGGTCTTGCCTTCGCCGTATTCGTTGGGCCAGAGCTTGCTGGTTATCCAGATTTCCTCGCGCGGGATGCCGCTTTCCTTCACTGCTTGTCCCACACCCTCCTCATCATTATAGGCATGTGCCGTGTCGATGTGTCGGTAACCGGCCTTCAGTGCCGTAAGACAAGACTGCCGACAGATTTCATTAGACCCTTGCAGGAAAGTGCCCAGCCCGAAGCGGGGCATCTCCACGCCGTTGTTCAATGTAACCAACGGCACGCCCGCCGTGGTGGTTTTCTCTTGTGCGTTCATTGCACATACGCCGCCGCAAACAAGCAAGGCGGACAGCAGGATTTTCTTGAATGTGTTCATACTTATTTGATTTTAGTTGTTTTATTGTCTGTTACTTTCTTTGATGCTCCACAACGATATGTGTTCGTTGCGGTAGCGGGCATTAGGGTTCACCTCGCCGCGTGCAAGCAACGGGTCGTCGGGCAAAGACCGGAACTGTATGGCTTTCTGCGGGCAGTTGTGGATGCAGGCGAAACAAAAGTCGCAATCGCCCTCGGTCTTTACTCCCGTGGAAGTCAGTTCGTAGTTGCCGCGCGGACAGACTTCGGTGCATACGCCACAGCCGATGCAGGCATCCGTCACTTGGAAATACTTCTCGCTCCGCATCAGGAAGCCAACCTCCGGGTCGAGGCGCGAAAAGGCGACAAAGCCGTCGTGGGCGCGGCGGGCTTCTTCGGTGGCAGGCTTCACCCACCGCATACGTTGCCCCAAGTCTGCCTTTATCTTTTCCAACTGTTCGGGAATGTGCTTGTCCATCTTCATCTGTTCCGCCATATCGAAATTGGGCAGCCAATTGTCCACCATCACGAGGGTGTTGATGTAGTCGAACTTCGTACCTGCCTGCTGTGAGATGCCGTCCCACAGCTCAGCGGCGTTGAAGTCAAGCATTCCATAGGTGAGGACGGCAAACTTATAACCTGCCTTGATGCGTGCCTGCTTGATGAAGTTCCGCACCATATTGGGCGGCATGTGTCCGTAGATGGGATAGACGATACCTATCTCGTCCGCCTCAAAGTCGTGGCGGCCCTGCTTTACTATCTGCGGGATGCTGAGCAGTTCGGTCTCTTCGTCTGCCAGTTGCCGGGCGATGTAGAGGCTGTTACCCGTAGCGGTGAAATAGAGGATGATACGTTTCTTCTTTTCGTTATCGCAAGAAGTCAATGCCGTGGGCATACTCAATGCGGCTGCTCCAGCCACGAACAATCCCATCCGTTTTAGTGCGTCACGGCGGGAGATGCCTTTGGGGTTGTCTTTATCTGTTTTCATAATCAATGCGACATTATCTGGGTTAGGAAACTGTCGAACCATGTAGTCCATTCTCCCTGTACGCCGAAGCCGTGCGGCCA
>CALNEX010000172.1 GCA_939791845.1 uncultured Mediterranea sp. | reverse complement strand
CAGTTCGAGAGTTTCAAGGACCCGCTGGTCATCATGCTCACCGTGCCGCTGGCCATCGCCGGAGCCTTGGTGTTCATGTACTTCGGAGACATCACGATGAACATCTTCAGCCAGATAGGCATCATCATGCTCATAGGGCTGGTGGCCAAGAACGGCATCCTCATCGTGGAGTTCGCCAACCAGAAGCAGGCACACGGCGAGGAGAAGATGCAGGCCGTTCAAGACGCTGCCCTGCAACGCCTCCGCCCCATTCTGATGACCAGTGCGGCCACGGTGCTGGGCCTCATTCCACTGGCCTTTGCCTCTGGCGAGGGAGCCAACCAGCGCATCGCCATGGGTACGGCCGTGGTAGGCGGCATGATTGTGTCCACACTGCTCACGATGTACATCGTGCCGGCCATGTACAGTTACATATCCACCAACCGCAGTAAACTGAAGAAAGAATGATGAAACGACTCTTATCCCTCCTGACAGCCTTGTGCGCGGCCTTGCAGATGTCCGCACAACCACCCGTCTACACCCTGAAGGATTGCCTGGAAGAGGGCTTGCTGAACAACTATTCCCTCCGCATCACCCGCAACCAAGAGCGAGTGAGCGAGAACAACGCCACCTTGGCCAATGCCGGCGCCCTGCCCATGCTGGACCTCTCCGCCGGCTACAGCGGCACGCTGGACGACACCGAGACAAAGCTTCGCACCACGGGTGCCGTCACGAAGGAAAACGGTGCCTTCGACCAGACATTGGATGCAGGCATCAATCTGGAGTGGACCGTGTTCGACGGCTTCAACATCACTGCCACCTACCAGCAACTCCTGGAACTGGAGCGACAGGGGAAGACGGACACGCGCATCGCCCTGGAGGACCTCATCGCCAACATCGCCGCGGAATACTACAACTTCGTGCAGCAGAAAATCCGCCTGAAGAACTTCCACTACGCCATGACCCTCTCCCGCGAACGGGTGCGCATCGCCGAGGCCCGGGTACATGTGGGCAACGCCTCGCGCCTGGACTACCTGCAAGCCCGTGTGGACTTCAATGCGGACAGTGCACAGTATATCAAACAGCAGGAAGCCCTGCACACCTCGCGCATCGAGCTGAACGAACTGATGGCCAAGGAAGACGTGGACCAGTTCTTCATCATCCGCGACAGCCTGATAGACATCAACCAAATCCTCCGGTTCGACGAACTGTGGGAAGGCACCCTGACCATCAATGCCTCCCTGCTCCGCGCCGCACAGAACCAGACCTTGGCCCGCCTGGACTACAAGAAAGTATGCTCCCGCGACTACCCTTACGTCCGCCTGAACGGTGGCTACGGCTATACCCTGAACAAATATGAACTGGCCGCCAACTCGCGCCGCAGCACGCTGGGCCTGAACTTCGGCGTCACCGTCGGTTTCCGCCTCTTCGACGGAAACAGGAAACGGGAACGGCGCAATGCCAGTTTGGCCGTGGAGAATGCAAGGCTGGAACGTGAACAACTGGAGCAGACCTTGCGTGCCGACCTCAACAACCTGTGGCAGGCCTATCGCAATAACCTGGAACTGCTGAAGCTGGAGCGTCAGAACCTCATCGTGGCCAAGGACAACTACGACATCTCCCGCGACCGTTACCTGCTGGGCGACCTGGCCGGCATCGAGATGCGCGAGGCACAAAAGAACCTGCTGGATGCCGAGGAACGCATCCTCTCCGCCGAATATGACACGAAGATTTGCGAAATCTCGCTCCTGCAAATCAGTGGGAAGATTATGGAGTATCTGAAATAAGCGAATAAAAATTTCTGTCCTATACAACCCGTTGCTTGGCGATACGGACAAGACACCGTATCTTTGCAACGCGGTCCCGAAAACACCGGCACGCTTAGGACACATTATTTATATAATAAGATTTCACTATGGGATATGTGGTAGGAATGCCGCTCGAAGGGGCGGCCACGGAGAAAGATTACCAAGTGCGCTTCGGCAAGAACATGATGTGGCAGGAAGAGGTACGCTCTCCCCTGCTGCCCGCAGAATGGGCGCTGCAGAGCGGCGTGCAACTGACCTGGCCGCACGAGGACACGGACTGGGCACCGATGCTGGCCGAGGTGGAGCGCTGCTTCACGGACATCGCCCGCGAGGTGGCCCGGCGCGAACGCCTGCTCATCGTGCATCCTCGCCCCGAGGAAGTGAGGGAGAAGCTGACACAGGCGGGAGTGCCCATGGACAACATCCGCTTCCAAGCGTGCGACACCAATGACACGTGGGCACGCGACCACGGCGCCATCACGATGCTGGACACGGATGGCCCGTTGCTGCTGGATTTCACCTTCAACGGCTGGGGTCTGAAATTCGCGGCGGACAAGGACAACCGCATTACCCGCCGGCTGGTGGAAGCGGGATGCCTGAAGGGTGCGTATGTCAACCGCCTAGGTTTCGTCCTGGAAGGCGGCTCCATCGAGAGCGACGGGATGGGCACGCTGCTCACCACCAGCCAATGCCTGCTCTCGCCCAACCGCAACGGGCAGATGAACCGCGTGGAGATTGAGGAATACCTGCGCCGGACGTTCCACCTGCAACGGGTGCTTTGGCTGGACCACGGCTACCTGAAGGGAGACGACACGGACAGCCACGTGGACACCCTGGCCCGCTTCTGCGACCCAGAGACCATCGCCTACGTGCAATGCGAGGACCCGGCGGACGAGCACTACGAGGAACTGTCGCGCATGGAAAAGGAGCTGCAAGCCTTCCGCACCGCCGAGGGCAAGCCTTACCGCCTGCTCCCGCTCCCCCTGCCCGCCCCCATTGTCTTTGAAGGCGAACGCCTGCCCGCCACGTACGCCAACTTCCTCATCTTGAACGATGCGGTGCTCTATCCCACCTATGCCCAGCCGGAGAAGGACGCACGGGCCGCCGAAATGCTCTGCAAGGCTTTTCCCGGACGGGACATCGTGGGGATTGACTGCCGCCCGCTCATCAAGCAGCACGGGTCGCTGCATTGCGTGACGATGCAGTATCCGGCGGGGGTAATGAGGTAAATAGGAATTTAGTTTAGGCGCGGATTACGCGGATTTCACGGATTTATTATT
>CALNEX010000171.1 GCA_939791845.1 uncultured Mediterranea sp. | reverse complement strand
TGCCTGCTAATTGATAATTGACAATCGACAATTAACAATTGAACATTGGAAAAGAGGGACATGGCCCGTCCCAAGAGGGACTTTAGCGCGCTAAAGTCCCTCTTGGTGGCATGCTGTATCTTTGGGTGGGATGCTCAATGCTCAATTTCTCTATTGCCAGTGTGTCACCCACCGCTTCCGTTGCTCAATCTGTTCTCCGGTAAGCTCGATGACGCGGTAGCCCCGCTTTCCTCCCACGCGTATGGCTTGGAAGCCCTCCTGGGCCATGATGATACCCAGTTTCACCGGGCTTAGCGTGTGGCGCAGGCCGGCGTTGATGCGCATCAGAATCTGGGCGTTGGTCACGAATACACATTCCTCACCTTCGGCCGGTACCTGATAGTAGGTCAGGATGAGTTCCCGTTCCAGATTGGGAGCTTCGAACAGGCGGTTATGCTCGTTCAGCCGTTGCAGTTCCTCGTCGTTGAGCCAGTAGGGAAATCCCTCTTTCACCAGGGCGTAGGCTTGCGCATAGACGGCCTTGTAGTCCACCGGATGCTCGTAAGGACTGTCTATGCTCTCCACTTCGAAGGGCATCCAGCGCCGGTTTCCGGTGGGGTCGGTGAGGAAGTGCAGGTTGTTGCCGGTGCCGCAGAAGCTGGCCAGGTGCGGTCTTATCTCCTTGTAGTGGGCGTAGGCCGCGCGTTCATTGATGTGCTGCTGGGTGGTGAGCGCCTTGAGTTGGCTCAGTTCGCGGTCGTTCAGTTCGTCCAGCTCTTCGAGGCATACGATGGCGAATTCCGAGAGCACCAGCAGGTCGTCCTTGCTGATATTCCGGCTGTTGCTTTTCAGGTAGAAATACCGGCGCAGTTCGGGCGGCAGGAGGTGGTTCAGCCAGGTGGTCTTATAGATGCCCTGCCGTCCCAGCAGGACCAGGATTTCGTGGTTCACCACTTCTTCGTGCAGGAGCGATGCCACCATGGCCACGAGCCATTTCTTGAACAACAGCGGGAACAGTTCCGCTCCCGTCCTGATATGCACCTGTGCCGCTAATTTTGCGATGGGATCCGTGTGGCGGTCCCATTCGGGCAGGTCATTGAAATACGCGGTGAAGGGGTTGTACAGCTCCACCAGGTCGGAGTCCAGCAGGGCTCTCATATCCATGGACCGCACCATCTTCACCTCCTTGCACATCTCTTTCCAGAGACTGTTGACGTGTCGGTCGGTGAGGTCTGTGTAGGTGTTTCCTCCGTCGGTGCTCACCTCACATTTGCCCGTGATGATGTTCTTGCGGAACAGGCCGTGGGCGGCGAGGTAAGCCTCGATGGCCGCCACGGTGTTTTCTTCCGTTTCGTTGCTCTTCCGGCTGTCCTGTCCCGTCAGATGCAGGGTGCCGTGCTCTTTCTGGTGTTGGTAGCAGGAGCGGAAGATGCCGGGCACGTCTCCGTGGTAGTCGGCAAACCGTTGTAAGGCCCATCGGGTGGCTGTTTCCAGCGGGATGCCATAGGCATTGAGCAGGTAGCCCGTGCGCATGATGTAGTGGTTGTGCTTGTGCGGGGCGTATTCCACGCCTTCCTTGGCCAGGCGGGTTTCGATGACGGCAACTATCCGTTTCAGTCTCCGGTCCGTCTTCTCCGGGTCTGTCCGGCTTGTGGTGGCGGGGCTGGTCACTTCGATGGGTTGCGCGTCGGGGTTGAAGTAAACCGCGGGGTCGTGCGCCAGTCCGCTCAGGCGGGTGATGTTCTTGCACTGTGGGTCGTAGGGATGTCCGATGAGCGCCGCATAGTAGCGGTTCATCTGTTCGAAAGCCACCTTGTACAGTTCGGTGTCCGTCCGGTAGAAATACTCGGCGAAAGCCTTGTAGCGGCTGAGCACCCGGATTCCTCCACCCCCAACGGTGGTGTAGGCCAGCAGCGTATGCGGGTCTTTCCGGATTTTGTCCAGGCAGTCCTCCAGCGCCTCTGCAGGCAGGTGGTCAAAGTCCGCCAGGCAGAGATGGGTCCACCCGCAGATGTTTTCCCGGGTTTTTCCGCCCTTGAAGCGTACCGCCACGGCAAAGCAGGGACAGGCCGACTTTTCGTTGCGGGCATCCGTGTCCCAGCCCTTCTCCCGGCAATAGCGGTGCTTGGCCGTATGTTCGGCCAGGGCGGCATCGGTGCGGATTTGTTCGACGATGGATTCCAACGATGTTTCTACGGGGCATATGTCTGTATACCCTCTGAAAATGTCTACGGTAAATTCTTCCTTCATGGTTTTGAATTTATTTAGAGGTTTGAAAAAAATGAAAAACGTCAGCGAAGATAAGGCTTAAGTTGGGGTTTGTCAAGCGAAGTATGTCCTATATATAGGGCGCGTTTTTAAACTCCTTTAACTATTTGTTGTTTCCAAGCAAGAACCTGTGATTACATTTGTTTAGCGAAGTAGATGTTGGGCATTGCTCTGAAGGACAGATACTTGAATATCCTTTTTACAGTTAACTGAATATTAACATCTACTAAGACAAGCAATTATGAACAGTAAACTTGCGAAAAATTCAGCATTGGGAATTTTTTTTCCGAATTGAGTAATGAAATCACGTTAGGTGGCAGACGCTTAAGTCCCACAGCCATTTGCAAGCAGGCACGGATTAAACCCAAGACTTTGGCCGATGTGCTGTCGGGCAACAATCCGAATGTGTACGCTTGCTATGCCGTGTTCCACGTCTTTCGTTCTGCGTTGGTGAAAGGCGGCAAGTCCCATCTCTTGCCGGACATCTATCAGCGTCTGGACCGGGCGTTGAAGGAAGATTACTCCGCCCGTCTCCGGCTGTTGTTGAAGTAACGGCTTGAAACCTTCCCTTGACAGGTTGACAGGTGCATAAGCGATTTTTTTCCTTTACGTGCGTGCGGGTGGAGCTTTTCGGATTTAACATTGTAGCCACCCGGACGCGCGCGTAATAGGGATAATCAGTAAATCGCCTGTCAACCTGGCCGAGGGCAACCAACTTTCGGCGGACGACAAGTTCAACCGGGTGGACATCAAGGCGCTCAACAGCAAGGGCGAGATCATCCTCATCGAGGTGCATCAATGACATTATGATTCAGAACGATGTGCTGAATACGGCGAAGCTGGAGGGTC
>CALNEX010000170.1 GCA_939791845.1 uncultured Mediterranea sp. | reverse complement strand
GTGCGAGCCAAATCAGGCTGCCCGTGGAAATCCATACGGGCATGGTGCCATACTGTATGAAGTGGTAGGTGGCGGTATGTTTATCGGGGTCAATCGGAGAGGTATATTTTTTGCTTTTGCCCCACGTGTTCACCAAGTCTATCGGCAATTCCCGCATCATGCCTTCGTGCCATCCCAGCAGGTGTATGGTCAGGCAGGTCTCTCCGCAGCGGAAGATGGGAGTGGGCATGGGTGCGTTTCCGTCCATCCGGCGTGCTTCTTGGGGTACACTTTCGGGCGTGCCAAATGTGGCCTTGCCTGTCAGGTCGATGCCAAACAGCTTGAAGCAGTCCTGCCCTTCGTTCTCCTGGATGAAGTCGAACGAGCGGGTGCGGAGGGGCAGCGGTTCGAAGCACAGGCGGAAGGTGGTTTCACCGGAGGCGGGCATCCAGAAGTCCGAGTCTGGCGTGATGCCTTGTGCTCCGGTTAAGGCATAAGGCCGGCCGTCAGCTTGCAGGCAGGCGTCCGAAGTGATTCTTATCCAGTCTTTCGCACGGTAGGCGTCGACTTGCAGCCAAGTGGCCGTGTCCGTCAGCTCTACCTTCGTGATGTCGAGGGTCAGGGAGTTGGCGGCTTCAATCAGCGGATTCTCCACCACGCGGGGACCGCCTTGGCAGGCACTCAATGCCAAGGCGGCCAAGGCCGACGCGGCGATAGTCTCTTTGATGCTCATGGTTCTTACGTTGTCTTGAAGGATATGGTAATTCTTTGCATGACCGCAAATTTACGGGTTTATCGTAAGAATCGTGTGCCGACCGTAATAAAAAAGGTTAATCCTCGTCATCCGTGCAGTTCCAACACGAACCGCGCCCCTTTGGCATAGTCCGTGTCCAATGACAGGTTGCCGTTCATCTTGGTGGCTTCCAGCGAGCAGATGGGCAGGCCGAGGCCGTCGCCTTGGGTAAGGTCTTTCAGTCCGCTGAAGGGTTTGAAGAGGCTGGCACGCTGTTCCTCGGGAATGCCTGCGCCCGTGTCGGTGACGATGAACTGCTGCGTGTGTGCGCCGCGCTTCTTGAAGTCCAGCCAGATTTTGCCATCGGCAGGTGTGTGCTCGGCGGCATTGCGCAAGAGGTGCAGCAGGATGCGGGCCGTGTGTTCCTTGTTGATTTTCACCGTCAGCTTGGGGGCATTGACCGTGAGGGTGACGCCCGCCTTCTCCGTGCCGCGTATCTGGTCCATCACGCCTTCGCAGAAGGTGGATACATTGGTTTCCTCCATCTCGTAGGGCTCGGTCAGCGTGTCTTCCAGGGCGGAAAGTTCCTCAATGTGGTTCGAGAAGGCCAGCAAGGCTTGCACGCCCGGTTGGGAAGCGTCCAGTGTGTCCAGGGTGGGCTTCATCTGGGCGGATATGTTGCGGATGAACTGCGTCTTCAGGGCGTTGTGCTCATTGACCGTCTTGATGACCTTCTTCTGCTTGCGCGTCTGCATGATGAAGCGCAGCAGCACGATGCCGCCCAGTACGAGGGCGGCGGCCAGGATGAGGGCCAGCACGCAGAGGCCGATGATGGTGTATTGGCGGGCGGCCAGCGAGTTGTCCTTCTCCTCGATGGTTTGCAGGCTGGCGTCATATTGCGCCTTCAGCGCGTCATATTTCTCCTGGGCCTCGACGGCGCTGATGGAGTCATTCCAAGCCATATACTTGTCGTATGCGCGGGCCACGAGCGTCACGCTTCCCGAACGGCGGCCCGTGCTTATCATCTCCTTGTAGCAGGCGCGGGCCTTGTCGTAGTCCTTCTGTTGGGCATAACGCTGCACCAGGGCGTTGAAGGCGGCATCCCCCTGCTGGTTCTGTCCGAAGGTGTAATAATAGTTGGCCTCGGTATAGAGCAGGTCGGTGTCCAGCGAGTCCACCTTGGCGGCTTCGGCCCATCCCTTCAGCTTGGCCAGCTGGTCCTTGGCGCTGGCCGATTTGCGCAGCTTGATGTACATCTGCAGGCGTTCGCGCGTGATGGGGTAGCGCAGCGCGGGCATCTGGCGGTCGGCTTTCCGCTCCCCGTCAATGAGGTTCTGCTCCACGCCGTACAGCAGCTTGAAGGCCTCGTTGTATAAATTCTCCCGGTGATACAAGGCACTGGCCTGCACGCCGCACGCCACGGCTTGGTCATATTGCGCCGCGTCGACGTAGGCATTGTAGGCTTGCAGGAACATATAGCGTGCCCGGGTGTAGTCTTTGTCCGCCAAACTCTTTTGGGCCTGCTTCCGGAGGCCGTCGCCCTTGCCCTGTGCGGAAGCGGGAAGGACGAAATAGCATAAAGCTATAACAATCAGCAATCTGATGACTCTTTTCATACCGAATGGTGTTTAGTTTGGCGTAAAGTTACAACAATCTTTCATATCTTGTGCATTTGCCTGTCTTTTTTCGGGAATTTTTATCGGAAACGTCCGAAAAGCCGTATCTTTGCAGGCATCGTCATTTATATAATAGGTATGTACCAGAAATTCATCATCAATCAGGACGGCGTGCTGAAGTTCGGACACGTCTATCTGCATAAAGACCTGTTGGCACGGGACGAACGGTGCCCCTACGGGGGAGGCTTGTGGAAAATTGACGAAGGACGCCGGGCCATCCTGCTCTACGGGCGTTCGTTCGACTTCGGGGCACCCGACTTCCATCACCTGCGCCGCA
Organism: uncultured Mediterranea sp.; assembly: GCA_939791845.1. Taxonomy (GTDB): domain Bacteria; phylum Bacteroidota; class Bacteroidia; order Bacteroidales; family Bacteroidaceae; genus Bacteroides. The sequence continues at coordinate 437 of CALNEX010000170.1, read as the reverse complement.
TCGAATGGACAGGAGTCGGCGGACAGCCGTTGCCACTCTTCTACTTGCCGCACTGGCCGGAGGAGGACTTGCTGATGCCGGTTTTTGCGGGATAAGGAGCAGGATAGTGTTTTGTCTTTGTTCCTGCATCTTGAAACACATTGTTTCATACCCATGAAACAGAGTGTTTCAGTATGAGGGAACAATGTGTTTCACACCTGCGGAACAACGTGTTTCACAGGTATGGAACAAATGTTTTGAATCCCACCCCGCTGATTATTCCCCAAGAAACACTATCTTTGCACGATTTCAGCGAAATAGCCCTTTAAACGGACAATAACAATAAATAAAATACAGCCATATATGGAAAAGAATTTCAAACGTACCACGGTGACATCGGCCCTGCCCTACGCCAACGGGCCGGTGCACATCGGCCACCTGGCGGGGGTGTATGTGCC
>CALNEX010000169.1 GCA_939791845.1 uncultured Mediterranea sp. | reverse complement strand
TACGAACATCTACTTATCAAAGTTTATTATACAATTCAATGAAGCGACGGGCCACGGTGTCCTCCGAGTAGTGGGTGACGGCCTTGCGGCACGCCTGCTCGGCCAGGTTTGGATAGTCCGGATCGGTCAGGGTCCAGTAGATGCCGTTGGCAAAGTCCTCGGCAGATTTGTAGGTAGCCACGTAGCCGTTGTGCAGGTGGTCTATCATCTCAGGGATGCCGCCCACGTTGAAACCCACGCAGGGAGTGCCGCAAGCCATGGCCTCCATGATGGTGTTGGGCAGGTTGTCCTCCAGCGAAGGAGTGACGAAGATGTCCACGGCGTTGTAGATGTCCACCAGGCGATGGTCGTCGCGCACGAAGTCCAGGGGATAGACACGGAAAGGCAGCATGTCCTTCAGCTGTTGGGAATACTTGCCGAAGGTCACCACGCCCAGGCGCTCCTTCAGTTCGGGATGCTGCGCAGCCAGGAGGCGGCACGACTCCACCAGGTAGTCGATGCCCTTGCGCTTGTCCGTAATCTTCACCGAGCCGAACAGCATCAGCCTTTTGTCCAGCGGCAGGCGGCAACGCTCGCGCGCCGATGCCTTGTCGTGCGGGCGGAAGAGGTTGGTGTTGATGGGATTGGGGATGGTAGTGACGGGCTGTCCGGCCAGCAGGCTGCTTTTGCGTGCCTGTTCGCCCAGCCATCGGCTACAGGTGACGAAGTGGATGCGGTGGCGGGCATAGAGCTCCTGCTTTTGATGGAAGACCCGATAGGAAAGGTCGTGTTCGCGCCGTCCGCCGTCAATGAAGGGGCAGTTGTGACACTCCGTGCGGTAATGGTCGCAGCCCCGGGTGTAATGGCAGATGCCGGTGCAAGGCCACAAATCGTGCATGGTCCAGACCACGGGCTTGCCCGACTCCAGGATTTTTCTCACTCCCTGCATAGACAGCATGCCTTGGTTAATCCAATGCAGGTGGATGACATCGGCTTGCTGGAACTCGGGCAGGGCGGTGATGTCCGTCCCCGTGTTGGCGATGTCCACGGCAAACAAGTCTTTCCGGCTGAAGCGGTTGGCCATCCAGATGACCACACGCTCCCACACGAACTTCCACACCAGCCACCAACTCTGGCGGAGGGGCACGACGGTGATTTGGTCCGTTTCTTTGTCACGCACCAGCATCTTGGCCTTGATGCCATGATTCTTCAACGCTTCCAACAGGCGGCTGGCGGCAATGGCCGCACCTCCCATACGTTCGGAGGTATTTATCAACAAGACTCTCATAACAAGGCTACTATTTGCAGGGAGGAGCACCAGCGTTGCACACGGTGTGCAATCATGACACACCTTCCCCGTTTTTTCGGCAAAAGTACACTTTTTCCCGCAGAATCCCTTCCTTTCAAGCTCCAAAATCGCCCCGCAACGTCCGTTTTATCCGGCGGAAAGCCTTCGCCCAAAAGCCGAAATAGCGGTGATAGTAGCGGGCAAAGGTTTGTTTTGTTGTGAATCTGTTCCCTGCCGGAAGGTAGCGGAGCGGATTTTTGTGCGGTTATCACTTGCATATCACAAACATAATCACTACATTTGTAGAAACAACAAATACATCTGCCTTATGAACAAGAACATCACCATTGAAAAGAAAGATGGGTACATCCATGTGAAAATGTCCCCCCGGAAATGGCGCGAGTATGAGAAAGCCATCGCGGCATACAACCTGGCCCGCAAACTGAAACGCGCCGACAAACAGTGTGACGAAGCACCCACCCTGTCCGTAAAAGAAGCGCTCGATATCATCCATGAACTGTGATGGCAGTATGGTGAAAAACATCAAATACTCCCATGAATTCCTCCACGAATTCAAGAGGCTGAAGAAAAAATACCGCTCATTGGAAAAAGACTTCGGCAGGTTACTCTTGAGCCTGGTGGATAACCCCCTGCAAGGCACTGCCCTCGCGCTGCAAATGCGCAAAATACGCCTGGGCATTACATCCAAAAGAAAGGGGACACGGGGTGGCGCAAGAGTCATCATCCGCTACAAAATTGAAAACGGCGAATTGCGCTTTCTTTACATTTATGATAAATCCGAAATGGAAAACGTTTCCGCTGATTTCCTGAAAAATATACTTTTGGAAACAGACAGCTGACTAATACATCTCCCCATTGCCCCATGAAGCTGTGTCAAAATATGAATGGCACACCCTCTTTTTCCCGCAGAATCCCTTCCTTTCAAGCTCCAAAATCGCCCCGCAACGTCCGTTTTATCCGGCGGAAAGCCTTCGCCCAAAAGCCGAAATGGCGGTGATAGTAGCGGGCATATGCCCGGCGGGCGGCGCGGTTCTCTTCGACGGGAGTAATCCGGACAACCGGCAAAGGCTCCTGCCGCAAGACGGAGGCATAGAGTCCGCCTCCACCGCAATGAGTGCCACTGCCGTCGAAACCGGCGTTCTGGACCAGCGAACGCCCTACGTTGAGCGAGAGCACATCGGCCAGGAAAAGACTGGCATTCCAACGGATGGCCCAGGAATTGTTCTTGCCCTCCACCTGCCGGCGCAGCATGCGGGTGTAGCGGTAGGTGCCGTCAAAGTCGAAGACACGGGTCAGCCCCCGCGCCTCCAACTCGCGCAAGAGGGCGCGCCCGTCGGGATTGAACAGCTGCCACGCCCGGCGCCACGTGGCCCAGCCCCAACTGCCGGTCCACTTGATGAGGAACGTGTCCGGCAAGGAGGGGTCTTGGGTGAAGTCGCAGGCCTGGATATGACCCACGCGCGGTTCGTCCCGGTAGGTCTCCAAGGCATCGTTCATGAAGCGCAGGAAAGCAGGCGAGAGGATGAGGTCGTCCTCAAGAACAATGACACGGTCAAAGTCGCGCAGGAGGGTGGTCACGCCGTCGATGACGTTGCGCGCCAGTCCCCAGTTCTCCGCGCGTTCCACGACGTTCACCTGCTTGAACCCCTTCAGCGAACGGACATACCGGCGCACCTCGTCCACGGCAGGACGGGCTGCCTCGTCGCGCGGGGCATCGGAGTAGATGAACAAACGGCTTTCGGCAGATTCCGGATTCTGCAGCAGGCTCTCCACCAGACGGCGCGTATGGGCCGGACGGTTGTAGACGAAGAGCAGGACGGGGGCGTAAAC
>CALNEX010000168.1 GCA_939791845.1 uncultured Mediterranea sp. | reverse complement strand
CCTGCATCACATCCTCGCTGGGCGGGATGGAGGCCAGGGCCAGGGCGGCGAAGGTATCCATGATGAGGTTCACCCACAACATCTGCGTCACGGTCAGCGGCAGTTCGGTGCCGATGAGCGAGCCGAGCAGCACGATGAACAGGGCCACGAAGTTGATGGTGAGTTGGAAGACGATGAAGCGCTGGATATTCTTGTAGAGCGAGCGTCCCCACATGACGGCCGTCGCGATGCTGTTGAAGGAGTCGTCCAGCAGGGTGATGTCGCTGGCTTCCTTGGCCACGGAAGTACCCGTACCCATGGAGAGGCCCACCTGTGCGTGATTCAGGGCGGGAGCGTCGTTGGTGCCGTCGCCGGTTACGGCTACTACGGCACCTTTCTTTTGGAGCAGTTGCACGAGGCGTTGCTTGTCCGTAGGACGGGCACGCGACATAATCTTCAGGTCCAGCACGCGGTCCAAGGCCTCTTCGTCGGAGAGCTCGGCAAAGGCGGCACCGGTGATGCGGTTGCGCTCCGTGTCCTCGGGCTTCCACAAGCCAATCTGTCGGGCAATCTCCGTGGCGGTGCCCGGCGTATCGCCCGTGACAATCTTCACGCTGATGCCGGCGGACTGGCACTTGCCCACGGCAGCGGGCACGTCCGGACGGATGGGGTCGCTGATGGCCACAATGCCCAGGAAGGAGAGGTCGTTGTTGCCGGCCAGCTCTACGCAGTCCTGTTTTGCATTGTCATCTACAATCTTATAGGCGAAGCCCAGGGTGCGCATCGCCATATTCTGGTAGGTCAGCAGTTGCTGGTCCACGGTGGAGCGGTATTCGGTGGCATCCACGCGCTGGCCGTCCAGAACCACGTCCTTGCACTTGCCCAGCACGATTTCCGGCGCACCCTTTACGTAGAGTACCTTCTTGCCCAGCAGGGGCGACTGTACCAGTGTGGCCATATATTTTCGTTCGGTGGAGAAAGTCAGCTGGTCCAGCACTTGGGCATTCTCGCGCAACGGCAGGTAGTCCCGGCCCTGTCTGTTGAGCCAGAGCAGCAGGGCCACTTCGGTGGGGTTACCCACGCCTTTGGGCTTCTCACCCGGGGCGGTCTCTTCGAGGAAGGCGGTGGAGTTGGCGCTGATGCCTTCGGCCACGAGGTGGCTGATGTCGTCTTCGCCCAGTTCGCCACGGTTCTTCAGCGCGTAGAAGTTGGGCTCGTGCACCTGCATCAGGTTCTGCGTCAGCGTGCCCGTCTTGTCCGTGCAGATGGTGGTGATGGCGCCCATCGTCTCGCAGGCGTGCATCTTGCGCACCAGGTTGTTGGTGGACAGCATACGCCGCATGTTGAGTGCCAGACTGAGCGTGACGCTCATGGGCAATCCCTCGGGCACGGCCACCACAATCAGGGTAACGGCCATCATAAAGTATTGCAGAGTCTGCTTCAAGGCAGGCAGCCAGTCGTTGAAGGTATGGAAGGAAGAGAAGTCATAGTGCAGCAACACATCCTTGATGAAGAAGATGGCAAAGGCCAGTCCGGCGGCAGTGAAGCCTATCTTGCCGATGAGGTTGGCCAGGCGTGTCAGCTGGATGTTCAGCGGGGTGGGCTCGGTGGTCTGCTCGGTGCTCTGTCGGGCCACCTTGCCTATCTCCGTGGCATCGCCCACGGCATCCACGCACATCGAACCGTGTCCGTCCACTACGGTGGTGCCGCGCAGCACGCGGTTGGAGGCATAGGTGGCGTCTTCATCGAAGTCGGCCTTGACGGTCGTCTTGCTCACGACGGGCTCGCCCGTCAGGTTTGACTCATTGACTTGCAGGGAGATGGATTCGAACAGTTGGCCGTCGGCAGGCACTTCCTCGCCCGTCTCCAGCACGACGATGTCGCCCACGACCACGTCCTTGCGGGGCACTTCCTGCACGTGTCCGTTGCGGATGACCTTGACTTTCGTCTCCTCGTTCACCTGGTTCAGCAGGTCGAACTTCTTGTTGGCGTCGTATTCAAAGAAGAATCCGATGCCCGTGGCCAGCAGGATGGCGGCGATGATGCCGATGGTCTCGGCATATTCGTTCTCCACGATGGAGATGACCAGCGAGAAGAAGGCGGCCACGAGCAGCACCTTGACCACCGGGTCCTGGAATTTCTCCAGGTAGAGTTTCCACATGGAGGGACGTTTGGGGGGCGTCATCAGGTTGACGCCGTGTTCGGCACGGCTTTTCCGTACCTCTTCGTCGGTCAGGCCGACGTGGTAGTAATTCTCTTTCATTGTGTTCATTAACAAGCCTGTTTAGGTTTCGGGGGCAAATGTACGACAATAATTTGGGATATTCATGGCTTGTCCGGCAAAAATAAAGCCCCGCCGGGGCGGCGGGGCTTTGTTGCGTTACAAGTCTCTTACCCATTTTTCCCGGAAGGACTCTTTATTCTCCCTTCTTTTCCTGCTCCTTCCTGTACTTGATGTTCCTGGGATGGTGCAGGATGATTTCGCTGCGCAGCGTCTGGCGGTCGATGTGGGTATATATCTCGGTGGTGGCGATGGATTCGTGGCCCAGCATCTCCTGGATGGCGCGCAGGTTGGCCCCGCCCTCCAGCAGGTGGGTGGCGAAGGAGTGGCGGAAGGTGTGGGGGCTGATGGTCTTGGTGATGCCGGCGCGGGCGGCCAGCTCCTTGACCAGGTGGAAGACCATGATGCGCGAGATGCGGTTGCCCCAGCGGGCCAGGAAGATGTAGTCCTCGTTGCCCGGCTTGATGCGGCCGTGGCTGCGGTCCAGGAGCCAGTAGCTGATTTCCTTGACGGCGCGGGGCGAGATGGGCACCAGCCGCTGCTTGCTGCCCTTGCCCTCGACGCGGATGAACTGTTCGTCGAAGTAGAGGTCGCTCAGCCGCAGGTTGCACAGCTCGCTGACGCGCAGGCCGCAGCTGTAGAGGGTCTCGATGATGGCGCGGTTGCGCTGCCCCTCGGGCTTGTCCATGTCCACGGCGTCGATGATGCGGTCTATCTCCTCCACGGTCAGCACCTCGGGCAGGTGGAAGCCTATTTTGGGGCCTTCCAGCAGCTCGGCGGGGTCGGCCTCCAGGTGGTCCGCCAGCACCAGGAAGTGGTAGAACGACTTGACGCCGGACAGGATGCGCGCCTGCGAGCGGGG
>CALNEX010000167.1 GCA_939791845.1 uncultured Mediterranea sp. | reverse complement strand
GTTTTTGACTAACCGATGAACTTGCGAGATTCTTATAGCGTCAAAACCAAAGCGTTCAGTAACGCCTTTTTATGTATATACATTCCCACCCATCCGTTCCTATGAAAGGTGTACGGCGTGAGGGGAACGCTGCAAATGTAATAAATATCGGTAAATAAAAGGAATCGTTTCCGGATTCTTTTATTCAATGATGTTGCAGAACATCTTTATCTAATGCTCTTTGGTGCTTTCCAGCGATAGCACTATCGCCACGCCCATGCAAATGTGACTACCCGCCACACCCAATGTGCTTACTCCGCCCAAGAAGATATACTGACCTTGCCCATGAAGTATATCTCCTTTTCAGGAGGCAGTATATCTTACTTTTTTCCGTCCGCTGCGATACGGTTGGATGATGGCATCTTGTGACTGGCCAAAGAAGACAATGATGAATGGTTGCCTCATCCTGACACTTTAATTTATTCAGGATCCGCGCCGGAGATTCCCTGATTTTCCCTAACTTTGAGCATTCGTTTCACCATTCATCAGAAACCATCCTATGATACCACCTATCTACTCCCCCGCCGCCGACCGCTATGACAACGGCATGAAATACCGCCGTTGCGGCCGGAGCGGCATCTTGTTGCCTGAGATTTCCTTGGGCTTGTGGCACAACTTCGGCGATGTCAACCCGCTGGCCAACTCGCTGGCCATGGCACACCATGCTTTCGACCACGGCATCACGCACTTCGACCTGGCCAACAACTACGGGCCTTCCTACGGCTCGGCCGAGGAAACCTTCGGGCAAATCATGAAGAAATCCTTCGCGCCCTACCGCGACGAGCTGTTCATTTCCAGCAAGGCGGGCTACGACATGTGGCCGGGTCCCTACGGCAATTGGGGCTCGCGCAAGTACCTGATGAGCAGCCTGGATCAAAGCCTGCGCCGCATGAACCTGGAGTATGTGGACCTGTTCTACACGCACCGTTATGACCCGGAAACGCCTTTGGAAGAGACGCTCCAAGCCTTGGTGGACATCGTGCGTCAAGGCAAGGCCCTTTACATTGGCATCTCGCGCTACCCCAAGGAGGCGGCCCAATTCGCCTACCGCTACCTGGAGGAGCGCGATGTGCACTGCCTGCTCTACCAAGGCAAATACAACCTCCTGAACCGCGAACCGGAAGAGGAGGGCATCCTGCGGCAGGCACAAGAGAACGGCACGGGCTTCATCGCCTTTTCTCCCTTGGCCCAAGGCCTGCTGACCAACCGCTACCTGAACGGCATTCCCGCCGATTCACGCATGGCCCAAGGCGGTTCGCTGAAGGAGAATGTCCTCACCCCCGCCCTGCTGGGGAAGCTGAAAGCCTTGGACAAACTGGCCGGGCAGCGCGGACAGACCCTGGCGGAAATGGCGTTGGCCTGGGTGCTGAAAGACGAAATGGTGACGTCCGTCATCATCGGCGCCAGCAGCGTGGAGCAACTGGAGGACAACCTGAAGGCCATCGGCAACACGCAATTTTCGGAAGAAGAACTGAAGGCCATCGAGGAGATTTTGGACTAACAGTCCTCAAAATCCAGCTTCAACTGCCTCCACGTCCGGCGGGAGCCGTCTTCATCCTCGTGCGGATTGGACACAGCCAGCCCGATGAGGCGAATGGGATGCTCGGCGTAATCCACTTCCTGCAGCAACTGCTTGGCCAGGGGGAGGATGACGTCGAGCGTTTTCAGTTCGCGGGCTTGCGTCAGGCTGCGGGTGATTTGCTTGAAGTCGTGGAACTTGATTTTCAGCGTCAGGGTATTGCCGTGGAAATCTTTCTGCTCAAGCCGGCGGACCAGCTCGACGGCCACGTGATACAGCTCGATGATGACGGAAGAGTGGCGGGAAATGTCCTTCTCCAACGTGCGCTCACAGCCGATGGACTTGCGGATGCGGACGGCCTCCACGGGACGGAGGTCTATGCCGCGGGCAAAATCGTAGTAGACAGCCCCCACCTTGCCAAACTCGCGGACCAAAAAGTCCAGGGTGCAGGCACGGAGTTGCACGCCGCTGTGGATGCCGAGGGCGTGCATCCGCTTGGCGGTGACAGGACCTACGCCCCAAAAGCTTTCGATGGGCAGGCGGGCGATGAAGTCCAAGGCCTGGTCGGGATGGATGGTGCAGAGGCCGTCGGGCTTGCGGTAGTCCGAAGCTATCTTGGCCAGGAACTTGTTGTAGGACACGCCGGCGGAAGCCACCAGGTGCAGGCGTTCGCGGATTTTCTGCTTGATTTCCTTGGCAATGTCCACGGCCAGGGAGATGCCGGGCTTGTTCTCCGTGACGTCCAGGAAAGCCTCGTCCAGGGAGATGGGTTCTATCACGTCGGTATATTCGTGGAAAATCTCGTGAATCTGCCGGGACACCTCCTTGTAGACCTCCATCCGTCCGTGCACGAAGATGAGTTGCGGGCAGAGCCGCCTGGCCTTTTGCGACGACATGGCCGAACGCACCCCGAAGCGGCGCGCCTCATAGCTGGCGGCGGCCACCACGCCCCGCTCTTCGGCATGGCCCACGGCGATGGGCTTGCCGCGCAAGTCGGGATTGTCCCGCTGCTCGACGGAGGCATAGAAGGCATCCATGTCGATGTGGATAATCTTGCGGCCGGTCTGCTCCACGATTTTACGGTCTCCCTATCTTCTTTATTTTCCTATACACGTAGAAGAAAGCGGGTATCAGGAAAGCATCCGCAAATATCCAAGCCGTGGAATCGCCGAAGCACACGGCAATGTACCCCCACATGGGCACCGCAAAGACGCTGACCAGGATGCGCGCCACCATCTCGGACACGCCGGACAGCATGGCCAGGTTGGTGAAGCCGGCCCCCTGGATGGTGTAGCGCAGGATGCAGAGCAAGCCCAGCACCGGGAAGAACGTGACGGACACGTGCAGGAAGAGCGCCGTGTCATAGAGTATCTCCGTCTCGGAGGCATCCACAAAGAGCAGGGCCACCGTCTCCGAACCGAACATCAGCACGCAGAACGTGAACACCCAGTAAGCCAGGGCCATCAGTGCGGCGGCCTTGACTCCCTGCAGGATGCGCTCGGGACGGCCCGCCCCGTAGTTCTGCCCGGCAAACGTGGCCATGGCGATGCCCAGGCTCTCGAAAGGACACATGAAGAACATCTTGATGCGCATGGCGGCGGTGAAGGCGGCCACACAGGCCGTGCCCAGGGCATTGTTGGCGCTCTGCAGCATGATGCTGCCTA
>CALNEX010000166.1 GCA_939791845.1 uncultured Mediterranea sp. | reverse complement strand
TGGCCAAGGAGGGCACCTACGACGGCACCCTCTTCCACCGGGTCATCAAGGACTTCATGATCCAGGCGGGAGACCCGCAGAGTAAGAACGCGCCCAAGGGACAGGCACTGGGCAGGGGCGACGTGGGTTATACCCTTCCTGCCGAGTTCGTCTATCCCAAGTATTTCCACAAGCGCGGAGCCTTGTCCGCCGCCCGCCAAGGGGATAATGTAAATCCCAAGAAGGAATCGTCGGGATGTCAGTTCTACATCGTCACCGGTAAGGTCTATAACGATCAATCCCTGCTGGATATGGAGGAGCAAATCCACCAAATGCATTTGCAGAGTGCGTTTAATTCATTGGCGCAGAAGCATATGAAGGAGATATACAAGATGCGGCGCGAGGGCGATCAGGACGGCCTGTTGCGGCTTCAGGACGAACTGATAGAGCAGGCGGAGAAGGAGCTGGCCGGCAAACCGCGCTTCCAGTTTACGCCCGAGCAGGTGGAGGCCTATACCACCGTGGGCGGTGCTCCCCATCTGGATGGCGAATACACTGTCTTCGGCGAGGTGCTGGAGGGAATGGACGTGGTGGACAAAATCCAGCGGGTCAGGACGGACCGCAATGACCGTCCGGTAGAAGATGTGGTTATTAATAAGGTTACCGTCCTTGAAGATTAATAAATTGACCCTGGACAACGGTCTGCGGCTGGTGCACCACGAGGACACTGCCACGCAGATGGTGGCGCTGAACATCGTCTATGATGTCGGCTCGCGCGACGAACATCCGGACCATACAGGCTTTGCCCACCTGTTCGAACATCTGATGTTCGGCGGGTCGGTGCATATCCCTGATTATGATACGCCCTTGCAGCAGGCCGGCGGGGAGAACAATGCGTGGACCAACAATGACATCACCAACTATTACCTCACTGTGCCGCGGGACAATGCCGAGATAGGTTTCTGGCTGGAGTCCGACCGTATGCTCGAGTTGGCTTTCAGTCCGCGGAGCCTGGAGGTGCAGCGTGGTGTGGTGATGGAGGAGTTCAAGCAGCGCTGCCTCAACCAGCCATACGGCGATGTGAGTCACCTGATGCGCCCGTTGGCCTATCGGGTGCATCCTTACCGCTGGCCTACCATCGGCAAGCAATTGAGCCACATCGCCGAGGCCACGTTGGACGAGGTGAAGGATTTCTTCTTCCGCCACTATGCGCCCAATAATGCCGTGCTGGCCGTGACCGGCAATCTGTCCTGGGATGAGACGCGCCGCCTGGCCGACAAGTGGTTCGGTCCCATTCCCCGGCGTGACATCCCTGAACGGCATCTGCCTCCCGAACCCCTGCAGACGGAGGAGCGTCGTTTGTGTGTGGAGCGTAATGTCCCTCTCAATGCCTTGTACATGGCCTTCCACATGTGTGGACGGGACGAGGCCGATTACTATGCCTTCGACATCCTGTCGGATATTCTTAGCAACGGGCGTTCCAGCCGTCTGACCCGTCGGCTGGTCCTGGAGCGAAAAGTATTCTCGAACATCGATGCCTATATTTCCGGCTCTCGCGATGCTGGTTTGCTGAACATCAGCGGTCGTCCGGCGGCCGGTATTCCGCTGGAGGAAGCGGAGACTGCCGTGTGGGAGGAGTTGGACCGTCTGAAGGGAGAGCTCATTGCTCCCAAGGAGTTGGAGAAGGTGAAAAACAAGTTCGAGTCCACCCAAATTTTCGGCAACATCAACTACCTGAATGTCGCCACCAACCTGGCCTGGTTCGAATTGACAGGCGAGGCGGAGGATATCGACCGCGAGGTGGACCGTTACCGGGCGGTGACATCCGGTCAGTTGCAGGAGGTGGCCCGCCGGGCTTTCCGTCGGGAGAATGCCAATACCTTATATTATATGTCGGCTTTGAGTTAATACGAACATTTACTTATGCTACTATGAATCGATTCTTGCAGACCTACGGCGCTCACTACCGGTCCTTGTTCACACTGGGGATGCCTATCGTGGTGGGGCAGTTGGGAGTAATCATCCTGGGCTTTGCCGACACCTTGATGGTGGGGCATCATAGCACTGTGGAGTTGGGGGCTGCTTCCTTTGTCAATAACATGTTCAATCTGTGCATCATCTTCAGTACCGGGTTCAGCTATGGCTTGACGCCGGTGGTGGGGGCGCTCTATGGCGGGCGGCGGTATGCCGAGGCCGGATTGGCCTTGCGGTGCAGCTTGGTGGCCAACACGCTGGTGGCCTTTCTGGAGATGGCGGTGATGACCGTGCTCTATCTCAACGTAGAGCGATTGGGGCAGCCCGCAGAGTTGATACCGCTCATCAAGCCTTACTATCTGGTGTTGCTGGTGTCGCTGGTGTTCGTCATGTTGTTCAATGCCTTCAAGCAGTTTACGGACGGCATCACCGATACCCGGACGGCGATGTGGATTCTGCTGGGCGGCAATGCCATGAATATCGTGGGCAACTATCTCCTTATTTACGGCAAGTTGGGATTGCCCGAACTGGGCTTGTTGGGCGCCGGACTGAGCACGTTGTTGTCCCGCATTGCGATGGTCGTGGTGTTTGCCTGGATCGTGTTGCGGGCCCGTCGTTTCCGCCGCTATCGGGTCGGGCTGTTGCGGCAGCGATGGTCGCCGGTGCTCTTCCGTCGGCTTCAGGCATTGGGCTGGCCCGTCGGACTGCAGATGGGGATGGAAACAGCTTCGTTCAGCCTGAGCATCATCATGGTGGGCTGGCTGGGCACCATAGCTTTGGCGTCGCACCAGATCATGCTGACCATCTCGCAGTTCACTTTCATGATGTTCTACGGCATGGGGGCGGCGGTGGCCGTACGCGTCAGCAACTTTCATGGTGTGGGCGACGTGTGTAATGTGCGCCGCTCGGCCTCTGCGGGCTTCCACCTGATCCTGATGATGGCGGTGGTGCTGCTTAGCATCATTTTTGTCTGTCGTTATTCGGTGGCCGGCTGGTTCACGGACAGTGCCGAGGTGGCAACGCTGGTGCCGGCCTTGTTCCTGCCGTTCCTGGTCTATCAGTTTGGCGACGGTTTGCAGATCACTTTTGCCAACGCTTTGCGCGGCATTGCCGATGTGAAGCCGATGATGTTCATGGCCTTCATTGCCTATTTTGTTGTCTCTTTGCCGGTGGGCTATCTGTTTGCCTTCGTGCTGGACTGGGGATTGGTGGGCATCTGGGCCGCATTCCCCTTCGGACTGACCACGGCCGGGGTGCTGTTCTGGCTCCGCTTCCGCAGCCGGAC
>CALNEX010000165.1 GCA_939791845.1 uncultured Mediterranea sp. | reverse complement strand
TGGTGTAGTTGATGCGGTGGTCGGTGATGCGCCCCTGCGGGTAGTTGTAGGTGCGTATCTTGGCCGAGCGGTCGCCGGTGGAGACCATCGTCTTGCGCTTGGAGGCGATGTCGTCGATGTACTTCTGGTGCTCCTTGTCGTAGATGAAGGTGCGCAGGCGGCTCAGGGCGCGCTCCTTGTTCTTGGGCTGGTCGCGCGTCTCGGTGCACTCTATGAGGATTTCCTCCACCACGCCCGTGTTGGGGTTCTTCCAGTTGTAGCGCAGGCGCACGCCGCTCTCCACCTTGTTGACGTTCTGTCCGCCCGCGCCGCCGCTGCGGAAGGTGTCCCACTTGATTTCGCCCTCGTTTATCTCCACGTCGAAAGGCTCGGCCTCGGGCAGCACGGCCACCGATGCGGCGGAGGTATGCACGCGGCCTTGCGTCTCCGTAGCGGGGACACGCTGCACGCGGTGCACGCCGCTTTCATACTTCAGCGTGCCGTAGACATTGTCGCCCGTCACCGAACAGATGATTTCTTTGAAGCCGCCCGCCGCGCCCTCGTTGGCGCTGGAGACTTCCAGCCGCCAGCCCTTGCGCTCGCAGTATTTGGAGTACATGCGGAAGAGGTCGCCGGCAAAGAGCGCTGCCTCGTCGCCGCCCGTGCCTCCACGGATTTCGAGGATGGCGTTGCGGCTGTCCTGCGGGTCGGCGGGGATGAGCAGGAGTTTGATTTCTTCCTCCAGTTCCGGGCGGCGTGCCTCGCACTTGTCCAGTTCCTCGCGGGCCATGTCGCGCATCTCCGGGTCGCTCTCGTTGGCGATGATATCTTTCGCCTCGTCAATGCCGGCCAGCACCTGGACGTATTCCCGCCGTGCCTTCATCAGGTCGCCCAGTTCCTTGTATTCCTTCGTCAGCTTGACGTAACGTTTCTGGTCGGCGATGACGGCCGGGTCGGTTATCAGGGTGGACACTTCCTCGTAGCGGGCCACGAGGGTGTCGAGTTTCTCGAGTAGGGTGTTGTTGTCAGACATATATTCTTATGCTTATTCTTCTACGAGTTGTATGTATCGTTGCAACGCCGCCAGTTCTGCCTCCTCCACCAGTTGGCAGAAAGGAGTTGGATTCTTGTCTACGTGCGATGTCTCCAGTGCCTTGTAATAGGCCAACTTGCTTTCGGCATCGCCTTTCAACAATACCATCACGTAGCCGTGGCGCAAGAGGTAGAGGTTCATCAGCAGGCGGGAGGTGCGCCCGTTGCCGTCAATGAAGGGGTGGATGCGCACCAGTTCATCGTGCAGGTAAGCGGCAATGTCCACGGGGTGGATGCTTTCATTCTCCATCTCGCGGAAGCGAAGCAGGAAGTCCTCCATCTGCTTTTCTATCAGGTAGGGTTGTGGCGGTACATGGCGGCTGCCTGATATGAGGACGGGCACCGTGCGGTAACGTCCCGCATTTTGCCGGTCAATGCCGCGCAGGATGAGGGCGTGGATTTGGAGGATGGTGCGTTCGGTTATCGGTTCTTCTCCTTGGGCAATGTCCTTGATGAAGGCGATGGCCTCGTTGTGGTTGATGGCTTCCAGGTGCTCGCGCAGGCTTTTCCCGCCGATGGTCAGTCCTTCTTCTATGACCAAGGCCGTTTCTTGCAAGGTCAGCGTGTTGCCCTCGATGCGGTTGCTTTCGTAGGTGTATTCGATGGCGAGGGCTTCTTCTATCTTGTGCAGGGCGGCCTTGGGCAAGGGGCGTGCCGAGGCGAGGCGGGCTTTCAGCTCGTCTATCTGCGTCCGTATCTCATGGAGTATTGTCATTTGTCCTCCTCCTCATCCTTCCTCCGCCCTATTCTTGGTTGCATCAGGTCCTTGAACAGGATGTAGGCCGCCACGACCCAAAAGCCCACGGTGATGCCGCGTATCAGCGGACTGGCGTGGAAGTACTCGTTGATGCTGTTGGCCAGCACCATGGTGACGAACCAGATGATGGCGGCTATCCAGTATTTGCGTTTGGTCTTTTTGTTCATATCATGCGGTTGATTCGTTGTTCAAACTGTTTCTTGCTGCCCTTCTCTGTCCGCGTGGCGCAATCGCCAAACAAAGTAGAGGACAGCGCACCAGCCGGCGAGGGACAAAGGTCCGGCAATCCAACTCAGCCAATTCGGGTCGTCCAAGAACAGCCTTTCATATTCAAAGAAGACTTGTCGCACCAGGATGACGAGGCAGGCGAGCAACACCACCGTGTGATAAAAGCGGAATCTACCGGGACGATGGGGTTGCAAGGCTTTGAGGATGCAGCAAACGGTGGCCGTCAGGAAGACCAGGCTCTCTACTGCGGTGAATGCCGTGTGCCACCAGGGGGCGGCGTTGCGGACATTGTCTATCGTGGTAAGTATGGCATCGGCTCCCATCACTGCGCTGATGGCAAAAGCCAGCACCAGCACCGTGTCGATGGTGAGGCTGAAGTGTCGGAAACGGAATGTCTTCATATCCGTTGATTCCTAATTGGTTGGTTGTTAGTATCTGAACTCCCCGAACTCGCTCCGTATAATCAGCTCCCGCTTGTCGCCCTCCTCGATGCGCCCGATGACCTGCGCGTCGATGTTGAAGCTCTTGCTGATGGCGATAACCTCCTCGGCGTGCTCCGGCGAGAGGTAGACTTCGAGGCGATGCCCCATGTTGAACACCTTGTACATCTCATCCCACTCCGTGCCACTCTGCTCCTTGATGGTGAGGAACAACGGGGGTACCGGGAAGAGGTTGTCCTTGATGACGCGGCAACGGTCGTCCACGAAGTGCAGCACCTTGGTCTGCGCGCCGCCCGAACAGTGCACCATGCCGTGAATCTCCGGGCGCAAGGCGTCCAGCAGCTTCTTCACCACCGGGGCATAAGTGCGGGTCGGGGAGAGCACCAGCTTGCCCGCGTCGATGGGACTGCCCTCCACGGCGTCCGTCAGATGCAGCGCGCCGCTGTACACCAGCTCCTGGGGCACGGCGTGGTCGTAGCTCTCCGGATACTTCTCGGCCAGGTATTTGGCGAAGACGTCATGCCTTGCGGAGGTCAGCCCGTTGCTGCCCATGCCGCCGTTGTACTCCTTCTCATACGTGGCTTGGCCATAGCTGGCGAGACCCACAATGACATCGCCCGGGCGAATCTTTGCGTTGTCTATCACATCTTTGCGCTTCATGCGGCAGGTCACGGTCGAGTCCACGATGATGGTGCGCACCAGGTCGCCCACGTCGGCCGTCTCGCCGCCCGTGGCATAGACGCCCACGCCCATCCCGCGCAGTTCGG
>CALNEX010000164.1 GCA_939791845.1 uncultured Mediterranea sp. | reverse complement strand
TTGAAGTGGGGGATGGACTTCAGGCGGATGGACTTCACCAGCAGGTTGTTCAGCTTGATTTCGCGCTGCAGCTCGTCCATCTTCCGGCGGTCGCGCCGCTTGTAGTAGGTGTAGGCCAGTGTCCAGATGCCGCTGCCCAGCCCCAATGTGACCACCAGCCAGAACCACCCGTGTTGCCAGAAGGCGGGTTGCAGAAGAATGTCCACCCCGATGGTGTCCGACGAGATGTTGCCCAGCAGGGCCGATACCTCCAGCCGGTAGCGTCCGGGCGGCAGGTTGTTGAACTGCACCTCGCGTCCGGTCTGCGGCTGCGACCATTGTTCCTGGAAGCCTTTCAGGCGGTAACGGTAGCGCACGTTCTCGGTGGCGGAATGGGAGATGGCGATGTAGGAGAAACGCAGGTTGTGCAGCCCGTGTTCCAGGCGGATGAGTCCGTCGGTACCGGCTGAGGCGGGATGCCAGTTGACGTTGTCGGCCGAGGCATGCGCGGACAGGAGTTCCAGCCGGGGCGTGGTGTATTGGTAGGCCAATTCCTTCGGATGGAAAGAGACGGCCTGGTCCACGCAGGGAATCCAGACGGTGCCGTCGCCGGTCTCGGCAATGTGGGCGGCCAGGGGCTCGATGCCTGTGAAGCCGTTGTATCGGTTGAAGAACATGGTCTGCAGCAGGCGGTTGTCGGTGATGTAGAGCCCGTCGGTGACGGCCACGATAAGGAAGTTGTCGCGTGTCTGGCGGACCGAGCGTATCGGGCTGCCGTAGCTTTGCACCGGCACGGCGGAGTCGTTGCGCACGGTGTAAAGGTTTTCGCCCGAGGCGAAGAGGATTTCGCCATAGGGGTTGACGGTCATGGCCGTGCAGGATACGCTGCTGTCCGGCAGGGCGATGTCCCGACGTTCGCGGCCGCGCAGGCGCACCACGCCGTAGGCGGTACCCGCATAGAGGTTTCCGTCTCCGTCGTGGCAGGCGCAGAAGACGCCTCGCAGGCCTTCATGGGCTTGGAGGATGTGTCCGCGCGCGTCGGTGACGTAGAGAGCCTGTCGGGTGGCCACGAGCAGACTGTCGCCGTGACTGCTCAGAAACTGGTAATTGAGTTGCGGAAGTCCCAGCCAGTGGAGCTTGTCGCTGTCGCAGGCCAGCACGTCGCCCATGCCCAGCAGGTAGGTGGTGCCGCCTATGCGGGCTGTGCGGGGCAGGAAGTAGTTGTCCGCTTTGCGAGGATAAGAAATGGAGCGTAGTTCGGCGACGTTCTGTCCGCGCAGAAGGCTTCCATTCAGAGTACCTGCCAATAGGTTTCCTTGCGAGTCTTCGTCAATGGCGCGCAGGATGTCGTTGTGGTCGTTCAGGCGGTGGTTCATGAAATTCAGCTGAAAGAAGTTGTAAACGCCCTGGTAGGTGGCTAGCCAGAGATTCCCTTCGCGGTCGATGCATATCTGACGGATAAGGTTAATGCCGTCCACGATGTGCCTGACGCTGCCGTCCTTCGAGAGTCTGTACAGATTGTGCGCATCGTGTATGATGATGTTTCCTTTGGGGTCGGCGCAAGCGCCCACACCGTAGTCGGGCGCCAGAAAATGGCAGGAGGCCATGAGGTGCGCACGGTTGTCTTCTACCTCATAGATGCCGTCGGTCGCAAAGAGGTAGAGTCGCTCTCCGTTTCTCAAAAGCGAGTAGGGTTCGGTCACTCTGATGGGCTTTAAGACGGTTCCGTCGGCCTTTATCCGGTAGACGTGGCTGGCGGTGGGGATATAGAAGGTCTGCGAGACGCTGTCCAGATAGACACGGCGGCGGAGGTCCATGCTGTCCAGTGCGGGCGACTTCAGCACGGTCTCCGCTCCCTCGGCGGTCAGGCGGCAGATTTCGCGCCCGCGTTCCTGCTCGTCCTCCAGCAACACCAGCCCCGGTGGCAGCGAGTAGGCGTTGAGGTTGTTCAGCAGCAGCCCGCGCCCGTCCAGCGGCAGCGTCCGCATCGTCCCCTCCTTGTCCACCACGTGCCTGCGCCGGAAGCCGAGCGCCCACAGGCTGCCGTCCGTGCCGGGGCAGAAGGAGAGGATGTTTTCCTGCTTCCCTTTCAGATAAGGTGTGAACTCAAACCCGTCGTAGCGCACGAATCCGCCCAAGGTGCCAATCCAGATGTAGCCTTTTGCGTCTTGCCAGATGTATTCGGTGAGCATCTGCGGCAGGCCGTCCTGCGTGGTGTAGTGGCGGCGGGCGTATTCCGAGGTGACGGATACTGGTCCTGCGGCTGAGGTACCGACCGGCAGCAAGGTTGCCAGCACGGCAATCAGGCAAAGCAGTATGGGGTGTTTCGTATTCATGCAGGATGGATGTTTCATACAAAGGCTTTTGCCTGCAAATATATTCTTTTCCACCAATAAATCCAATCGCTTATGGTCTCTTGTCGAAAATAAAGCCGTTCGTGTATGCATCTCCCCTGTTCGTGTTAACGGCGGGGATGTTTGTGTAAACAGGGGTCTCAACCTATTGTGGACTAAAAACTTATCGCTTATCTTTGGGAAACGGCAAGCTGAATGTTATTACTCACTTAAAACTCAAATGTTATGAAGACTAAGCAATTATTATGGTTGTGCGGACTGCTGATGACGTTCGCCTTTGGTTTTACGTCTTGCTCTGAAGATGACGGTCCCGGTTCTACAGATAGTTTGTTGGTAGGTCTGTGGAAAGGAGAAAGTTATGAATATTGGTTAACAGCAGATGGCAAGATTAAAGAACATAATACAATATCTAATGATGATAGGCAATTAAGGTTTAATGCCGATGGAACAGCTATGACTTACGTTTATCAGAATGGCTCTTGGGAAATTGCAGTTGAATATACTTGGATATATGAAGGTGGAAAGCTTACTTGTGAAACAGATGCTGGAGATGATGTTTTTGACGTTAAATCGCTGACATCCTCAGAGTTGGTCCTGGAACACATAAGCGATAGAAGGGTCGTTGATGGCGTGGTCTATGAAGTATTGAACAGGAACACATTCCGCAAAGTCGATGAATGAAACTCCGATCATCTACTCAACATATCATCATGAGCCCCCTCGACTGGTGGGAGTGAACCGAAAATAAAGCCGTTCATGTATGCAGCTCACCCGTTCGTGTAAACGGCGGGTGGGTTCGTGTAAAGGGGGTGTTCAACCTATTGTAAATTAAAAACTTATCCCTTATCTTTAACCTGCCGAACGGGAACTGCAGTGCCCCGAAGCCCCGGCTTGGCATCCTGCCTTCCCGCAGGCAGATGCCCGGTCTTCCCGCAGGCAGA
>CALNEX010000163.1 GCA_939791845.1 uncultured Mediterranea sp. | reverse complement strand
GCTGGCCGCCTGCATCAAGTGCAACCCCGCCGTCAAGCGGCAGGCAGACCGCGACGCCCTGCGCCAGGCCGTCAGCACCCACCGCATCGACGTCATCGCCACCGACCACGCCCCCCACTTGCTGACCGAGAAAGCCGGCGGCGCCCTGCGGGCCGCCTCGGGCATGCCGATGGTGCAGTTCTCGCTGGTCAGCATGCTGCAACTGATGCAGGAAGGCATCCTGACGCCGGAAACGCTGGTAGAAAAGATGTGCCACAACCCCGCCCGCCTGTTCCGCATCGAAGGCCGGGGCTTCATCCGCGAAGGCTACCGGGCCGACCTCGTCCTCGTCCGCCCCGAACGCTGGCAACTGACGCATGACAGCATCCTCAGCAAATGCGGCTGGAGCCCGCTGGAAGGACGCACCTTCGACTGGCGGGTAGAGAAAACTTTCGTCAACGGCCGTCCGGTCTATGACCACGCTACCGGCGTGGACGACACCTACCGGGGCGAAGCACTGCGTTTCCATGACTGACAGTCCCGTACTACTGACATACCCTGTCCGCGAAGTAATCCCCTACATCAGCTGGGGATACTTCTTTCATGCCTGGGGGTTCAAGGGCAACGCCACCCGGTCGCCCGAGGCACAGCAATTGCAAGCAGACGCCCTGCACATGCTGGACGAATGGGCCGGCCGCCTGCACGTGCGATGCCTGTACCGCCTCTGCCGGGCCAATGCCGACGGAGACAACATCCTGCTGGAAGGCAACACCCTCTTCCCCCTCCTGCGGCAACAGACCCCCCACGCCGACGGCAGCCCCCTGCTATGTCTGAGCGACTTCATCCGTCCGCTCTCCTGTGGCACGCCTGACACGATAGGACTTTTTGCCTCCTCCGTGGCCGATGACCTGGACCTTTCCCATGACCCCTACCGGCAACTGCTCCTCCAGACCCTCTCCGACCGTCTGGCCGAAGCCGCCGTAGAGAAGATGCACCGGCATGTCCGCCGCAAGGCTTGGGGATATGCCCCCGACGAATCCCTCTCCATCCCCGACCTGCTGGCGGAACGTTTCCAAGGCATACGCCCCGCCGTAGGCTATCCTTCCCTGCCCGACCAGTCTGTCAATTTCCTCCTCGACGACCTGCTGGACCTGAAACGCATCGGCATCACCCTCACAGAAAACGGAGCCATGCATCCGCACAGCTCCGTCTCCGGACTGATGTTGGCCCATCCCGCCGCCCGCTACTTCTCAGTAGGGCCTATCGGCGAGGACCAATTATGTGATTACGCCCACCGCCGGGGACTTCCGGTCGGGATGATGCGGAAGTTCCTGGCGGGGGTGCTGTGAGTCAGAATTTGTAGCCGAAGCCAATGGACCAATCCATGTAGGCGGTGTCATCATAGCCATGTCCGCCAAACACCCAGCCGAAACGGCCGGTCACGTCCAACAGCCAACGCCGCTTGATTTCCCAACCGAAGTTGATTAACGGGCCACCTCCACAACGGTCGTCGCTCCCGATACCTTCGGCATAACCGCTGTAGGCATTGTTGGCCAGGTAGTCATTGTTATGTTCGCCACCCAACGTATAACTGATGTATCCGCCCAATCCTACCTGCATGACCACCGGATTGGCCATCCGGAACTTGATGGCAAAGAAGAAGGGGAGTTCCAAATTATGATAGTAGTAAGTGATAGCTCCATAATAATCATCTTCGCTCACCACTCTGTAATCATAGTACAGCCCCATCTGGTAGGACCAATGACGTCCCAAACGCACGTCCATGCCACCACCGGCATACACACTGCCGCCACCGACCCCTTCGCCATACACACTGGTCATTCCGCCACCGGCCTTTACATACCACGCCACGTAGCGGTCATTCAAGGCTTCGGTCATTGTGATTTCGATAGGGATGGGCAATGTTTTGGATTTGCCGTTCTTGGTCACTTCGATAGAGTCCAGTATCACCGGCACATCCTCCAGGACAAAATTGCCGTTGCGGTCAGTCACGGTACTGATATTCGTACCCTTCACGGTCACCGTCGCACTGTCCGCAGGATAATAGTCCCGGTCGATGATGCGTTGTTTCAATCTCTGGTTCTGGGCCATCACGCTGACTGCACCGAGGCAGGCCAGCATCAAGATATATAGTCTCTTCATAATGTATCTCCTTATCATGTTATGTTTAGTTCTTTAGTGTTAGATTAGAAACGGTAAGCGGCACCGAAGGTCAAGGCCCAGTTGTGCTCGCAAGGGTCCATGGTCATCTCGTCATGCCGTCCGGAAGGCAGGGCCATATTCTTGCCCCACACGCCCACGGTCAGTTGCTTCCACTCCACGCCCAAGCTGTAGGCCACGCCGAAGTTAAAGGGATACAACAGACGGTAATGGCTGTAGCCGTCATAGTTCACTTTGTCGAATGCGCCAATCTCTTCCTGTTGGCCGTTGAAGTCCGTCTTTACATTCCCTCCAAAACCATAGGAGAAAACCGGACCAAAGGAAAAGACTATGTTCCACTTGGGTGCCACCCGATGACGGTTGACAAAATACAAAGGCAAGTCGAGGAACAGAGGGCTCCATGTCTCCTTGTAACTCATGCCATTCTGTTCCTGCTTATACTCCGTGCCGCGCTGGCTCAACTGCAGCATGGGACGGAACGCCCACTTCCTGGATGTACGCACTTCGATACCCAAGCCGACTTCATATCCCAGCTTGAAGTTACCGCCATAGTAGGTGTAGCGGCTCATGGACAGGCCGGCCTGCGCCACGAAAGTCACCTTCTTGCGCCGGGCAGGCATACGCATCGGCTCCCAGATGTCCCATTCCTCAGCCTCCATGCCGACAGATTCCACCACGATGCCGCGCGCCGTCACCGGCACATCCTCCAGCAGGAAACGCCCGTCAATGTCTGTCACCACACTGATATCCGTACGCACCACCCGCACCAAGGCTCCCACAATAGGACGTCCCTGGCGGTCCTTCACGATGCCCTTGATGTCGTGGGTAGTTACAGCATTGTTCTCCGTATGGGTCGCCACCGTATCGGTCTCGACCTCTTGCGCCATCAGGGAATTGGTTCCCAACCAGGCGGCAAGACATATTATAAGTAAGTGTTTCATTTGTTTTCCTCTATTATTTATTAAGTAGATGTTGATATTTAATTTATATGATAGGAGTTAAGAAGTTAAGGAGTTATCACTCCGCTGCGCTCCGTTAGGAGTTAAGCCGATAGTAAGTCAATGAGAACCGTATACACAGAGGTATTGGCTTAACTACTTAACTTCTTAACTCCTTAACTCCTCAAA
>CALNEX010000162.1 GCA_939791845.1 uncultured Mediterranea sp. | reverse complement strand
TGGGCATCCGAGTGAACAAGGAAGCCTTGATTCGCCAACTCAAACTGGAGGGACAAGAGCAACGGTTGGAGTTGTATTTCCACAAACGCTTGATGGACGACACCCTGCCCCTCTCCATCGGCGGAGGCATCGGACAATCCCGCCTGTGCATGTTCTACCTGCGAAAAGCGCACATCGGCGAAATCCAGGCCAGCATCTGGCCGGAAGGGATGCGCAAAGAATGCAAGGCACATAACATACACCTTATTTAAATGATAATTTATCGGATTGTTTTTTGGCGCGGATTACGCGGATTCCACGGATATTTTTTATTCTAAATCGTTGGATTCCATTGGCTATATAAATAATAAATCCGTGAAATCCGTGTAATCCGCGCCTAAACTAAATTCCTATTTATAACAACCCCAAAAACTTCATAGACCACCTTATGAATGTACAGATAGAAGAGAGCTGGAAGGCACGGCTCCAACCCGAGTTCGACAAAGAGTATTTCCGCACCCTGACGGACTTCGTGCGGGAGGAGTATCACAAAGGGACGGTCTACCCGCCCGGACGGCTGATATTCAACGCTTTCAACCTCTGCCCGTTCGACCGGGTGAAAGTGGTCATCATCGGGCAAGACCCGTACCACGGGCCGGGACAGGCTCATGGGCTCTGCTTCTCCGTGAACGACGGGGTGGCTTTCCCGCCCTCGCTGCAAAACATCTTCAAGGAAATCAAGGAGGACACCGGCACGGAAATACCCGCCACGGGCAACCTGACCCGCTGGGCACAACAAGGCGTATTGTTATTGAACGCCACGCTGACCGTGCGCGCCCATCAGGCAGGCTCGCACCAAGGGCATGGATGGGAAACCTTCACGGATGCCGTCATACGTACTCTGGCCGAAGCGAAGGAACATCTGGTATTTATACTTTGGGGAGCCTACGCCCAGCGCAAGGGCGCCTTCATCGACCGACAGAAGCACCTGGTGCTGACCTCCGCACACCCCTCTCCCCTCTCCGCCTACAACGGATTCTTCGGGAACAGGCACTTCAGCCGCACCAACGAATACCTACAGGAACACGGAAAAACTCCCATCGTTTGGTAACTGACGGAGATTACCTGCGCGCCGCAAAGAAATCTCTCATCAGCGCGGCACACTCGTCCGCCAAAATGCCTTGCACCACCTCCGTCTTGGGGTGCAGGGCTTGGGGCGCATACTTGCGATACCCCCGCTTCACGTCCTCCGCCCCGAAGACCAGCCGCTTCAACTGGGACCACCCGATGGCGCCCGCACACATCACGCAAGGCTCCACAGTGACATACAACGTGCATTCATTCAGATACTTGCCACCCAAGGTGGAAGTTGCGGCGGTAATGGCCTGCATCTCGGCATGGGCCGTGACATCCGTCAGCGTCTCCGTCAGGTTATGGGCACGGGCAATGATGCGGTCCTTGCACACCACCACGGCACCCACGGGTATCTCGCCCCGCTCGGCCGCCTGGCTGGCCTCGGCCAGGGCCTGCTTCATATAATAAATGTCATCCGTTGGCATAACTTATCTCCTCATATCGTGTTCTCCGAACAACGTGGGGTAATCCTCTTCCATGTTCTTGTGGATGAATCCGAGGATAGTCTCGCGAAACCAGCGCGACTTGTTGGTTATCTTGTACTTGGCAAGATAACGGTCCACGATGCGCATTTCCTCGTCACTCATCAGGCAGACGATGCGCTGCTCGCGTTTGGGATCGAGCGGGGTGGCTTTGGCGCAGGTTTTGTCTCTTTTCCTCATATTCTCTGCAAAGGTAGGTTTCTTGCGGAAAAAATAAAATTGTCTTATACTGGCATAGGTAGACACATTTATCAGTAATACTACCTATGCCAGTATAAGACAGCGTGGCAGACAACGAATGACACGTTAATTAATGTCATTTGTCATCTGTCACGCTTTCCATTCACACAAGAGGAATCCTTACTTGATTACACCCAGCTCGCGGCCTACCTTGACGAAGGCCTCGATGCACTTGTCCAGATGCGCGCGCTCGTGTCCGGCGGAAATCTGCACACGGATGCGCGCCTGGCCCTTGGGCACCACGGGATAATAGAAGCCCGTGACGTAGATGCCCTCTTCCTGCAGACGGGCGGCATAGACCTGAGACAGCTTGGCATCGTAGAGCATCACGGCGCAGATGGCACTCTGCGTGGGCTTGATGTCGAAGCCGGCAGCCATCATCTTGTCGCGGAAATAGGTGACGTTCTCCAGCAACTTGTCGTGCAGGGCGTTGCTCTCTTTCAGCATCTTGAACACCTCGATGCTGGCGCCGATGACCGCGGGAGCCACCGAGTTGGAGAAGAGGTAAGGACGGCTGCGCTGACGCAGGAGGTCGATAATCTCCTTGCGGCCCGTGGTGAATCCACCCATCGCACCGCCGAAGGCCTTGCCCAACGTGCCGGTGTAGATATCCACACGTCCGTATGTGTTGAAGAGTTCGCTCACGCCATGACCTGTGGCACCCACCACGCCGGCGGAGTGGGATTCGTCCACCATCACCAGGGCGTCATACTTCTCGGCCAGGTCGCAAATCTTGTCCATCGGGGCCACATTGCCGTCCATGGAGAAGACGCCGTCCGTCACCACGATGCGGAAACGCTGTGCCTGGGCTTCTTGCAAGCAACGCTCCAAGTCGGCCATGTCGGCATTGGCATAGCGGTAACGCTTGGCCTTGCAGAGGCGCACGCCGTCGATAATCGACGCGTGGTTCAGGGAATCGGAAATGATGGCGTCCTCGTCCGTGAAGAGAGGCTCGAACACGCCGCCGTTGGCATCGAAGCAAGCGGCATAGAGGATGGTGTCCTCTGTCTTGAAATAGTCGGAGATGGCTGCTTCCAGTTGCTTGTGGATGTCCTGCGTGCCGCAGATGAAACGCACGGACGACATGCCGTAGCCCCGGCGGTCCATCATCTCCTGGGCGGCCTTGATGAGGCGCGGATGGTTGGACAATCCCAAGTAATTGTTGGCACAGAAATTCAGCACTTCCTGTCCCTTCACTTGAATGGCGGCCTGCTGAGGGCCTTCAATCAGACGCTCCTCCTTGTAGAGGCCTGCTTCTTTGATCTCGGCCAGTGTTTGGGCGAGATAATCTTTCATTTTACCGTACATATTCTTTCTGTTTTTGATTTCTCTCCCACAAAGGACACGATTTTTATCGGAATAAACAAGTTTTCGGGGAAGAATTGTGGGGAAAGCTATGAAAGAATCAAAAAAAGTACGTACCTTCGCACACATTTCTTTTAAAAACATCATTGCAGTTATGAAGAACATATTGGTTATTGGCTCTACAGGGCAGATTGGCTCTGAGCTTACAATGGAACTGAGAAAAAGATATGGTAATGAACACGTGGTGGCCGGCTATATCGTAGGCGCTGAACCCAAAGGCGAATTGCTGGAGTCCGGTCCTTCCGCCCGTGCCAACGTGACGGACCGCCAATCGCTGGAGATGGCCGTGAAGGAATACCACATCGACACCATCTACAACCTGGCCGCCCTGCTCTCCGTGGTAGCCG
>CALNEX010000161.1 GCA_939791845.1 uncultured Mediterranea sp. | reverse complement strand
GCCCTTCAATGCCTTGAATTGGCGGGACAGGTTCTTCATGTCACTGATGCCGGCCAAAGCTCGGTGAGGCGGTTGCCTTGGTTGTCGTCGCAGGCCATGAGGGCCGTAGGGTGTGGCAGTGATTTGAGCCATGCCAGCAAGGGCGGTGCGTCATACAGCCATAGGTTGTCTATGGATTCATGCTGGTAGGCAGAGAAGTTGTCGCCGAAACCATGAGCGGCGATGCACTCCCGGAATCCCTCGCAGCGTTCCTTCGACCAGACGGCATCGCGGTAGCCATAGAAAGCAAAATGGCGGAATCCTTTGGTCAGGAAGAATTCGGCTCCCATCTGTCCTGTCTTGCGGTAGTCGCCGGTGATGTTGGGGATATTTGTGAACCGCTCCTTGTAGTCTTGTGCCAAGGCGATGATGCCGTTTTGCCGGAACAGGTCCACGTTGTCATCATTGCCGAACTGGCCGATGATGGCATCCGCTTGCCAGGTCTTGGCCCATTTCAGCACTCCTTCCATGCCGTATGCTGCCTTGAAGGAAGGGGGCATGCGGCACACGACCCACGGCTCGTGGTTTTTGGCGTATGCCAGGATTCCTTTCAGCAGGTTGTAGGCAAACCGTTCGGTGAAATCGGTGAGGAAAATCAGTCTGATCATGGCTTCTCCTTGATGGCTTGGGATTATGTCTGCAAAAGTAGGATTAAGTTCCGGCATTTCCTAATGATGGCAGCCATTTCTTTCTTCCGGGCAATCGTTGGATAATTGGGCTTACATGACTATCTTTGCACACCGATAACTCTCAGAATACATATCCATGCTTTTACAATTGTTTTTCGTGCTTACAGCCATAGTGGTGGGTGCCCGTCTGGGCGGTATTGGCTTGGGCGTGCTGGGCGGCTTGGGCCTGGCCATTCTTGTTTTTGCTTTCGGTTTGGCGCCGACGGCTCCTCCCATTGATGTAATGCTGATGATTGTGGCCGTGATTGCGGCTGCGGGCTGCATGCAGGCGGCCGGCGGGCTGGACCTGATGGTGAAGTGGGCGGAAAAGCTCTTGCGCCGTCATCCGCAGCGCATCACGCTGCTCAGTCCGCTGGTGACGTACCTCTTTACCTTTGTGGCCGGTACGGGGCATGTGGCCTATTCCGTCCTGCCTGTGATTGCCGAGGTGGCTGCCGAAACCAAGATCCGCCCCGAACGTCCGTTGGCCATAGCCGTCATCGCCTCGCAGCAGGCCATCACTGCCAGTCCCATTTCCGCGGCCACGGTGGCCTTGCTGAGTATGCTGGCCGGTTTCGGTGTATCCTTGATGGACATCCTGGTGGTGGCCGTTCCTTGTACGTTAGCGGGTGTGGCGGCCGGGGCCATTTATTCCCTGCGGGTAGGAAAGGAGTTGGAGAAAGA
This sequence comes from uncultured Mediterranea sp., assembly GCA_939791845.1. GTDB lineage: Bacteria > Bacteroidota > Bacteroidia > Bacteroidales > Bacteroidaceae > Bacteroides. The sequence goes on along the minus strand of CALNEX010000161.1, from coordinate 2,166 downwards.
CCCCGAATACTTGCGCCGCCTGGCCAAGGGCGAGTTGGAGACCTCGCACTACCGCACCCGCGATGTGTCCAATCATACGAAGGCTTTATGGTCCGTCATCCTGTTCCTGGCGGCTACGGCCGGCATTGTGCTGTTCGGCTCGATAGAAGACTTGCGCCCTGTTTTCAATGTGGGCGGGGAGAACGTTACGATGGAAATGTCCCACATCATCGAAATCCTGATGCTGACAGCAGCGGGGCTCATCCTGTTGGTCACCCGCACGGATGGGCTGCGGGCGGCTCAAGGCTCGGTGTTCCAGGCAGGGATGCAGGCAGTGGTAGCCATCTTCGGCATTGCCTGGATGGGGGATACCTTCATCAACGGAAACATGGCCGCGCTGAAAGGGTCTGTCGAGCATCTGGTGGCCCAGATGCCGTGGCTCTTTGGCATAGCCTTGTTTGTCATGTCCATCCTGCTGTTCAGCCAGGCGGCTACGGTGCGAGCCTTGTTGCCTTTGGGTATCAGCCTGGGCATTTCGCCTGCCGTGCTGATTGCGCTTTTCCCGGCGGTCAACGGCTATTTCTTTATTCCTAACTATCCCACAGTGGTGGCCGCCATCAACTTCGACCGCACAGGCACGACCCGCATCGGCCGGTATGTCCTGAACCATTCCTTCATGATGCCGGGCCTGATAGCTACCGGGGTATCCGTCGGGCTGGGGTTGTTGTTGGTGCAATTGATGTGACAAAATGATACATTCCGGCCAAGGATATGGCAGACAGGAAGCGATTATTCGTTTTTTTTCAGTAGCTTTGCGCCGCTGAATCTAACATAAGAACTATTAAGACTTATCCGGATATGGAAGAACACGAAAGACAACAAATCATCGCCCTCGTGAAACGCGAGGTGGTGCCGGCCATTGGCTGTACGGAACCTATGGCCGTGGCCCTTTGCGTGGCCCGTGCCACTGAAACTCTGGGCAGACGTCCCGAAAAAATCACGGCCCTGCTGAGTGCCAACATTCTGAAAAACGCCATGGGCGTGGGCATCCCCGGCACGGGGATGATTGGCCTGCCCATCGCTATCGCCTTGGGAGCACTCATCGGCAAGTCCGCCTATCAGCTGGAGGTCCTGAAGGACTGCACCCCCCAGGCCGTGGAGGAAGGCAAGGCGTTCATCGACGAGAAGCGTATCCGCATCGCCTTGAAGGAAGGCATTGACGAGAAGCTGTATGTCGAGGTGAACTGCGAGGCTGGAGGGGACTTGGCTACGGCGGTTATTGCCGGCGGCCATACCGATTTCCGTCGTGTGGTCCGCAATGGCGAGGTCTTGTTGGACAAAAGTTCTGCCGCATCGGCCGAGGAAGAGGAGCAGGTGCCTCCGTTGACTTTGCGCAAGGTCTATGATTTTGCCTTGACCGCACCTTTGGACGAAATCCGTTTCATCCAGGAGACCGCCCGCCTGAACAAGGCAGCTGCCGAACGTTCCTTTACGGGCGACTATGGCCACGGATTGGGCAAGATGCTGCGGGGCAATTATGAGCACAAGATTATGGGCGACAGTGTGTTTTCGCACATTTTGTCTTATACGTCCGGGGCTTGCGATGCCCGCATGGCCGGTGCCATGATTCCGGTGATGAGCAATTCCGGCAGCGGCAACCAGGGCATTTCGGCTACCCTGCCCGTGGTGGTATTTGCCGAGGAGAACGGCAAGTCCGAAGAAGAATTGATCCGCGCCCTGATGCTGAGCCATCTGACGGTCATCTATATCAAGCAGAGCCTGGGTCGTCTGTCTGCCCTCTGTGGTTGTGTGGTGGCCGCCACGGGTTCCAGCTGCGGTATCACGTGGCTGATGGGCGGCGGCTATCAGGAAGTGGCCTACGCCGTGCAGAACATGATAGCCAACCTGACCGGCATGATTTGCGACGGTGCCAAGCCCAGTTGCGCCTTGAAGGTCACCACCGGCGTGTCTACTGCCGTGCTTTCAGCCATTATGGCCATGGAAGGGCGCACCGTGACATCTGTAGAAGGTATCATCGACGAGGACGTGGACCAGAGCATCCGCAACCTGACGAAGATTGGTTCCAAGGGCATGAATGAGACAGACCGCCTGGTGCTGGACATCATGACGCACAAGTAAGAGACGGTCGCTATAAAAATTAGGCGCGGATTTCGCGGATTTCACGGA
>CALNEX010000160.1 GCA_939791845.1 uncultured Mediterranea sp. | reverse complement strand
AACAAGGTGGACAAGCCCAACTGCCGCCCCGAGGAGGTGTACGAAATGGTGTTCGACCTGATGTTCAGCCTCAACGCCACGGAGGAGCAGCTGGACTTCCCCGTCATCTACGGGTCGGCAAAGAATAATTGGATGAGCACCGACTGGAAGCAGCCGACGGATAACATCACCACCCTTTTGGACTGCATCATCGAACATATCCCCGCCCCCGAACAGCTGGAGGGCACCCCCCAGATGCTGATTACATCGCTGGACTATTCGTCCTATACGGGCCGCATCGCCGTGGGCCGCGTACACCGCGGCACGCTGAAGGAAGGCATGAACGTCTCCCTGGCCAAGCGCGACGGCACCATCCTCAAGACCAAAATCAAGGAACTGCATACCTTCGAGGGCATGGGCCGCAAGCGCGTGCCCGAAGTATCCTCCGGCGACATCTGCGCGCTGGTGGGCATCGAAGGCTTCGAGATAGGCGACACCATCTGCGACTACGAGAATCCGGAACCCCTGCCTCCCATCGCCATTGACGAACCGACCATGAGCATGTTGTTCACCATCAACGACTCCCCCTTTTTCGGCCGCGAAGGAAAGTTTGTCACTTCGCGCCACATTCAGGACCGCTTGACGAAGGAATTGGACAAGAACCTGGCCCTGCGTGTCCGCAAGAGCGAGGAAGACGGCAAATGGGTGGTGTCGGGCCGTGGCGTGCTGCACCTCTCCGTCCTCATCGAGACCATGCGCCGCGAGGGCTATGAGTTGCAGGTGGGCCAGCCGCAGGTCATCTTCAAGGACATCGACGGCGTGCGCTGCGAGCCGGTGGAAGAACTGACGGTGAATGTGCCGGAAGAATTTGCCAGCAAGATCATCGACATGGTGACGCGCCGCAAGGGTGAGATGGTGAAGATGGAAACCGCCGGAGGCGACCGTGTCAACCTGGAGTTTGACATGCCCTCGCGCGGCATCATCGGCCTGCGCACGAATGTGCTGACCGCCAGCCAGGGCGAAGCCATCATGGCACACCGCTTCAAGGAATACCAGCCGTACAAGGGCGAGATTGAACGCCGCACCAATGGTTCGATGATTGCCATGGAGACGGGCACGGCCTTTGCCTACGCCATCGACAAGCTGCAGGACCGCGGCCGCTTCTTCATCTTCCCGCAGGAGGAGGTCTATGCCGGACAAGTCGTGGGCGAGCACAGCCACGAAAACGACTTGGTGGTGAACGTCACCAAGAGCAAGAAGCTGACCAACATGCGCGCCAGCGGCTCGGACGAAAAGGCGCGTCTGATTCCTCCCGTCCAGTTTTCCCTGGAAGAAGCCTTGGAATACATCAAGGCCGATGAGTACGTCGAAGTGACGCCCAAGTCGATGCGTATGCGCAAGATTATCTTGGACGAGCTGGAGCGCAAGCGCGCCAATAGGAAGGACTGATTTTTCTTATTATGCAAAGTGTGGATTGGCGGGTGCATACCCGTACAATCCGCATTTTTTTTGCGCGTATTTCCGCGTTTTGCCCAGGTATGCCTGCGCCCGTGCTTAGCGGTACGGGTAAGCACGGACAGAGGTACCACTAAGCAAATGCTTCCGAACATTGTCAAAATGATATTAAATCCCCGAAAAATCGTCCGACATTATGCCGTATATCTCGACAAAAATCCCGATATTTGCCAAAAATCCGACACCATGGAGCCTATACGTAGTTTCGACCAACTGACCCAACACTTGCAGACGCTGAACCGGCGGAAACGCATCGCCGTGGTCTGCGCCAACGACCCCAATACGGAGTATGCCATTGCCCGCTCGCTGGAGGAAGGCATCGCCGAGTTCCTGATGATTGGCAATCCTGCCATCCTGGAGCGATATCCCACGCTGAAACAATATCCGGACTTGGTGCACGTCATTCCGGAGAATGACCCGGACACCGCCGCCCGCCGTGCCGTGCAGATTGTGCGCGACGGAGAAGCCGACATCCTGATGAAGGGCATCATCAATACCGACAACCTGTTGCGCGCCATCCTGGACAAGGAGCATGGCCTGCTGCCCAAGGGCAAGATACTGACGCACCTGGCCGTGGTGCAGATTCCGACGTATGACAAGCTGCTGTTCTTTTCGGACGCGGCGGTCATTCCCCGGCCCACCCTGCAACAGCGCATCGAGATGATACAGTATGCCATCCGCACGTGCCGCCACTTCGGCATCAGGCAGCCGCGCATCGCCCTCATCCACTGCACGGAGAAGGTCAGCGCCAAGTTTCCCCATTCATTGGACTATGTGAACATTGTCGAACTGGCCGAGGCAGGCGAATTCGGCGACGTCATCATCGACGGGCCACTGGACGTGAAGACCGCCTGCGAGAAGACCAGCGGCGACATCAAGGGCATCGTCTCGCCCATCGAGGGGGAGGCCGACGTGCTCATCTTCCCCAACATCGAGAGCGGCAACGCTTTCTACAAGACCGTGTCCCTCTTCTGCCACGCCGACATGGCGGGATTGCTGCAAGGGCCCGTCTGTCCCGTGGTGTTGCCCTCGCGCAGCGACTCCGGCCTGTCGAAGTATTACAGCATCGCCATGGCGTGCCTCACTAGTGAAAAGTTGTAACGATTATGAAGATACTTGCCATCAATCCCGGCTCCACCTCCACCAAGCTGGCCGTCTTCGAGGACGAGACGCCGCGCCTGACACGTACCCTGCGCCATTCGGTGGAGGAACTTTCCGCTTTCCCGCAAGTCACTGACCAATTTGATTTCCGCAAGGACCTTGTGCTGCGCGAACTGGAGGCCGATGGCATTCCCCTGGCCTTTGACGCCGTCATCGGCCGCGGAGGTTTGTTCAAACCCATCCCCGGCGGCGTGTACGAAATCAACGGGCAGATGCTGCACGATGCGAAGTGTGCCGCGCGTCCCCATGCCTGCAACCTGGGCTGCCTGATTGCCGCCGACCTGGCCGCCCGCATTCCCGGTTGCCGTGCCTTCATTGCCGACCCCGGCGTGACGGACGAGCTGGACGAGGTGTCCCGCATCACCGGTTCGCCCCTGATGCCGCGCATCACCATTTGGCACGCCCTCAACCAGCGCGCCATTGCCTGCCGCTATGCCCGCGAACAAGGCACGCGCTACGAAGACCTCCACCTCATCATCTGCCACCTGGGGGGAGGCATCTCCATCGGCACCCACCTCCGGGGCCGCTGCATAGACGTGAACAATGCCTTGGATGGCGAAGGCCCCTTCTCGCCCGAACGTGCAGGCACCCTGCCCGCCGGGGCACTGATAGACCTCTGCTATTCAGGCCGCTTCACCCGCGAGGAGCTGAAGAAGCGCATCTCCGGACACGCCGGACTGGCCGCCCACCTGGGCACAACGGACATACCTGCCATCATCGCACGCATCGGACAAGGCGACAAACACGCCGAACTGGTGTTGAACGCCATGATCTACCAGACGGCCAAGAGCATCGGGGCCGCCGCCACCGTGCTTTACGGGCAGGTGGATGCCATCCTGCTGACAGGCGGCATCGCGCACAGCGACTACGTGGTCTCCCGCCTGAAGGAGCGCGTGTCCTTCCT
>CALNEX010000159.1 GCA_939791845.1 uncultured Mediterranea sp. | reverse complement strand
GCGTGATGGCCACGGCCATGGGGATGCGCGAGTTTTGCATGCCGATGTACCATCCCGTCAAGCCATACAACCCCAGCATGGCCGGTGCGCCCCAGATGCAGATGCGAAAGTAGGTGGTGGCCAATTCCCGGATTTCCTCCGTCGGGTGGATGAAGAGGAAAGCCCCTTGTGCAATTGGTACTTGCAGGATGACCAACAACACGGCTATCAGCACGCCCAGTCCCACGGCCCGCACCAGCAGGCGGAGCATCTCCGGCTGGTCTTGCCGTCCATAGGCTTGCGAGGTCATGCCGCTGGTGCCCATCCGCAGGAAGCCGAATATCCAATAGATGATGTTGAACAGCAAGCCGCCCACGGCAATGGCGCCGATGTAGGCAGGGCTGCCCAAGTGTCCCACGATGGTGACGTCCACCAGTCCCAGCAGGGGCACGGTGATGTTGCTCACGATGGAGGGCAGGGCGATGCGGAGTATTTCCCGGTCGATGGCTTTCATGTCAGAGGATGTATTGCACTTCTTTGAATAGGTAGCCACGCTCTTTTCCCGCCTCGTCTTGCAGGATGTAACGTCCGTCTTCCTCCACCCGGAGCAGGCGGGCTATGAAGCGTCCCGTGGCATCTTCGTAGGGATGCCAGCCTTCGCGGCGGAAGAGGGAAAGGTGGTATTGCCGGGCTATCAGGGAGGCCATGGCGCCGTCTTCATCTTGCCGCAGGCCTTCATAAAACCATCTTGTATAGGTCAGGATGTGCGCCAGGATTTCCATGGGATTTTCCTCCAATCCGGTGATTTGCCGGAGCGATACGGGGTTGGGCGCATCGCTGTGGAAGATTTCTTGGTTGACATTCAGTCCGATGCCGATGATGCTTCGTGCGATGCCTTCGGCGGATAGCTCGTTCTCGATGAGCAGGCCGCAGATTTTCTTCTCATTCCAATAAATGTCGTTGGGCCACTTGATGCGGATGTCGTCCGTCCACAGCTCCAAGGCTTCCTTGACGGCCAGGGCCGTAAGTTGGGAGAGGAGGAACTGGCGGCGTGCCTCCAGGAAAGTGGGGTAGAGCACAAAGCTGAACAGCAGGTTCTTGCCTCTTTCCGACTCCCACGTGTTGCCGCGCTGGCCTTTGCCTGCCGTCTGGTAGTCGGCGCGGACGATGGTATATTCCGCCACGTTTCCCTGGTCGCACAGGTGGGTGAGGTAGCGGTTGGTGGAGTCGGTTTCGTCTAATGTTGTCAATGGGAAAGTGAAAGGTATCGTTGCCATTTCTTTTTCAGTTGAATATCGGTGAGTCAAAAGCGTCTTCTATGTGGGTGATGCGGAAATTGCCCGGTTCGCCCACCACGTCGATGATGTCAAACCGTATCGGTGAGTCGAGTACGTGCATCTTGATATAGGCGTCCGCGGCCACCACGATGTGGCGTATCTTTTTCCAGTCCACGGCCTCGTGCGGTTCGCGGAAGTCCGTGTTGCGCCGGGTCTTCACTTCTACAAACACGGTCACGTTGTCTTTCATCGCCACGATGTCCAGCTCCAGGCGGTTCTTGCGCCAGTTGCGGTTGCGGATGATGTAGCCTTTTCCTGTCAGGTATTCCACGGCGGCATCTTCTCCGGCTTTTCCAAGGATATTGGGTGCGGTCATGTTTTCTTTCTCTTTTTGGGTTCTTTGGCTGCAAATGTAGCTTTTTTACCTTATCTTTGCCGCCATTATTAACACAAATAAGACATTTTCATGACAACAAGGACTACTTACCTCGCCTCGAAGCCGCATTACGAGATATTGGACGGCCTGCGTGGCGTGGCTGCACTGATGGTGATCATCTTCCATCTGTTCGAGGCCCATTCGGGCGGCAACCATTTGGTGCAAATCATCAATCACGGCTATCTGGCCGTCGATTTCTTCTTCATGCTTTCGGGCTTTGTGATAGGCTATGCCTACGATGACCGTTGGGACCGCATGACGTTGGGGACATTTTTCAAGCGGCGCATCATCCGCCTGCATCCTATGGTCATCATGGGCAGCATCGTGGGTGCCGTGTTCTTCTATTTCCAGAAGTCTGAGCTTTGTTTCCCGCAGATAGCGGACACGCCCGTGTGGATGCTTCTGCTGCTGATGGTATGGGGATTCACCCTGTTGCCCCTGCCGTTGAAGTGGGACGTGCGCGGCTGGACGGAGATGCACCCGCTGAACGGGCCGGCCTGGTCGCTCTATTATGAGTACATAGCCAATATCCTCTATGCCCTCTTCGTGCGCCGGTTCAGCAAGACGGCCCTCACCGTATTGGTGGTGCTGGCCGCCTGCTTTACGGTCTATCGCAGCCAGACGGCTCCCTTGGGCGACATGGTGGGCGGTTGGGCCTTGACGTGGGAACAGCAGTACGTGGGCTTCACGCGGCTGCTTTATCCTTTCTTTGGCGGCCTGCTGCTCTCCCGGCTGGGCTGGCTCATCCGGCTGAAGAAGCGCGCCTTCTGGTATTGCTCCCTGCTCATCGTGGCGATGCTCTCCATGCCCCGCATCGGTGGGGAGGAACATTTTTGGATGAACGGGCTTTATGAAGCCTGCTGCATACTCTTCCTCTTCCCGGTCATCGTGTCAATGGGTGCGGGCGGCAAGGTGACGGGCAAGCGTTCCACGGCCATCTGCAAGTTTCTGGGCGACATCTCTTATCCCATCTACATCACGCACTATCCGCTGGTGTATGTCTATACGGCATGGGTGTGCAACACGGGAGCCGGCATTTCGGAAGGCCTTCCCTACATGATATTGGTCTTTGTGGGAGCTGTCGCCATTGCCTACGCTTCGTTGAGGCTCTATGACATGCCGGTACGCCGCTGGCTGACAGACCGCTTTCTGAAGCGGATGGCAAAGGGCAGCTAATCAGTTATTTGTCACTTTGAACCGCATTCTCCACACCTTCCGCTCCTCATCCCAGTCGTGGCTGATGATGCGGAAGGTGCCTATTTCTGCCGTGTTCTCCACGTGGATGCCGATGCAGAGGCATTCGTCATAGTCGCCCACATGCACCACGCGCACCGTCTCCGAAGCATCTTCGGGCAGGCGGGCCAGGTCGAAACGTCCGCGGGCTTTCTCCTGCGTGATGTATTCCGTGGTGACGGGCAGGTGGCGGGCAATGACTTCGTTCACCGTGTCTTCCAGCCGTTTCACTTCCTCGTCCGTGGGGCGGTGCTCCAGTCGGTAGTCCAGTTTGCTCTTCTTCCGCTCGATATGTGCGGCGACGGACCGTCCGCATCCGAAGAGGCGGATCATCGTCTGGTTCACGATATGCTCGCACGTGTGCGACGGGCGATGTTCTTCCTTGTTGTGTGCATTCAGCACGGGAGTTTCTGTTGTTTCCTTTTCTTCCATATAATTGATAGTTTGATTCATCCGGCAAATGCGGAGTGAGTGCCGCAAAAGTACGCATAATCCCTGAAATAATAAATATAGTTCAAGTAAATACGTGGTTTGTTTTACGCACTAATACTGACTTTGTCATCGAAGTATATCTGACTTTGTCATTGAAGAAGTATATCTTCTCCGGCCGATGCAGTATATGTTGTCTTTTCCTGATTTCACTAGACACTTTTTTGTTTTATAACCTAAGTTAGTAG
>CALNEX010000158.1 GCA_939791845.1 uncultured Mediterranea sp. | reverse complement strand
GTATTGGAAAAAGAACAACAGAGGCAATGGCTACTATTATAACTGACCTGAAGAACAATTTCCGCCGGGGCAACGTGCACATCCGGCTGATCTACATCAATGCCGCCGTCTTCCTGGTGGTGGCGCTGACGGGCATCGTGCTGAGGCTTTTCAACTTGTCCTCGGCAAGCCTTGTCCAATGGTTCGAGATGCCGGCCTCTTTGCCAAACTTTGTGGTGCAGCCGTGGGCGATACTGACCTATATGTTCCTGCACGCCGACTTCCTGCACGTCCTGTTCAACATGCTGTGGCTCTTCTGGTTCGGCGACCTCTTCCTGCGCTTCTTCTCGGCCAGGCATTTGCGGGGCCTGTACCTGCTGGGCGGCATCTGTGGAGGCTTGCTCTACATGCTGGCTTACAACGTGTTCCCCTATTTCCGTCCGGTGGCGGACTATTCTTTCCTGCTGGGGGCTTCGGCCTCGGTGCTGGCCATTGTGGCGGCCACGGCCTACAGGGAGCCCAACTATCCCATCAACCTGCTGCTCATCGGCACCATCCGGCTGAAGTACCTGGCACTGATAGTCATCGGCATGGACGTGCTGTTCATCACCTCCGACAATGCGGGCGGGCACATCGCCCACCTGGGCGGGGCGTTGGCGGGCCTGTGGTTTGCCGCCAGCCTGGGCAAGGGGAGAGACCTGACGCGCTGGATCAACCTTGCGCTTGGTTGGGTGGCCGGGCTTTTCCGTCCCCGGAAGCCGAAGATGAAAGTGCACAAAGCCAATGCCGACCGTCAGAAGGATTATGACTACAACGCCCGCAAGAAGGCGCAGTCGGACGAGATAGACCGCATCCTGGACAAGCTGAAGAAGTCCGGCTACGAGAGCCTGACGACGGAGGAGAAGAAGAGCCTGTTCGATGCCAGCAAACGTTGAACGGACATGAGGCATCTGGGCAGATTCGTCATTGGGGTGATAGCGGCCGTCAACCTCCTCTGCGCGGGGATGTTGCTGGCCTCGGCCTATAGTCCTTATGTGCAGCCGGCAGAGCATCCGTTGCTGTCCTGCCTGGGGCTGGTCTTTCCTGTCTTCCTGCTGCTGAACGGTGTCTTCCTGCTGTTTTGGGTGTTGGCCCGGCTATACCGCCATGCCTTGTTGCCGGTGGTTGCCTTCCTGCTTTGCTTCCCGCAGATACGCACGTATGCTCCCCTCAACTTTGGGTCGGACGAGGTGCCTGAAGGAGGGCTCAAGGTGTTGTCCTACAACATTATGGGATTCGGCATCCTGGCAAAGGGAGAGCCGGAGAATCCGGTCCTGGCCTATCTGAAGGAGAGCGGGGCGGACATCCTCTGCCTGCAGGAGTATGCCACGGGGCGAACCTCCCGCCATCCCTCGCAGAAAGAGGTGGACAAGGCTTTGGCCGATTATCCTTACCACCACATCGGTGCAGTGGGGAAGAATAAGGCCAACCGCATAGCCTGCTATTCCAAGCTGCCCATCCTCTCGGCCCGTCCGTTGGAGTATGCCAGTGCCTCCAACGGCACGTGGGTGTACGAACTGGCGTGGGGGAAGGATACCCTGCTGCTCATCAACAACCATTTGGAGTCCAACAAGCTGACGCGTGAGGACAAGGTGGTCTACGAAGACATGCTGACCGACCCGGAGGGGGCGAAGGTGAAGAGCGGTGCCCGCCTGCTGGCAGGCAAGCTGGCCGAGGCTTCCGCTATCCGTGCCCCGCAGGCCGATGCCATCGCCAGGGAGGTCAGCCGTTCGCCCCACCGCTGCATCGTGGTGTGCGGTGACTTCAACGATTCGCCCATCTCCTATGCGCACCGCGTCATTGGGGAGGAGTTGGAAGATGCCTTCACGGAGGCGGGCTGTGGCCTGGGCATCTCCTACAACCAAAACAAATTCTATTTCCGCATAGATCATATTTTGAGCAGTCCGGCGCTGGAGGCTTGCCATTGCAGGGTGGACCGCGGCATCAAGGCTTCGGACCATTATCCGATAGCCGCTTCATTTGTCCGCCGTTTTCCGACGGACGGGGACGGTGGCTGAATTCTAAAAAATAATGGGTCAACGACTTAGATTTGTGAAAAAAAACCTATATTTGCAGCCTTGTAGACAGCAGAAATTAATCAAAACAGTAATCATAATAAACTAACAAAAACATGCAAAACAAAGGATTTGTAAGGGTTTTTGCGGTATTGCTTACACTGGTGTGTCTGTTCTACCTGTCCTTCTCTTTTGTGACTCGCCACTACACCAACAAGGCGAAGGAATACGCGAAAGGGGATGTGCAGCTGGAGCAGGACTACTTGGACTCATTGGCCAATGAAAAGGTGTACTTCGGCAACTGGACCCTGAAAGATTGTCGTGAGATGGAAATCAGTTTAGGTTTGGACCTGAAGGGTGGTATGAACGTCATCCTCGAGGTTTCGGTGCCCGATGTCATCAAGGTATTGGCCGACAACAAACCGGACGAAGCGTTCAACCAAGCTTTGGCAAACGCCGCCCAGCAGGCCAAGACAAGCCAGGAAGACGTGATTACCCTGTTCGTGCGGGAGTATCACAAGCTGGCCCCCGATGCCACGTTGGCCAGCTTGTTTGCCACCCAGCAACTGAAAGACAAAGTCAACCAGCAGTCCTCCGACGCGGAAGTGGAGAAGGTGCTGCGCGAAGAGGTGGATGCAGCCATCGCCAATTCCTACAATGTGCTCCGCACGCGTATCGACCGTTTCGGCGTGGTTCAGCCCAATATCCAGAGCCTGTCTGACAACCTGGGCCGCATCATGGTGGAACTGCCGGGCATCAAGGAACCTGAACGTGTAAGAAAATTACTGCAAGGTTCGGCCAACCTGGAATTCTGGGAAACTTACAGTGCCAGAGATATTGTCCCCTACCTGCAGACGGCTGACACCAAGCTGCACACCCTCCTGAGCATGGAGGAAGGCAACGGGGAAGCGCAAAAAGACTCCACGGCGGTGAAGGAAGAAAAGACCGTCAGCACGGCAGACAGCCTGGCCGCCGCCCTGAAAGGCGAGGCAACTGCCGCCGACCTGGAGGCTTACAAGAAGCAGAACCCCCTGCTGGCCATCCTGCAGGTGAACCCCACGGCCCAAAGCCCGATTGTGGCTTTTGCCAACTACAAGGACACGGCCGAAATCAACCGTTATCTGGCCATGCCGGAAGTGCAGGCCACCTTCCCCAAGGACCTGCGCCTGAAGTGGGGCGTTTCCCCCTCGGACTACGACCCGAGAAAGCAAACCTTTGAATTGTATGCCATCCGCTCCACGCAGCGCGACGGACGTGCACCGCTGGAAGGCGATGTAATCTCCAGTGCCAGCGATGACTACGACCAGTATGGCAAGCCTTGCGTCAACATGACGATGAACAACGACGGCGCACGCCGCTGGGCCCAGCTGACCAAGCAGAACATCGGCCGCTCCATTGCCATCGTGCTGGATGGCTATGTATATTCCGCCCCGACGGTACAGAACGAAATCACGGGCGGCAGTTCTGTCATCACGGGCAGCTTCACGCCCGACCAGACGAAGGACTTGGCCAACGTGCTGCGTTCCGGTAAGATGCCTGCCCCCGCACACATCGTGCAGGAAGACATCGTAGGTCCGTCGCTGGGTGCTGCCTCCATCCAGGCTGGTTTCA
>CALNEX010000157.1 GCA_939791845.1 uncultured Mediterranea sp. | reverse complement strand
TGCAATATTACGGATTTTTTTTGAATAAACGCACAAACAAAATCAGAAAATGAAAAGGCAAGCCCATGCAAGTTTCCCTATCCCAACAAAAAATCAGCCAAAGTTATCATTTGATATTGTACAACTGCAAAAAATCCCGTATCTTCGCCACAAATTGTTTAACAACTCATACCATAACAATGAAAAAGAACACCTTCTCCTTGTGGTGCGGAATAGGGGCCTTGTTGTCCCTGACAGGATGCTCCGGCACGGGCAGCTCGCCGGAATCATTCGTCCGCTCGGACTATTACACCCGCGGGATAGGCGTCTATCCGGGAAATCCGAAAGAGGACTTCTCGCCGGAATTGCTTCCGGACGCCAATGAGTACCGCAACCTGGCCCGGATGCGTGCCACCACGCAATCGTCTGCTTATGACTACAACCTGACCGCCCAATTGGCGACGGACGGCATCGTGACGGAAGAACAACCGCGCTACCTGGTGCTTTCCACCCCCGCAGGCGAAGCCCCCAAACGGGAACGGGAATGGATGATAGACGGAGGGCCGTATTCACGGAACACCGTGCAGGGAGAAGACACGTATTTCCAGTTCTCCCTGAAGAACTACACGAAAACCATCGGGAAGGCCACCATCACCGGCACATTGGCCTTTGATGACAAGGTGGCCAAGGGCGGCTATGAAATGACGTGGGAAGGCTCGAACGACGGACAGGAATGGACCGTGCTGGACAGCCACAAGGGCAGCGGATTGCCCGGAAAATCCTCGTCGGGACGGGTGACCGTGAATGACCCCAACAAGCAGACGGGCGACATCTCCATGCCCGTGCGCCGACTGAACGAGACGTTCAACTTCCCGAAGGAAGCCTCCTACGCCTACTACCGCATCAATCTGAAGATGCAAGGCGCCTACGCGTGGACCTTCCACGAAATAGCCTTCGCCAACCGGGAAGGGGACGTGGACTTGAAGCCTTCGCAATTCTTCACCAGCACATGGATGAGCGCCACCGGCGGCACGGAATGGCTGTGTGTGGACCTGGGTTCGCGCTCCACGTTCGACAAAATCAACCTGCATTGGATAAACAAGGCCACGAAGGGCAAAATACAGACTTCGGACAATGCCAAAGATTGGCAAGACCTTTGCGAACTTCCGGGAGGGGATAGTCCAAAGGATGTCCTGGACGTGAAAGGAAAGGCAAGATTTGTGCGCGTCCTGATGGAGGAATCGGCCAACGGGCAACCCTATATGCTGAGCGAAGTGGAAGTGATGGGCCGCGGAGGTCTGGTGCCTCAGCCTGCGCCCATGCCTGCCATAGCCGACGGGGAAATGAACCTGGCCGGCGGAAACTGGCAAGTGCAACGGGCATCCGAAGTGAAAGAGAGCGGGGAAGTCATCTCCACCGCCGACTACAAGCCCGAACAATGGGTGGTGGCCACGGTGCCCGGCACGGTATTGGGCAGCTACATGAACGCAGGCGCCCTGCCCGACCTCAACTATGCGGACAACCAGCTGGTATCGTCCGAATCTTTCTTCAACTCCAACTTCTGGTATCGCAATGAGTTTGAAGTGCCGCAGGGCTTCAAGGGCGACTGCGTGACGCTGAACTTCGACGGCATCAACTGGAAGGCCAATGTCTACCTGAACGGACAAAAAGCCGGACGGCTGGAAGGCGCTTTCATCCGCGGGCAGTTCGATGTGACAGACCTGCTGAAAGAAGGCACGAACGTATTGGCGGTGGAAATCATCAAGAACGAACACATCGGCGCCATCAAGGAGAAGAACAAGCAGAGCACGGACTTCAACGGAGGCATCCTGGGTGCGGACAATCCCACCTTCCATGCCACCATCGGCTGGGACTGGATTCCCACGGTGCGCGGACGCAACATAGGTATATGGAATGATGTCAGGCTGACCAGCACCGGACATGTCACCCTGCAAGATCCTTTCGTGCAGACGGCTTTGGCCTTGCCTGACACCACGCAGGCCACCTTGACCCCGGAAATCATCGTCAAGAACCACGCCGACAAGGAAGTGGAAGGCGTATTGTCCGGACAGGTGGGCGACATCACCTTCGAACAACCCGTGAAACTGGCGGCCAACGAAGTGAAGACCGTGCGCTTCGACGTCCGGCAATTCCTGCAACTCCAGATGAAGAACCCGCGCCTGTGGTGGCCCAATGGTTATGGAGAGCCCTACCTGTATGACGCTAACTTCATCTTCAAGGTGGACGGGAAAATCTCGGACACGGAAGACTTCAAGGTGGGCATCCGCCAGATGGACTTCAACGAGGACAACCACATCCTGAACCTCTACATCAACGGACGCCGCTTCATCGGCATGGGCGGCAACTGGGGATTCAGCGAGGTGAACCTCAACTACCGCGGACGCGAATACGAGACTGCCGTGGCCTATCACAAGGACATGAACTTCACCATGATGCGCAACTGGGTGGGCATGATTGGCGACGAGGAACTGTATGAGGCGTGCGACAAACATGGCATCATGGTTTGGCAGGACTTCTGGCTGGCCAATCCCGCCGATGGTCCCGACCCGTATTACTCCGACATGTTCATCGCCAATGCCAAGGATTATGTGAACCGCATCCGCAGCCATGCTTCCATCGGCATCTATTGCGGACGCAACGAAGGCTATCCTCCTGCAAACATTGACAAGGCCCTGCGCCAGATTGTGAAGGAAGAACATCCGGGCCTGCACTATATCTCCAGCTCTGCCGACGACGTGGTGAGCGGACACGGTCCTTACCGGATGCTTCCTGCCAAGACCTACTTCACCTTGGAGACGGGCAACGACAAGTTCCACAGCGAGCGCGGCATGCCCAACGTGATGACCTACGAGAGCTTCCTGCGCACGTATTCGCCCGAAGGCATCTGGCCGCAATCCGATGAATGGGGCATGCACGACTATACGCTGGAAGGCGCGCAGGGTGCCACTTCGTTCAACGAAATCATCGCCCAGGGCTATGGCCAGCCACAGAGCGCCAAAGAGTTTACCGAACTGGCGCAGTGGGTGAACTATGACGGCCACCGCAGCCTCTTCGAGTCGCGCAGCAAGAACCGCATGGGCCTGCTGATGTGGATGAGCCACCCGTGCTGGCCGTCGATGGTATGGCAGACCTACGACTATTACTTCGAGCCTACCGCCGCTTATTTCGGCATCAAGAAGGCGTGCGAGCCCTTGCACATCCAGTGGAATCCTGCCACGGATGAAGTGGAAGTGGTGAACTACCATGCGGGTACCCATACCGACCTCACGGCCCATGTCCAAGTATTGAACATGGATGCCAGCGTGGCTTGGGAAGGCGAAGCCAAGGTGAACAGCCAGGAAGACACGACCGAGAAGTGCCTCAAGCTGCAATTCCCCGACAACCTGACGAAGGTTCACTTCATCAAGCTGACGCTGAAGGAAGGCGACCGCACGGTTTCGGAAAACTTCTACCACCGCAGCAAGGAGGAGAACAACTACCAAGACCTGAAGCAACTGGAGAAGGTAGCCTTGCAATCCAACCTGCAATACGAACAGGATGCCAACGGCGAATGGCAAGCCGTGGTGACGTTGGAGAACACCACCTCCACCCCTGCCCTGATGGTTCGCCTGAACATCGTGGGCGCGGAAGACGGCCTGCAATTCCTCCCCATCTTCTACGAGGACAACTACTTCGCGTTGTTGCCCGGCGAGAAGAAGGAAGTGCGCGTGCA
>CALNEX010000156.1 GCA_939791845.1 uncultured Mediterranea sp. | reverse complement strand
CCGCCGCCGCCCATCGAGGCTTTCAGCATGACGGGATAGCCGATTTCATTGCAGATGCGGCGGGCTTCCTCCGCGCTTTGCAGGGGTTGCTCGGTGCCGGGCACCACGGGCACGCCGGCTGCAATCATGCGCTTGCGGGCGGCAATCTTGTCGCCCATGGCCTCCATGGTTTCGGGGGCCGGTCCGATGAAGATGATGCCCTCCTCGCGGCAACGGCGGGCAAAGTCGGCATTCTCCGACAAGAAGCCGTAGCCCGGATGGATGGCGTCTGCGCCGCAACGC
Organism: uncultured Mediterranea sp.; assembly: GCA_939791845.1. Classification (GTDB taxonomy): domain Bacteria; phylum Bacteroidota; class Bacteroidia; order Bacteroidales; family Bacteroidaceae; genus Bacteroides. The sequence goes on along the minus strand of CALNEX010000156.1, from coordinate 3,525 downwards.
TTGGCTGTGGCAATCACTTTCTCGATGTTCAGATAACTTTCCTTTGCCACGGCCGGGCCTATGCAATAGGCTTCATCCGCATACGACACGTGGTGCGACGTGCGGTCGGCCTCGGAGAAGACGGCCACGCTCAGGATTCCCATCTCACGGCAGGAACGCATCACGCGCACGGCGATTTCTCCTCTGTTGGCAATCAATACTTTCTTTATCATAGTCTTTACAAACTTGTTTCGCTGTTATCGGGGGCAAAGATACGACTTTTTTTAAAGATATTCCTCATTTTGCACAGCTATATCCCCGTCCGTGCCTGGGCGTATCTGCGCCCGTGCCTGGGCGTACTTGCGCCCGTGCTTGGGCGTGCCTGCGTCTAAGGCTTGTGAATCAGGCTGCTATAAACGATGAAGGCGGGAACGTCCGTCTTGGTTCCCGCCTTCCGCTACATCCTGTGGTGCAGTTATAAATTCATACCTTGGTTTTCTTTACAAAGCCTGGGCTTGCTGTGCAAGCAGCTTCTGCAGCTTGCTGTTCAAAGCCTGGCACATGGCACCCTTGCGCATGGCTTGGTAGCGCTTGATCTGGTACCGCAACATCAAAATCTCATTCACGTTTTTTTCCATAATCGTCTTGGTTTGTGTCTCCGCGTTTCGGAGGCGGTTAAACATCTTGTTATCCTGTATCTTTTTCTATTACGCTGCAAAGATAAGCATAATCTCCGAGAAATATGTTGTACAACATAAAAAATCCGCGTTTTTTTGCCTTTTTTAGTCAATCTTGCCGTTTTTGTCAGGTGGATATTACAATCGTGTGAAGATAATTCGTATATTTGTCCCACTTACTAATGCCCTTTTACATTTTTATATTTATGAAACAAATCATCCACTCATGCCTTGGGCTGTGCCTGGCATTTTTCGTGTGTGCTTGCGGCGGTAATTCCCATTTCATTACCGACGAATCCTATCGTGCACGCGTGGAGCAAGACTTCGCGCAGAAAAAATCGTTGGTGCCCAACGAAGACCTGTTTGCCGTGTTCGACACGGAGCTTACCACCTACGAGCGCGAGGCGCTGGAGTTCCTCTACGCCTACATGCCCCTGCCGGACATCGCCGACTTCCCGGGCGAGTTCCACCTGGCCAACGTGCGTGCCTCCCTGCGCACCGCCGAGGAGATGCCTTGGGGAAAGATGGTCCCCGAAGACCTCTTCCGCCACTTTGTCCTCCCCACGCGCATCAACAATGAGAAGCTGGACAGCGCGCGCTTCGTCTTCTATGCCGAGCTGAAAGACCGCGTGAAGAACCTCTCCATGACCGACGCCGTCCTTGAAGTGAACCACTGGTGCCACGAGAAGGTGGTCTACCAGCCCACGGACGGACGCACCAGTTCGCCCCTCTCCACGGTGCGCACGGCCTACGGGCGTTGCGGCGAGGAATCCACCTTCCTGGTGACCGCCCTCCGCTCGGTAGGCATCCCGGCCCGCCAGGTCTACACCCCGCGCTGGGCGCATACCGATGACAACCACGCCTGGGTGGAAGCCTGGGCCGACGGTGAATGGCACTTTCTGGGTGCCTGCGAGCCCGAACCCGTGCTCGACCTGGGTTGGTTCAATGCCCCTGCCAGCCGTGGCATGCTGATGCACACGGACGTGTTCGGCCGCTACAACGGGCCCGAGGAAATCATGTCCGAGAATCCCAACCTCACCGAAATCAACATCACGGAGAACTATGCCCCCACGGCATCCGTCAAGGTGCAGATTGCCGACAAGGACGGAAACCCCGTGGCGGACGCCTGCGTGGAGTTCAAGATCTACAACTATGGCGAGTTCCACACCGTGGGCACCAAGTACACCGGCACGGATGGCATATGCAGCCTGAGCGCCGGCCTGGGCGACATGCTGGTATGGGCCTCGAAGGACGGACGCTTCGGCTTTGCCAAGGTATCCTTTGGCAAGCAGCAGGAGCTGACCGTGAAGCTGGACAAACAAGAAGGCGACCTCTTTGCCGAAGACATTGACATCGTGCCGCCGGTGGAGAACGCCAACCTGCCCGAAGTGACACCCGAACAACGGGCCGAGAACGACCGCCGCATGGCGCAGGAAGATTCCATCCGCAACGCCTATACGGCCACCTTCTTCCACGCCGACAAGGCCAACGAGTTCGTGGCCACGCTGTCCGGCCTGAAACCTGCGGAAGCCCAGTTGGCTGCCAAGTATCTGGTGCAATCGTGCGGCAACCACGAGACCCTGACCCGCTTCCTCACCATGGCCTCCAACGACGGCAAGGCCTCGCTGGCCGTGAGCCTGCTGGGAGTCATCTCTGCCAAGGACCTGCGCGACGTGGCCTACGACGTGCTGGTGGACAATCTGACGAATACGCCTGACGTGCAGACCGACCGTTATGTGGAGGATTTGCTGAGCCCGCGCGTGTCCATTGAAGGACTGGTGCCCTACAAGGCCTACTTCCAGACCAACATCAACGGTGATTTGGCCGAGACCTTCCGCCAGCAGCCCCAACGCCTGGTGGAATGGTGCAAGGACTCCATCGCCATCCACGATGAGCTGAACACGCAAGGCATGCCCATGTCGCCCATCGGTGTATGGAAGGCACGCGTGGCCGACCGCCACTCGCGCGACGTGTTCTTCGTATCCGTGGCCCGCAGCCTGGGCATCCCCGCTTGGAAGGATGCTGTGACGGGCAAGGTGCGCTATCAGGACCTCGCCAACCGCGACGGAAAGAAAGGTGGCATCATCTATGACGTGGACTTCGAGCAAGGTTCCGCCCAAGAGGTTCCGCCCACGGGCCAACTGACCGCTTCCTACAAGCCGACGCCCGTGCTGGACGATCCCAAGTACTATTCACACTTCTCCATGTCCAAGTGTGTGGACGGCCGTCTCCAGTTGCAGAACTACGATGAAAATTCGGCCGTATGGTCCACCTTGCTGAAGAAGCCCCGTGCCGTGCCGGAAGGCTACTACGTGATGGTGACAGGCACGCGCCTGGCCAGCGGTGGTGTGTTGGCCCACATCAGCTCCTTCAACATCGAGCCGGGCAAGCCCACCAACATTCCTTTGGTGATGCGCGAAAGCGAAGATGAGATTCAAGTGATAGGCAGCTTCAACGCCGAAACGCTCTTCACGCCGCTGGAAGGCGGAAAGCCTGCCGCCGAGCCGATGAGCTTCCTGGCTGCCTGCGGACGCGGCTACTACGTGGTGGGCATCCTCGGTCCGGGACAAGAACCCACGAACCACGCCTTGAAGGACATTGCCAAGCTGAGCAAGGATCTGGAAGCATGGGGACGCAAGATGGTGCTGCTCTTCCCCGATGAGGCACAATATAAGAAATATCATGAGAAGGACTTCCCCGGATTGCCAAACACCCTCATCTATGGTTTCGACACGCACGGAGCTGCCGGACAAATTGCCAGTGAGATGAAGCTGCGCAACAAGAGTTCGTTGCCCATCTTCATCATCACCGACACATTCAACCGCGTGGTGTTCGTATCCCAAGGCTATACCATCGGCCTGGGCGAACA
>CALNEX010000155.1 GCA_939791845.1 uncultured Mediterranea sp. | reverse complement strand
AATACTTCACGGAGGAGTACAACGTACCGCCCGAGAACATCGCCGTCATTGCCGGACCGTGCCACGCGGAGGAAGTGGCGCTGGAGCGACTCTCCTATCTCACCATTGCCTGCCCGGACACCAACAAGGCACAGGCCATGGCCGAACGCTTTGCCAGCTCGTACATCAAGACCTCGGTGAGCAACGACGTGGCAGGCATCGAATACGGCTCCGTGCTGAAGAATGTGTATGCCATCGCCGCCGGCATCTGCAACGGACTGAAGTATGGCGACAACTTCCAGGCTGTGCTGATGTCCAATGCCGTGCAGGAGATGAACCGTTTTCTCACCACCGTCCATCCGCTGGACCGCAACGTGTATGACTCGGCCTACCTGGGCGACCTGCTGGTGACCGGCTACTCCAACTTCAGCCGCAACCGCACGTTCGGCACGATGATCGGCAAAGGCTATTCGGTGAAAAGCGCACAGATAGAGATGGAGATGATTGCCGAGGGCTACTACGGCACGAAGTGCATCAAGGAGATCAACCGGCACTACCACGTGAACATGCCCATCCTCGACGCTGTCTACAACATCCTCTACGAACGCATCTCGCCCAGCATTGAGATCAAGCTGCTGACGGACTCGTTCCGATAAGTACAAATACCGATATAGTCAGGCGCGGACTGCGCGGATTCAGCTTCGTTCCACACATGGTTTGACTAAGCTAAATCCATGCCATCCGCGCCTGAATTATCTTCATCCGTGAAATCCGCGACTATCCCTTAGCCCGACCATTGAATAATGTTCTGAGCGAAGCCAAATCTGCACTAGGAAAACCAAACAGACTAAAAAACAGGTCAACTCCAACATAGAACGACTTTTCCAAAACACAAATACACACATTTGATTATCAATAAATAAACAGATTTTAACTACACAAAAGTTATCCAAAACAGAAAACTTCCACACGATTTTCATACCTTTGCATCGTCTAAAACAAACAACCAAGAATCTCTAATCAGCCCAGCATTATGATACAGACAGTTATTAAACGGGACGGACGCATCGCAGGTTTCAACGGGAAAAAGACAGCCACGGCTATCCGCAAGGCCAAGACGCGCGACATCTTTATGGAAATCATCAACATCAAGTCCAACGACATCACGCGCGAGAACGCGAACATGAATGCGGACACGCCGGCCGGCATGATGATGAAGTTTGCCAGCGAGACCACGAAACCCTTCGTCGACGACCATCTGCTGAGCGAGGAGACCTTGCAGGCCGTGCAAGACAACTACCTGCACATCCACGACAAGGATTACTATCCGACCAAGAGCCTCACGTGCGTGCAGCATCCGCTGGACCACATCCTGACGAACGGCTTCTCGGCGGGGCACGGCGAATCACGCCCGGCCAAACGCATCGAGACGGCCAGTATCCTGGGGTGCATCTCGCTGGAAACCGCCCAAAACGAAATGCACGGCGGACAGGCCATTCCGGCATTCGACTTCTACCTGGCGCCTTACGTCCGCTATAGCTTCATCGAAGAGGTGGAGACACTGGAAAGGCTGAACGGAGCGGACTATTCGCACTTGTATGACTGTCCGCTGGACGACTACCTCACCCGCCCGCTGGAAGGCCTGGAGGGCGAAGCACGACTGGTGCAGCATGCCGTCAACCAGACGGTAGCCCGCGTGCATCAGGCCATGGAGGCGTTCATCCACAACATGAACACCATCCACTCGCGCGGGGGAAACCAGGTGGTGTTCAGCTCCATCAACTACGGCACGGACACATCGGCGGAGGGCCGCTGCATCATCCGCGAGCTGCTGAACAGCACCTACCAGGGCGTGGGCAACGGAGAGACCGCCATCTTCCCCATCCAGATATGGAAAAAGAAACGGGGCGTCAGCTACCTGCCCACGGACCGCAACTACGACCTCTACTGCCTGGCCTGCAAGGTGACGGCACGACGCTTCTTCCCCAACTTCCTGAACCTGGACGCGACCTTTAACCAAAGCGAAGCGTGGAAGGCCGACGACCCGAAACGCTACCTGCACGAGGTGGCCACGATGGGGTGCCGCACGCGCGTCTTCGAGAACCGTTTCGGCCCCAAGACCTCCATCGGCCGCGGCAACCTGTCCTTCTCTACCATCAACATCGTGCGCCTGGCCATCGAGTGCCGGTCCATTGCTTCGCCCCGGGAACGCATCGCGGCTTTCTTCGACAAGCTGGACCACATGCTGGAAGTGACCGCCCGCCAACTGCACGAACGGCTGGAGTTCCAGCAGACGGCCTACGCCAAGCAATTCCCCTTGCTGATGACTGCCCTGTGGACAGGGTGCGACAAGTTGAATCCCAATGACACCATCGCCCCGGTCATCAACCAGGGCACGCTGGGCATCGGGTTCATCGGACTGGCCGAATGCCTGGTTGCCCTCACGGGAAAACACCACGGCGAATCGGAAGAAGCACAAGCCCTGGGACTGCAAATCGTGACTTACATGCGCGACCGGGCCAATGACTTCTCGGAGCAGTACCGGCACAACTACAGCGTGCTGGCCACGCCGGCCGAAGGGTTGTCCGGAAAGTTCACCCGCAGGGACCGCAAGGACTTCGGCTTACTGGCCGGCATCACGGACCGCGAGTATTACACCAATTCGAACCACGTACCCGTGTACTACAAGTGCAGCGCCCGCCACAAGGCTGAAGTCGAGGCCCCCTATCACGACCTGACCCGCGGAGGCCACATCTTCTACGTGGAAATGGATGGCGACGCCACACACAACCCCGAAGCCATCATGCGCATCGTGGACATGATGGACCACTACAACATGGGCTACGGGTCGGTGAACCACAACCGCAACCGGTGCATGGACTGCGGATACGAGAACTCTACTCCGAATCTGGAAGCCTGCCCCCGATGTGGCAGCACACACATCGACCGCCTGCAACGCATCACCGGATACCTCGTGGGGACCACCGACCGCTGGAACAAAGCCAAACTGGCCGAACTGAACGACCGGACCATCCATCCATGAACGCACGCGCCATGCTGTCCATCCTACAGATACTCGAAGACACCACCGTGGACGGTCCGGGCTTCCGCACGGCCATCTATGCCGCCGGTTGCCCGAATGCCTGTCCCGGTTGCCACAACCCGGAATCCTGGGACATCCGGCACGGACATCCGATGAGCACGGAAGAAATCCTGAACAAGGTATTGGAAGACCCCTTTGCCGACGTCACCTTCAGCGGAGGCGACCCCATGTTCCAGCCCGAAGGTTTCGCCGAACTGGCACAGGCCATCAAGGAGAAAAGCCACAAGAACATCTGGTGCTACACCGGCTATACATTCGAACAACTGCTGGCCAACCCGCGACAACGCCGGTTGCTGCAACACATTGATGTATTGGTGGACGGACGTTTCCGCCAGGAACTGCGCGACGAGAGCCTGCACTTCCGGGGCAGCAGCAACCAACGCCTCATTGACGTGCCGGCCTCCCTCCGGGCACAAAAGGCCGTGGCCTACCGGCAGGACCTCTGACGCATGACGATGGCAAGCAATCAGGACGGGAGGCGAAAACAAAGAAAATGCAAGCATTCTACTTTTTTCATACACAATATTCTTTATTCCTATAAAAAAGGCGTATATTTGCCCCAACTAAAAAGCCTGAAAATAAGAATTTAATAACCGCTTCCCTTCCCTCGTCCTCGGGACGGGGAGAGCGGAAAGCCCAAAATTGAAACAAGCATGATTACTTTGAACATCGAGAAGACCCTCGGATTCATTTCCAAGGAGAATGTGTACGCTTACGAAAAGCAGGTAC
>CALNEX010000154.1 GCA_939791845.1 uncultured Mediterranea sp. | reverse complement strand
TTCTTCAGGTCAGTTATAATAGTAGCCATTGCCTCTGTTGTTCTTTTTCCAATACAATATCAGGAAGAAACCGAATATCATGCCTCCCAGGTGGGCGAAGTGTGCCACGTTGTCCGCCGGATTGTTGGCCAGGCCCGCATACAGCTCAAGCACCGCATAGCCGATGACGAACCATTTCGCCTTGATGGGGAAAGGCAGGGGGAAGATGAACATCCGCTCATTGGGAAACAGCATGCCGAAGGCCAGCAGGATGCCATACACCGCCCCCGACGCGCCCACCGTGCTGCCGTTCAGCACCAGGTTCAGGTTGCCCATCGCGGGGTCTATGTAGTTCATGTTGTCCTGCAAGACCCGGGCGCCCTCGTTCAGCACCACCTCCACGGCCTCGGGCGACAAGCCCGCCTGCAAGGTGTAGTAATGAATGCCCGTCACCACCTCCTGGATGATGCCCGCCCCGATGCCGCATATCAGGTAGTAGGTCAGGAAACGCTTTGGCCCCCACACCTGCTCCAGGATGCGCCCGAACATCCACACGGCAAACATGTTGAAGAACACGTGCATGAATCCGCCGTGCATGAACATGTAAGTAATGAGCTGCACCGCGTTGAACCGGTCGGAAAGGATGAAGTGCAGGCCCAGGTAGTCGCCCAGGTCGAAACCGTAGCGTTCGGCCACAAGCGCGCCCAGGAACATCAGCACATTGATGATGAGCAGGTTTTTGGTGACTGTCGGTAGTAAATTCATAAAAATAAAAGCATTTGCCCGGCAAAAGTACGAATAAATTCTGTTCTACAGCATAAAAATGCCCCGTATTCCTGCAAAAACAGCTTTTTCGGACTGTTTTTTCGTGTTTTTATTTGATATTCAGAAATATTGCCCTATTTTTGTCGCATCACACAAGGGTCCGAATGAAATCTGTATCATTAATACCTATACATTATGAATAAGTCAGAACTGATCAATGCGATGGCAACCGAATCCGGTTTGTCAAAGACAGATGCCAAGAAAGCGTTGGATGCATTCATCGCATCCGTGACCCGCGCTATGCAAGAGGGTGACAAGGTCTCACTGGTAGGTTTCGGCACATTCTCCGTGTCCGAACGCGCCGCCCGCACGGGCATCAACCCTTCCACCAAGCAAGCCATTGAAATCCCCGCCAAGAAGGTGGTGAAGTTCAAACCCGGCGCAGAGTTGGAGTTGGCATAAGAACGCCCGTCGGACAGGGCGGAAAAAACGAAAAGAAACGCCCGGAGGTGTACAAGCATGTGCATCTCCGGGCGTTCGTTTGACATACCTTGAATGAACTGCAAGGAAATGCCACCTTTGCAGACCTCAGGAAACATAGTCACCCCAAAGTCGCCCCAAAGTCGCCCCTCCTCCCTACCAAGTCCCTGTGTATAGACAAGGAGAAGGTAGGGAGGAGGGGCGACTTTGGGGTAGCTTTGGACAAACATTGGACGCTAATGGTCCTAAACGAACGTAAACGAATCTTTAATTCGATTTTGACCAAGGATGAAAACAACAATCCATATAATTACCGAAATCAGCAAACATATTGCGATTATTTTCGACACACAAGCGATATTTTGATACATCTGGCATTATACGGAAAAATCAAAATTAGACTTTAAATCATCTGAATTTTCACGCTATTGCTGCCAAATCATAATCACTATCCGTCAAATTTGCGTAAATTATAAAGAAATTGCAGGTTTCTGAAATATTTTTCTGCCAAAACATTTTGCCCGTATCAAATTAAGGAGTACTTTTGCAGCCAATGAACCTATTATAGTATAATTTTATTAATTAAGAGAGAATTTATGAAAAGAAAACTAATGCTTTTTTGGACCTTCCTCTGCATGAGCATAGGTCTGATGATGGCTCAAAACTCCACAGTGACGGGTATCGTCACTTCCGAAGAAGATGGCGAGCCTGTAGTGGGAGCATCAGTGTCGGTAGTGGGCACTTCCCAAGGAACCATTACGGACATTGATGGCAAGTTCTCCATTTCCAACGTGCCCGCATCGGCCAAGTCGCTGCGCATCTCCTTCATCGGCATGGAGACGCAGGACGTGAACATCAAGTCCGGCACCATCCGGGTGGTACTCCGCTCGAATGCCGAATTGCTGGACGAGGTGATGGTGGTAGCCTTCGGCACACAGAAGAAGAGCGCCTTCACCGGTTCGGCCACCGTGGTGAAGAGTGAGGACCTGGAAAAGAAAATCACGACCAACGTGGCAGATGCCTTGGTGGGCACGACCCCGGGTCTGCAGATGCGCGGCAGCACCGGTACTCCCGGCAGCACCGGCAGCATCAACATCCGAGGCATCGCCTCCATGCAAGCCAGCACCAACCCGCTTATCATCGTGGACGGCGCGCCCTACGACGCCTCGCTGAACAATATCCCGCAGAGCGACATCGAGTCCGTCACGGTGTTGAAAGACGCCGCCTCCGCAGCCCTGTACGGTGCGCGTGGCGCGGCCGGCGTCATCCTGATCACGACCAAGAGCGGAAAGTCGCAAAAGGCGCAAATCAGCGTGGACGTGAAGTGGGGCTCCAACAGCCGTGCCGTGCAAGACTACGAAACCATCAAGGATCCGGCCTTGTATTATGAGACCGTATATAGCCAGTACTATAACTACTACTTCTACGAGCAAGGGCAAAGCATGGCTGCCGCCAACGCCAATGCCAACACAACGATGCTGAACCATCTGGTCTATAACATATATAATGTGCCCGATGGCGAATACCTCATCGGCACCAACGGGCGCATCAACCCCAACGCCACCCTGGGACGTGCCTATGAGGCCAACGGCGAAACCTATTACCTCATCAATGATGACTGGCGCGATGCCGCCTACAAGAACGCCCTGCGCCAGGAATACACCGTGAACGTGAACGGTGCGCTGGGCACGCAAGGTTCGTTCTATGCCAGCCTGGGCTACCTGGACGAAGACGGCATCATCGACTATTCGGGTTTCAAACGTTTCACGGCGCGTTTTAAGGCCGACTACCAGGCCAAACCTTGGCTGAAGCTGGGCGCCAATGTGGGCTACGTCAACTCCACCACGGAGTCCAACCCGAACTTGGACGGAAGCACCGGAGCCAACAACCTGATGTATTATGCCTCCATGGTGGGTCCCATCTATCCCATCTACGTGCGCGTATTGGACGAGAACGGCAATCCGGTCATCCGCACAGACGCCAACGGCAACCCGCAGTATGACTATGGTGTGGCTTCCATCAGCTACCCCGGCTTGAGCCGTCCTTTCGGAACGAACGGCAACCCCTTGGGTGACAACCGCTATAATGAGCAGACCAGCAAGGGGCAGCAACTGAACGGAACCTTCTCCGCCGACATCACCCTGACGGACTTCCTGAAGTTCAACGCCACAAGCACCCTCAACTGGGGACATACCAACTACTCAAAATACGCCAACATGCTGTATGGTTCGAGCGCCGGCGTCAACGGCCAGATAGACAAGAGCCAGACAGATGTGTTGCGGCAGAATCATGTGCAGACGCTGACTTACCTGGACCAGTTCGGCAAGCATAACCTGAACGTGATGCTGGGCCACGAATACTACGACACGAAGACCACCTACCTGTATGCCTACGCGCAGGGACTGTTCACGCCGGACATTCCGGAAATCAGCGGCGCGGCCAACCCGGTCAGCTCTGACTCCTACACGACTGAGTACAACGTGGAAGGCTACTTCGGCAGCGCGCAGTATAACTATGATGACAAATATTTCGCTTCCGTCTCCTACCGCCGCGATGCTTCCTCGCGCTTTGCCAAGGAGAACCGCTGGGGTAACTTCTGGTCGTTCGGCACGGCGT
>CALNEX010000153.1 GCA_939791845.1 uncultured Mediterranea sp. | reverse complement strand
GCGGTGACCCCCTTGTCCGGGCGTTCGATAGCCGGGCGGTGCACGGTGGACTTCCGCTACGTATAGACAGGCTCTTCTATTACCGTGTCATACAGGCCGACAGACTCGCCCGCATGGCGGTTGATGCCGGTGTAGTCCAGGCTGGCATCCTCATAGCGTTTGAACTTGTAGACGGCGTCGTTCATCAGCGGGCCGTTGAACACGCCGAGCGACACGAGCAACTCGAAGTCCTGCTGCGTCAGGCCCGTCACCTTGCGGAACAGGCCCGGTTCCAACTGTGTGATGACATCCTTCAGGCTGCGTTCCCGGTAGTCCGTCAGGTACATGAAGACGGGTATGCGCGTGGCAAACTTGATGAGCTTGTCCTGAATCTGCTTGCGCAGGCTCCGGTATTCCTTCTCTTCCTGCGTCAGTTCCTTTTTCTTTTCTTTGGATAGGTGGGCGTCCGCTTCGCGCTTGGCTTTCTTCACGGCATCGGACTTGTTGATGATGGTCTCGATGTCGCGGTTCAGCGTGCGGAAGCCTTCGATGTTCATCAGCGCGCGCAGGGCTTCGGGCGTGTCCATCAGGCGGCGCAGGGTGAGGTTGTCCACGTTCACTAATAGGGCGCTTTCCCAGCGGCGGGCCAGCAGGGTGGCGCTGGTGCCGCTCAGGGCCATGTCCAGGATGCCGGCTGCGTCTATCTGCTTCATGTGGCTGCCGTCGTAGGCCAGCACGGGCAGGAAGCGTATGAACTCCTCCACCTTTTTCTCCGGGTTGGACTCGTCCACGTTGAGGCGGCAGCTGTATTCGGCTATCTGGCGCAGGGCGCGGTCCGGGGCGAAGTCGAACACGTAGCATTCCTCCTTCAGGATAACGGTGCGGTTGGGCGAGAGCCCGTCCGGGTTTTGCAGCGTCCACGGGCTTTGCACGCGGAAGGCAGCCTGGAAGTAGGTTTCCGGGCTGGACGAGTTGCGCAGCATGAAGATGCCCGTCCACGGCTTCACGGTGACACCCGTGGTCAGCTTGCCGCAGGACAAGGTGATGGTCTTGCTCTCCAGCGGCCGGGCCATGGCTTCCAGCACCGGGCCCAGGGCTTCTGCGCCGATGCCCCCTTCGCTGCCGGCCGCCACCACTATCCGGTAGTCGTGGTAGAAGCGGTTCTGACGTTCGGCCAGCAGATTGCGCATGGCGTGGCAGGCGGCCACGCTGGGCAGGAACCAGAACGTGTGGTTCAGCACCTCGAGCAGCGGCGCGTGCGAGAACGGCATGGGCGGACGCTCCGCACGCAGCTTCAGGTCGGAGACCATGTTTTCCGCATAGGCGCCGCGGATGAGGTCCAGCCATTTCTGTACCTCGTCCTTGTAGAGGAAGGCGGCCTGGCTGCCTTCGCCCTCGGCCTTGAAGAAGGTGTTGAGGTCGAACTCGTTGAACTCGCCCGCCAGGGCCACCGAGCGCAGCGCGTCGGGCAGCTGGTAGGTCATCAGCACCATGCGTGGCAGGGCGGCGTAGGGATTGTCCGGTCCCGTCCAGGCAGCCTTGGCGTGCTGCTCGTCGCTGTAGGTCCAGTTGTAGATTTGCTCTTCGATGAATTCGCCCGAACTGATGGCGCGGAAGGGAGTGCCGGACAGGTAGAGGTAGGCGTCGGTGGTGATGGGCAGGATGTCTTCGTCGAAGTCGGTCAGTCCTTCTCCCTCGGCAAACTCGCGTTCCCTCCGGTCCTCGGCGGCAAAGAGGTCCTTGGCGTGCTCGCGCCAGGCTCCGTAGTGATATTCGTCCAGGATGACGCAGTCCCAGTTCCACAGGTGTATCCATTCGTTCCGTTCCTTGATGCCGCCTGTCCGGTTGCGTCCCAGCAGGTCCTGGAACGAGCCGAAGCACACCACGGGGCGCTCCTTGTCCACGTCCTCCGCCGTGAGGGTGCCGCCGCGGGTGACGAACTGCCAGCCCTCGAAGTCGCGGTGGGTCAGCAGGTCTGTTTCCCAGGCGTTTCGCACGGCGGGCTTGAAGGTCAGTACCAACAGGCGCGTCCAGCCCATGCGTCGGGCCAGCTGGTAGGCGGCAAAGGTCTTGCCGAAGCGCATCTTGCAGTTCCAGAGAAAGTGGGGCGGCTTGTCGGGGCTTTCGCGTCGGCTGTGCTCGAAGTAGGCGGCGGTCTTCTCCACGGCCTCCTGCTGTTCGGGGCGCATGCGGAAGGTCTCGGTGCGGGCCAGGTCGGTGTCGTCCCGGCGGCGCACGGCTTCCACGGCCTGTCGCACGTCTTGTACCGTGCAGCGGAACCATTCGCCCGCAGGGTTGTCGACGTTCTTCATGCGGCGCAGGCGGTCGTGCACGTCGTGGTCGGTGAAGGTGGTGCCGTCTTCGCGCATGGCGGAGGCTTCGTAGCGGACGATGTAGGGCAGGGGGCCGGGGCGCAGCGTGGGGTATTGCTGGCGGATGCGTTGCTGCACGCCGACGGTGGTGTAGCCTACTTTCAGCAGGCCGCTGTATTGCGGGTTTGTGTCCTCGTAGGCGTATATCTCGGGAGTTACGTCGGGACGGTGGGGGAAGAAGGTAACAGGTGTCATAAGCATAAGGTATAGTTTATATTTGTCATTCGGGCAACTACAGACGGAGGGTTGGGCGGGTGCTTCTTATTCCATCGGTCGAATCATACTTTCAATGAAGGTGATTTCTTCGTCTGTCAGGGCGTATTTCTTGTAGAGCATCTCATCGGTCCAAGGGTGGGAGAAGTCTTGGAGGGGGATTAACTCAAACGATTCTCTCGATATGTTGAGAGAATGCCTGTTGAAAAACAATAAGGCTCTGAAAAATTTAGTCTTGATATAAGATAAACAATTCATGGTCTCTTCTTTTGTATCAAATGTTCCGATTATCAAGAATGTTTCAGTGCAAATGGTTCCGGGTTCTCCAATGATGATTTCTGGGGGAACTGTTGAAGTCGTCATATAAGCCTTGGAAAATAGCAATTTGTAGCTATTGATGCTATGAATGTTTTTGGTAACCGTATTGCATGGTATGTAACCTATGACCCTTTTTGCACCTCCTTTTTTACCTTTGACACCATATAACTTATATGTATTAGGAACAGGTTCTTGGTATAAATGAATATGGGGATAATTCTCGGGCGAATTAAAGAAATCAGCGTTGATACCATAAGGATTCCTTGCATATACCTCAGCACTGAACCGATATGGAGATTGGCTGACGGCTTTTTCAATAATACTCGTTTGTCTGATGTCACGGATAACCGTGTCTGAGAAATCTGTTCTCAAATAGCGATGAGAAACGGAATTGGTGCCATCAAGGGACTTATAGTGATATTCTACTTTTCCGGAATATGCCTTATCCCATAAGAAATAACATACACCACCATCAATGTGTAAACCTGTAAAACATTCTTTGGCATCTTCAAAATCATAAATAACCTTGATGTGTGTGTCATTAATCATTTCTTCTCTGAAGTTAGAGAGTCCTTTCCCTCCTTTCATCCATCTTGAAGGAATTATCATAATTACATATTGCGGAGCTAACTTGATGGCTTGTTGAATAAATAGATGATATAGTGGTTTTGCACTATCGCCTGTTCCTCCTCCGTCACTCAGCTGATACGGCGGATTCCCAATAATCACATCAAACTTCATATTGAATATATTTTCCGGTTGGAGGGTATGAATGAACTGATAGGCATACGTTTCGCTACCCTCTTCGCGTTCGTACACCTCCTGGCTGGCGCCGCAGAAGCGGCAGCGTCCCCGTTCCCAGGTATGTTGTTGGGGCGTGTAGCGGATGTTTCCCTGTTCGTCGGCGAAGGCGGTGCAGACGGAGTAGCGTCCGTTGGCCCGCTTGCTGCAATAGAGGCTGCGGCGGGAGAGCAGGGCAGTCAGTTCCGTGATGGGCAGGCCGAAGAG
>CALNEX010000152.1 GCA_939791845.1 uncultured Mediterranea sp. | reverse complement strand
AGAAGAAGATGCCGAACAAGGTGAACAGTTCGCTGTAGCGGTCCAGTACCGAGTCATACAAGGCACCGAAGGTGGAAACCATGTTGCCCACGCGTGCCACCCGTCCGTCCATCATGTCGAACAGTCCGGCAAACAGGATGACGCCACCCGCCCAGCCCACGTATGCCAGGTTGCCCGGTGCCTGGATGGCTCCGTACAGGAACACGCCCGCGGCCACGATGTTCAGCACGAGGCCCGTGGTCGTGATGAAGTTGGGTGTGATGCCGATGCGTATCATGCCATGCACCAGCGGGTTGATGATCTTGTAAATCAGTTTTTGTAGATAGTCTCTGTAGTTCATAAGTGTCTGTTTTTGTTTTCAAGATAATGTTGCCAGAAATGCCTGATGTCGCGGTTGCGGTATACGAACAGGCGTTGCATCTGGTAATTCCAAAAGAAACCGACCAGCAAGGCCACAACGATTTTGGCCAGGATGAAGACATTGTCCACATAGTGTCCCAGCCATTCGTTCAGCCGGGGCCGTCCGGTCAGCCATTCGGTCAGGGCGAAGGTGCCCCACGTGTTGAGCAGGATGCTTCCCACCCATACGGCCAGGTATTTCAAGGCCACATACCGTTTCTTGCAGCCGTCCGAGTGGAACACCCACTTGTAGTTGACGGCACAATTGACAATCCCTCCTGTGACCGACCCCAGGAAAGTGGCATGCAGATAGAAAAGGCCCAACGCTTTGGCCAGGACGATGGTCATGAGGAAATCCACCAGGCTGGCCACTTGTGCCGAGACTTGGGCTTTCAGAAAAACCCAGACGGCTCCTTGGGTCTTCTGCTTCTTCACTGCATCCAGCATCTCACACCTATTAAGAAGGCAAAACCGTAAAGGCCGGCCAGAATGTCGTCCATCATCACACCGATGCCGCCCGGCAACTGTTCCATTTTCCGGATGCCCAGGGGCTTGAATATGTCCAAAAGGCGGAACAGGATGAATGCTCCTGCCGCATAGCCCCAATGTCCGGCCGGTGCGGCCAGCAAGGCCAGCCAGGTGCCCACCATCTCGTCCACCACCACGCGCGAAGGGTCGTCACCCCAGTAGGGAACCAGCCGGTTGGTGGCCCATACACCTGCCGTGGTGAACAGCAGTATCAGCAGGACAAGGGCTGGCAAGTAGAGGGCCGGGGCCAGTTGCGACACGCCGAACCATATAAGCACGGCAACCAACGCTCCGGCTGTTCCCGGCGCAATGGGGGAGAAACCGGAACCGAATCCGGTGGCTATCAATACAGGAAAGAAGGGGGGTATTTTCATTGTCGGCAAACATCAAGAAATGGCAAGACGGCAAAAAAACGAACTTCTTTGCCGACTTGCCATTGGATTTGGGTCATTCTATGGGTTGTGCAGTTAGTCCAGATAGCTGGGAGCTTCTTCACCTACCATTTCGCGGATGGTCTGCTTCACCATTCTCCATTGGGTGAACAGGTCGTGAACGGGTTGGTGTTCGAAGTCGTGCATCGGGCTCTTGCAGAAGAACGACAACCATGTCTGGATGCCGCACATGTTGGCGCGCTGTGCCAGGTCGCTGAACAATACCAAGTCAAGGGCGATGGGGGCGGCCAGGATGGAGTCGCGGCACAGGAAGTTCACCTTGATCTGCATCGGATAGTTCATCCAGCCGAAGATGTCGATGTTGTCCCAAGCCTCCTTGTTGTCCTTGCGGGGCGGATAGTAGTTGATGCGCACCTTGTGGTATACATCACCGTAGAGGTCGGGGAATTTCTCGGGTTCGAAGATGTTGTCGATGACGGACAGCTTGCTGACTTCCTTTGTCTTGAAGTTTTCGGGTTGGTCCAGCACTTCGCCGTCGCGGTTGCCCAGGATGTTGGTGGAGAACCAGCCGCTGACACCCAGCATACGGGTCTTGAACATCGGTGCCAATACCGTCTTCATCAGCGTCTGGCCGCTCTTGAAGTCCTTGCCGGCGATGGGCACGTTCATCTTCTGCGAGAATTCCCACATGGCAGGCGTGTCCACGCAGAGGTTGGGGGCACCCATGATGAAAGGTGCGCCTTCTGCAATGGCTGCATAGGCATAACACATGCTCGGGGAGATGACTTCCGTGTTGTTCTCCTTCATGGCTTTCTCCAAAGCGGCCAGGGACTTGTGCTCCTCGCACAGGGGCACATAGATCTCCGTGCTTGCGGCCCACAGCACCACGATGCGGTCGCAGTGGTTGGCGGCCTTGAAGTTGCGGATATCTTCCCGCAGCTGTTCCACCATGTCCCAGCGCGTGGCGGCATTCTTGATGTGTGTGCCGCTCAGGCGTTTGGCAAAGTTGTGGTCGAAGGCGGCGGTCATGGGCTTGATGGCTTGCAGCTCGTCTTTCACCAGATTCAGGTCTTTTTCTTTCAGCACTTCCGCATACATGGCAGCTTCGTATGCGTTGTCCGGGAAGATGTCCCATCCGCCGAAGATGATGTCTTTCAGGTCGGCCAGGGGAACGATGTCCTTGATGGGTTTTTCCTCACCGTCCTGCATGCGCATGGTGGCCATTTGCGTGATGGAACCTATTGCCTTGGCCAGACCTTTGCGGGCAGCCAGCACACCCGTTATCATGGTGGTTGCTACTGCACCACCCACGCCGACTACCAACACACCCAGATGGCCGGTGGCCGGCTTAATGTTTTCTCTCATTGCCATTATTTTTTGATTAAGAATTTAAAAAGTGCCCAAAATTAGGGTATTTTTTTCAAAGGCATTTCTCTTTTCTTCTTGAAAAGCGTCTTAGTTAACAAGATTTAAATCAAGAGAGGCCGGATGGGTATGAATTGTGGCCTGAATTTCCTTTTTGCGGGTAGAAAAGAAAGCGGCGGGGCATTTGTCCGCATGCTCCGCCGCCGGTTCATTTGATTTCGATTTCTTCCTTCATGTCTATCTCCTCGCCGTGCGGGTCGTAGAAGACATATTGCAGGAACGCAAGTTTCTGGTTCGGAATAATCTTGATGCCCAATCCGTATTTCATCTGCCACTTGCGCTTTAGGGACATGATGCCCTGGTTGACGTAGGCGGCGATGTACGGGTGGATGTGCAGTGAGAATTTCTTTATCTTCAACTTGTTTACCAGGTAGTCTATTTTGCTCTCCAGCGTGTCGGTGAAAAGGATGGAAGGCTTGATGGTGCCCTTTCCGAAGCAGGTGGGGCAGGTCTCCTCCGTGTTGACGTCCATGGCCGGACGCACGCGTTGCCGGGTGATTTGCATCAGTCCGAATTTGCTCAACGGCAGGATGTTGTGCCTTGCCCTGTCCTTCTGCATGTTCTGGCACATGCGTTCGTAAAGTTTCTGGCGGTTCTCGGCCAGGTTCATGTCGATGAAGTCCACGACGATGATGCCTCCCATGTCCCTCAGTCTCAACTGGCGTGCCAGTTCGTCGGCGGCTCCCAGGTTTACCTCCAGTGCGTTGGCCTCCTGCCCGTTGGCATTCTTGGTGCGGTTTCCGCTGTTCACGTCCACGACGTGAAGCGCCTCAGTATGCTCAATAATCAGGTAGGCACCACTTTTGTAGGAAACGGTCCGTCCGAACGAGGACTTGATTTGCTTGGTGATGCCGAAGTTGTCAAAGATGGGAAGTTTGCCCTTATACAGTTTCACAATGTCAGCCCGTTCGGGGGCGATGAGGGTGACGTAGTCCTTGATTTCGTGGAATACGGCTTCATTGTTCACGTGTATGCTCTCGAAGGAGGGGTTGAACAGGTCGCGCAGCAAGCCTACGGCGCGGCTGGTCTCTTCGTAGATGAGAGTAGGGAACTTGGTGGCCTTCTGAATTTTCACCACAGCGTCTTCCCAGTGTTTGACCAAGACTTTAAGCTCTCCGTCGAGTTCGGCCACGCGCTTGCCCTCGGCCACCGTGCGGACGATGACGCCGAA
>CALNEX010000151.1 GCA_939791845.1 uncultured Mediterranea sp. | reverse complement strand
CATGTGCGCCGCCCACCGGTTCCCCGTTGTCGGCATCGTTCACAATGCCATAAATACTGCCGCTGGTTTCCACCACGTCCTTGGCACATCCGGCCAGGAATACGGCCATTGCCAGGCTAGCCATCAGGGCCGCCCGGCGGAATTTTCTTGCTTTTGCTTCCATACTGTTATTGTTTTGGCTAAATAAATGATAATTTTTCGGAGTATTTTTGGCGCGGATTACGCGGATTTCACGGATATTTTTATTGCAAAACGCAGGATTCCATTGATTATACAAATAATAAATCCGCGTCCATCCGCGTAATCCGCGCCCAAACTAAATTTCTATTGTAATTCTCAGAAATTCAACGCCAGCCCTATGCCGTTGCAGTCGCCCACACTGGGTTGCAGGCTGAAGTACACCTTCTTCTGCGTCACCGCCCGCTTGCGTCCGTTGGCCACCAGCGCGTCCACCAGATTATACACATAGAGGGCTGCGGCCGCGCCGATGCAGACATTGCGCGCGTTGCTCCAGTTGTCCGCCTTCGTGTTGTAGGTCTGCAGATGCTGGGGCTGCTCCTTCATCTTCTTGACATAGGAGCTGCGCTGACTCTCGGTCACGATGATGCCTGTGGCCAGCAGCACCTCGCCGCCCAGGATGCAAAGGCCCTTGACAGTGCTGCCCTTGTACATCTGTCCCCAGCCGGGGATAATCATGGAACGCCACAGGCCGCGTGCACCATACTTGCGGGTAAAGGACAGACGGTCAAAATCCGGCTGCGCCGTGTCGGCCACGCCGAACAGCATATAACAATGGTAACGCATCCCGTCCGGATAGGAACGGCATTCCCAATATTCATCATAACGGGTGGTGGTGACGCTGACCTCCTCGCCGGCCACGTCATAGTGATAGGTAAACACGGATTGTTCGCTGATGTTGCCATTGACCTGTTCCGAACGGATGTCCTGGGTGCCCTGCCCGCTCACCTTCCAGGTGCGTTCCACATCTTCGGAGAGCACCAACAGGCAATTGTGACGGGCCTCGTCCAAGGTCTTTCCCACAGCCTCGACCACCCGGTAATGAAAGGTGGCATTGGTGGTGCGGGGTGTCTTGTCGGACAACCACACGGGGCGCATTTTCTCGGATTTGCGCACGACATCCTGCGCGGCAAGCGACATCAGGCAGCCTGTCCCCAACAAGAGGACCGCCAACAACAGAACAAAGGGGATTCTTCTCTTTCCCATAGCTTCGGATATGTACCTATAGGCTCCCCGGATTCAGTCTTTAAACCATGGTAAACAAAAAAGGCATGGGAGTCTGTACTTCTTGCTTATCCCGACTTCAGGCTCTCGCATTGCCCACCTCCAAGGATAAGCAACGCAGCTAGCCCACGCCGAGATGAATATACAATCGCACGCCGCACATTGTGCGGACATACTTGCATAACACACCTCCATGGACGCTTCCGTTGCCCTATCTTCTTGAAGGTTCAAATTTGCGAGATTCGAAGTCAGAAGACAGCGTTCGGTAAACGCCTTCTCAGTTAATTCATAAACAAAGCCTCCCACTCGCCCACCGGCTAGCTGGGAAGTGCGACAAAGTTAAATACTTTTATTTAACCTGCAAAGAAATTAAAGAAATAATTGCCTGAATCCGTGAAAACAAGCCTGAATTCACTGAAAAACGACCCATCATCTTTGTTTGGAGAACGAATAAGGTCTGTCCTCCTTGGCCGTACCGCGCTGCAAATTGGGCTTGTCGCTCATTTCAAACAACAACCTGCCTCCCTTCAGCAAGTCTCCATGCCGCAGGTAGTTTTTCGTATAAGGCACGCCGTCCCGCATGAGCGATTCCACGTAGGGCTTGCCCGTCCCGTTGTCCGGCGTGTCAATCTCCAGCATCCGGCCATTCTCGAAGTGCAAGGTTGCCTTCCTGAACAGAGGAGTGCCCAGCGCATATTCATCCGTGCCCGGACAAACAGGATAAAAGCCCAAGGCGGAGAAGACATACCAGGCAGAGGTTTGTCCGTTGTCCTCGTCCCCGCAATAGCCGTCGGGCGTGGGACTGTACATGCGGTCCATCACCTGGCGCAGCCAATACTGGGCTTTCCAAGGCTGACCGGCATAGTCATAGAAGTAGATGGCATGTTGCACAGGCTGGTTGCCGTGGGCATAGTTGCCCATGTTCATCACGGTCATCTCGCGTATCTCGTGAATGACCTGCCCGTAATAACTGTCATCGAACAAGGGCGGCACGGTGAACACCGAGTCGAGCATCTGCACAAAGACCTCGTCGCCCCCCATCAGGTCTATCAATCCCTGCGGGTCGTGGAAGACAGACCAGGTGTAGTGCCAGCTATTGCCTTCGGTGAAGGCATCGCCCCACTTCAGCGGGGAGAAAGGCGACTGGAATGTGCCGTCCTTGTTGCGCCCGCGCATCAGGCGGCTCTCCTTGTCGAACACGTTCCTGTAATTCAGCGCGCGCTTCGCGAAAAGCTCCTGCTCCTTCTTCGGGCGGTCCAAAGCCTTGGCCAGCTGATAAATGCACCAGTCATCATAAGCATACTCCAACGTGCGGGCCACATTCTCGTTGATGCCCACGTTGTAGGGCACATAGCCCAGTTTGTTATAGTATTCATGTCCCAGGCGGCCTGTGGAGGACACTTCGGGATGCACGTTTTCCGTGCCATGCAACAAGCCTTCGTACAACGTCTCTACATCATCCACGCGCACGCCCTTCAGCCAAGCATCGGCCAACACGGAGGCGGAATTGTTGCCCACCATGCAGCCGCGATGCCCCGGGCTGGCCCATTCGGGGAAGAAGCCGCTCTCCTTGTAGGTGTTGACCAGCCCCTCCTGGATTTGCTTGTTCACCGAGGGATACATCAGGTTGAGCAAAGGAAACAGGCAGCGGAAGGTATCCCAAAAACCCGTGTCGGTGTACATATAGCCGGGCAACACCTGCCCGTTATAAGGACTGTAGTGCACGGCATTTCCCTCCGCGTCCCACTCATAAAAAGCACGGGGGAAAAGCAGCGAACGATACAGGCAGGAATAGAACGTGCGGTACTGGTCCAGCGTGCCGCCTTCCACCTCTATCCTTCCCAGTACTTTGTTCCAGGCTTCGCGCCCTTTTGCCACCAGCTCGTCGAAAGATTGGCTGCCCAACTCCTGCAGGTTGCGCCCGGCCTGCTCCAGGCTGATGAAAGACGAGGCCACCCGGGCGTGTACCACCTCCCCCTTGCGCGTGCGGAAACCGATGACCGCCCCCGCGTGCCCGGCCTGCTGCTCCAGCCTGCCTTCCGTCAGCACGCTGTCCGCCACGGTGGCCCGGTAAGTGAAAGGCTTGTCGAACTCCACCACAAAATAATTCCGGAAATTGGACGGCACCCCGCCGCTGTTGCGCGTGCTGTAGCCCACGATGCGGTTCCGCTCCGGCTCAATCTTGATGTACGAACCGCGGTCGAAGGCATCCACTGCCACGAAAGATTGTTCGCTTTCGGGGAAGGTGAAGCGGAACAACACGGCCCGCTCGGTGGGCGTGAACTCGGTGAGGATGTCATAATCAGCCAGATATACCTTATAATAATGAGGCATGGCCACCTCGCCCTTGTGCGAGAACCAACTGGCACGTTTGTCTTCATCAAACTCCGGCCTGCCCGTCATCGGCATCAGGGAGAACTGGCCATAGTCATTAATCCATGGGCTGGGCTGGTGCGTCTGCTTGAAGCCCCGGATTTTGTGCGCCGTGTAGACATATTGCCACCCGTCGCCCATCTTTCCTGTCTGGGGTGTCCAGAAGTTCATGCCCCACGGACGGGCAATGGCCGGATAGGTATTTCCCGCCGACAATTCGAAGCTGGATAACGTGCCCATCAGCGGATTGACATACTGCGTCAGGTCGCGGGCCTGCATGCAGGCCGCACACAGCCATGCGGCTATCCATGTTACTAATTTCGTTCTCATAAATGATAATTTATCGGCGTTTTTTGGCGCGGATTACGCGGATTTCACGGAT
>CALNEX010000150.1 GCA_939791845.1 uncultured Mediterranea sp. | reverse complement strand
GCACTCGCCCTTGTCGTTGGTCCAGAGCAGGGCCAGTTTGTCGGGCTCTTCGGCAGCCCAGGCGTCCACCACGTCATAGCCGAAGTTGAAGTTCTCCGGCACACGGATGTGCAGGTTCTTGATGAAGTCTTCTTGCGATGTAAATGTGGTTTGTGTGAGAAATCTTTCTACCATAGTCTTATTCTTTATAATATGATGGCCAGGAAGCGCACGGTCTTTCCGTCCAGCGCCTTCATGCCGTGGGGCAGTTTGGAGTTGAAGTAGATGCTGTCGCCCGGGTTGAGGGTCAGTTCCTTTCCGCCGACGCTGAGCAGCAGGCGGCCTTCGAGGACCATGTTGAACTCCTGCCCGTCGTGCGTGTTGTAGTGCATGGGGCGTTCGCCCGGCTCCACGGTGACGATGAAGGGGTCTGCCTTGCGGTCGCGGAATCCGGCGGCCAGGGCCTGGTACTTGTAGACCTTGGTGCGCTCCACGCTGACGCCCTTGCCGGCGCGGGTCACGAAGTAGGTGCTCATCTTGGGTTCTTCGCCGAACATCAGGGCGTCCAGCGCGATGCCGTAGTGGCGGGCTATCTGCTGGAGCATGCTGACGGAGATGTCGTGCTCCCCGGACTCGGCGCGTTCATACTCTTCCTTCGAGATGCCGCAGTCACCGGCCATTTCGTCGGTAGTCAGTTCCATGGCGTCGCGCAGTCCGCGCAGGCGCTCGGCTATTTGTTTAATCTGTTCGTCCATAAGGTTGAATATATTAAGGTTTGATATCTTGGTCATGTTTTCCGGCATCAAGGTCGGAGATGACTTGGTGCAGGGTATCGAGCAAGGGAGGGAGTTCTTCTTGCACGATGCTGAATACCAGTTCCGGGTCTACGGACAAGTATTCGTGCGAGATGATGTTGCTTATTCTTATAAATCCATTCCACGCTATTTTTGAATAATGTGCAAACAATTTCCCCTTTGTATCAGTATCTATTTGGAAAATAGTCTCACCAATTGTTAGCAAACAAAGGCAAGTTGAATTATATAAGATTTGTCCTTCGTCCGAGTTCAAGAACTGTTGATGAGATTTGATATGGGAAGTCGTACGATTTATGAAAGATGTTTGTTCCTCCATAAATAGTATCATGTCTCTTATTTCCTTAAATGATGTGAATCGCATAACCATTATTCATACACTTGCCTTGATAGCCTTTATAATGGCAGAAGTAAATCCGCTGTGCTCCAGCTCGTTGATGCCCCGTATCGTATATCCGCCCGGGGTGCACACCTTCTCAATCTCCGTGGCGGGATGCGCGTCGGGATTGTCCTGCAGCAGGGCGGCGGCGCCCATCACGCATTGCGTCACCATCCGGCGGGCGTCCTGTGCCTTGAAGCCCAGCTCGATGCCTGCCTGCGTGGCGGCCTGGATGTATTTCATCACGTAGGCCGTGCCGCACGAGGCCAGGGCGGTGGCGGCGGCCAGCTGGGGTTCGGGCACCCACATCGTGGGGCCGAGGGGAGCGAGGAGGTCCAGCATGAGTTGCCGTTGCTTGGGGTTGGCGGCCAGGCTGGACACCAGCGTCATGCTCTGCCCGATGGCGGCGGCGGTGTTGGGCACGATGCGGAAGAAGATGGTGTCGGGCACGTGGCCTTGGGGGCATATCATGGAGAGGTAGTCGAGGATGCTGTTGATGCTGCTCCCGGCCACTACCGAAGCCACTATCAGCCCGTTCCGCAGAGGCAGTTCCCTCAGCACGTCTTCCAGTACTTTGGGCTTGACGGCAAGGAAGATGATGTCCGCGTCGCCCATGGCCTTGACGTTGGAGGTGGTGACTTCCAGTCCGGGGATGTCGGCCTGCAGGGCCTGGAGCTTGCCCTCCGAGGGATTGGATACGGTGATGTCTTCCGGCTGCACCAGGCCTCCCTGGGCCAGCCCGCGGGCGATGGCGCTGCCCATGTTGCCCGCTCCGATGATGGCTATTTTCATACGTGTCTTTTTCTTGGGGTTATGCCGCAAAAGTACGTCTTTCTGTTTGAAAATGCAAGGAATGTGCGACGGATTGTGTATATTTGTCAGCAAAAACCGGAGATTTATGGAAGAAACATTTGATTACAGCCAGGTGCCGAGTTATTTCGTTCATTGCTTCAATGCCCAGTGCCCGCGGGCGGGGGAGTGCCTGCGGCAGCTGGCAGGACGCCACGTGACGGCGTTGCACCCTGTGGTGCAGGCGGTCAGCCCGGCGGTGTGGGAGTCCGAAGGGCGGGCGTGTGCCTATTTCCATCCCATCCGCCGCGTGCGCATGGCCTGGGGCATGCGGCAAGCCATCGCGAGGCTGCCTTACCGGGAAGGCCAAAGGGTGGTGAGAAAACTGAACCAGATGTTCACCAAGGCGACATTGAACCGCATTTCCCATCACCAACGCCCCCTTTCGCCCGACGAGCAGCGGGTGATTGAATCCTTGTTTGCAGAGTATGGGGTGACGGACGAAAGTGTGTTCGACCGTGTGGAGATGGGGTATGAGTGGTGAGGTGATGGGGGATGATACGGCGGGGCAGCATGGTTCCACCGCCACTGGAACCTGGTTCCACCGCCACTGGAACCGAGTTCCACCGCCACTGGAACTGAGTTCCACCGCCATTGGAACCGAGTTCCACCGCCATTGGAACTATCCTCATTCCGGGGACGATGCAAGAAGCCCCGCCAACCGAGACCGGCTCGGAAGGCGGGGCTTCATCATACAATGCTGATTATTAATCGTCTTACAATACCTTCGCGAACCGTTCGAGGAACAAGTCCGCCTCGTCCATGCTGAGGCAGAGCGGGGGCAGCAGGCGGATGACGTTCGTGCCGCTCACGCCGGTGAACACCTTCTGCTCGTGCAGCAGGCGGCTGCGCAGTTCCTTGATGGGCTGCTCGAACTCCATGCCGATCATCAGGCCCCGGCCGCGCACTTCCTTTATCTGCGGCAGCTTCTTCAGTTCGTCCAGCAGGTGGGCGCCGACTGCCTTCGCATTCTCAATGAGACCCTCGCCTTCGATGACGTCCAGCACCGCCAGGGCCGCCGCGCAGGCCAGGTGGTTGCCGCCGAAGGTGGTGCCCAGCTGTCCGTAGACGGGCTTGAACTCGGGGCTGATGAGCACGGCGCCCATGGGGAAGCCGTTGCCGATGCCCTTGGCCACGGTAATCATGTCCGGGCGGATGCCGGCGTGTTGGTGGGCGAAGAACTTGCCGCTGCGGCCGTATCCGCTCTGGATTTCATCGAGGATGAGGACGGTGCCCGCCGCCGTGCACTCCTCCCGCAATGCCTGCATGAAGGCCGTGTCGGGCACCTGGATGCCGCCCACGCCCTGGATTCCTTCAATAATCACGGCGCAGACGTCGCCCCGTCGAAGCTCGGCGCGCATGGCTTCCGTGTCGTTCAGGGGCAGGTAGGTGACGTGTCCGCAGGCATTGACCGGGGCGATGATTTTCGGGTTGTCCGTCACCTCCACGGCCAGGGATGTGCGTCCGTGGAAGGCCTTGGCGAAGCTGACGATGCGTGTCCGCCCGTTGTGGAAGGAGGCCAGCTTCAGCGCGTTCTCGTTGGCTTCCGCGCCCGAGTTGATGAGGAACAGCTGGTAGTCGTCGTAGCCGCAGGCCCGTCCCAGCCGCTCGGCCAGCTCCACCTGCAGTTTGTTGATGACGGAGTTGGAGTAGAAGCCCAGCTGCGCCACCTGCTTGCTGATCATCTCCACGTAGTGCGGGTGGCTGTGTCCGATGGAGATGACGGCGTGTCCGCCGTAGAGGTCGAGGTATTCGGTGCCTTGGTCGTCCCAGACGTGGCAGCCTTTGCCTCGCACGATATTGATGTCGAATAGGGGATATACGTCAAAGAGGTTCATTGTTTCTTGGATCTATTAAGGATTTCAGGCGCGGATTACGCGGAAGGCACCGGGAATGACTCATCCGTGTAATCCGTGTAATCCGCGCCAATTGTTTCATTAAAAAGCGGAGGGTTTGAGTCGTAAGCCCACCGTTTCCTCCAGGTTGAACATC
>CALNEX010000149.1 GCA_939791845.1 uncultured Mediterranea sp. | reverse complement strand
CATTCAACCGCGTGGTGTTCGTATCCCAAGGCTATACCATCGGCCTGGGCGAACAGCTGATGCGCACTATCAGAGGCCTGTAAGGGCGGCGATGGTGTCAGCCACGCGACGAGCCGTGGTCACGGGGCGGGCGTACTCGGAGATGTGTACGGTCCCGCCCATCGAAACGGCTTCGTTGCGATACTGCATCCCGCTGACCACCTCCTCACGGGCCGAGAAATGAAACTCGTGAATGCCCGTTTCCCGTGCGATGCGGGCGATATTCTTTTCATTGACCCCACAGCCGACGAGCAAGATGATACGCTCGCCGGCTTTTTCTTGCAGTTCGCGCAAGAGGGGGATGCCCTGTTCGGCAGTGGGCTGCTGGCCGGAAGTCAGGATGCGGTTGCATCCCAAGGCGACAATCTCCTCCAACGCCTGCAAGGGACGGCGGCACACGTCGAAGGCCCGGTGGAAGGTGACGGACATCCCTTCAGAAGCTTCCATCAGCCGCTCCATCAGCGGGAGGTCCACATCGCCGTCGGGCGTCAGGCAACCGAACACCACGCCATCGGCTCCCAAGCGGCGGGCATTCTCCACATCCTGCAACATGATGCGCTGTTCCAAGGGCGAATAGAGGAAATCGCCGCCCCGCGGACGGATGATGACGTGCAGGCGCGTCTCTTTCAACACCTCGCGGGCCGTGGCAATGTCGCCGAAGGAAGGCGTGGTTCCTCCTTCGGGAATGCCGGCACAAAGTTCCACACGGTTGGCGCCGCCGGCCTGCGCGGCCAGACAGCTCTCCACGGAATTGGCACAAACTTCAAACAAATACTTTTCCATATACAATGAGATTTTAGGATGAGTGAACAAAAACCGGGCGCGGATTGCACGGATTTACGCGGATGGCTCTAAGAGAATTATCCGTGAAATCCGCGTAATCCGCGCCTGGTATATAATATAAATAGGTATAGCCCTTACTTGGCGTAGCTCACCGCCCGCGTCTCGCGGATGACGGTAATCTTCACCTGACCGGGATAGGTCATTTCGTCCTGGATCTTCTTGGCTATCTCGGTGGACAGGTTTTCGGTCTGCTTGTCGTCTATCTTGTCGGCCCCGACAATGACGCGCAGCTCGCGGCCGGCCTGGATGGCATACGTCTTGGTGACGCCCGGATAGGACATGGCCAGTTGCTCCAAGTCGTTGAGGCGCTTGATGTAAGCCTCCACAATCTCGCGGCGGGCACCGGGACGGGCACCGGAGATGGCATCGCACACCTGCACAATGGGAGCCAGCAGGCTGGTCATCTCCACCTCGTCGTGGTGGGCGCCGATGGCGTTGCAGATGTCCGGCTTTTCCTTGAACTTCTCGGCCAGCTTCATGCCATAGAGGGCGTGCGGCAGTTCCGGCTCTTCATCGGGCACCTTGCCGATGTCGTGCAACAGACCGGCACGCTTGGCCTTCTTCGGGTTCAAGCCCAGTTCGGAGGCCATCACGGCACAAAGGTTGGCCGTCTCGCGGGCGTGCTGCAAGAGGTTCTGGCCGTAGGAGGAACGGTATTTCATCTTGCCGATGATGCGAATCAGTTCAGGATGCAGGCCGTGGATGCCCAGGTCGATGGTGGTGCGCTTGCCGGTCTCGATGATTTCCTCTTCCACCTGCTTGCGGACCTTGGCCACCACTTCCTCGATGCGGGCGGGATGGATGCGGCCGTCGGTCACCAGTTGGTGCAGGGCCAGGCGGGCAATCTCGCGGCGCACGGGGTCGAAGGCAGAGAGCACAATGGCTTCCGGCGTGTCGTCCACCACGATTTCAACGCCCGTGGCGGCCTCCAAGGCACGGATGTTGCGACCCTCACGACCGATGATGCGGCCCTTGATTTCGTCGGATTCGATGTGGAACACGGTGACGGAGTTCTCGATGGCCGTCTCCGTGGCCACGCGTTGTATGGTTTGGATGACGATGCGCTTGGCTTCCTTGTTGGCAGTCATCTTGGCATCGTCCATGATGTCGTTGATGTAGGACTGCGCCTCGGTCTTGGCCTCTTCCTTCAAGGATTCCACCATGCGCTCCTTGGCCTCCTCGGCAGAAAGGCCCGATATGGCCTCCAGTTTCTCGATTTCCTGACGCTGCAGGTGATCCAGTTCCTCTTTCTTCTTGTCAATCACTTCCAGCTGGGCTTCCAAGTTGGCCTTGATGGCCTCTGCCTCCTGCTTCTTGCGTTGCAACTCCTCCTGGCGCTGGGTCAGCACCATCTCGCGCTGCTTCAGCTTGTTCTCCGCCTGCTGGATTTTCTGGTTGCGGGCAGCCACTTCCTTTTCCAAGTCCGCCTTCTTGTTCAGGAATTTCTCCTTCACCTCCAGCAACTTGTTCTTCTTCATCACTTCGGCTTCATTCTCAGCTTCTTTCAGGATGTTCTCGTACTTGGACTTCAGTCCGTAGCGGAAGAACACGTATGCCCCCACACCGCCGATGATGAGGCAGGCCACTGATACCAATATTGAAACTACGTCCATTTTTTATAATGTTTAAGTATATAAATAAAAAGCACTGCCTGGAAGCCTTCTTGCGAAGGCATCCCACACAGTGCGTGATTGTTCCTCTTCCTCAACGTCAGTCCGGCCGTCGCGGGTCGCGCTCCTGCGCCATTTCCCGGAAATGTCCGTCCAAGACCTCTGTCAGTTCCTTGATTTTCTCCTCATAAGGCTCCGTGTCATTGCGGTCCTGCTGGTCGAGCATCTGCAAGGCAAACTCGAAAGCCGTCATGGCAATGATTTTCTCCGGCGAAACGTCCGGATTCTCCTGTTGGTTCAGGTTGAACCTTATGTTCACCTGCTTGGCGGCCTCCCTCACCCGTTGCTCGTCCTCACGGGCAATGGTGACGGGATAGGTCGTGCCAGCCATGTGCAAGTTGATTCTTATCTTGTCGTCCATACATCTCTTTCTTCTACGTCATTCGTTCAGCAAGGCGATGCATTTATCCACTTCACGCACTAATTTCGACAGCCGGGCCCTCGTCTCCCGCACGTCGTTACCGTCCAGACTGATGGCCGTGGCCGTCTTCAGGTCGTTGTAACGCCGTGTCAGTTCCTCGTAATCGGCCTGCAGTTGCATCCGCGCCTCTTCCGTTTCCTCCAGTTGCCGCCTCAGTTCGGCATTGTCCCGTCGCTGCTCTTCATGCAAGTACAGCAGGTGTCTCAACCGGGTTTCAAAGGTACTCAATAGCTGCTTTCCTTCGTCTGTCATGGCTACTTCACCAAAAATCCACACAAATATACAATTTACTTGCATATTACAAAAACTTTTAAGGAAGAAATGTCGTTTTCCTGCGCATTTTTCCCGATTTCACCGTTTTTCCCGAGAAGAAACACCGTTTTTCCCGAGAAGAAGACGCCTATTATTCACCGGAAGTGTAAGCGACTCCTTCCATCATATTCGATATGCCCGAGCCCCTTAGATGTCCGCCCCAAGCAAGGCCTGCCACTGAATTTCCTGCCACGGGAAAAATACTTTCATTCAGGCTTTAAAAACGGACAATCCTGCTGAAAAACTATATTTCCAGCCTAAAAACATGTATTTCCAAGCTAGAAATGCACATTTCCAACCTGGAAATACACATCTCCAGCTTGAAAATGAAGATTATTACAGGCATTGAGAAGTTTTTAAGAGTGAAAGAGAAGTTTTTGGGAGGGCATGAAAATCCATCCATGCGAGCATTAAACCCCAAAAGAGGAATGGAGGGAAACAGAAAAAAAGCAAGGAACCAACGGACGGGACTCAAGGACTCCTGCGATTATGCTAAAAAGGAAAGAAAATATCAAAAGTATTGGTTTTATGCAAAACACTGCCATACCTGCCTAATTTTTAAGGGGTAAAAAAATCAAGTCCACCTTATTTCACCTATTTTTATTGCCCCATTTTGCCCCGAAATGCAGGTGGGGGATAAAAGAAAAAACCGCTGATAATAATTGATTATCAGCGGTTTTAGTTGCTTTACCATTCGTGTAAGTGATCCGCTTGGGGCTTGTTCCGAGCGAACCTATCTCCCTGATTACAAATCTCT
>CALNEX010000148.1 GCA_939791845.1 uncultured Mediterranea sp. | reverse complement strand
GAATCCAACTTCGTAGACTACGTGAAGATATACTGCCGCTCGGGCAAGGGCGGACGAGGCTCCACCCACATGCACCGCGCCAAGTACATGCCCAAGGGCGGACCCGACGGCGGCGACGGCGGACGCGGCGGCAACATCATCCTGCGCGGCAACCGCAACTACTGGACGCTGCTGCACCTGAAGTATCAGCGCCACGTGCTCGCCGGACACGGCGAAAGCGGCTCGAAGAACCGCAGCTTCGGCAAGGACGGCGAGGACAAGGTGATAGAAGTGCCCTGCGGCACGGTGGCCTACAACGCCGAGACGGGCGAATACCTGTGCGACGTCACCGACCACGGCCAGGAGGTCATCCTGCTGAAAGGCGGACGCGGCGGGCTGGGCAACTGGCACTTCCGCACCGCCACGCGCCAGGCACCACGCTTTGCCCAACCGGGCGAGCCGATGCAGGAGATGAACGTCATCCTGGAGCTGAAGCTGCTGGCCGACGTGGGTCTGGTGGGCTTCCCCAACGCGGGCAAGTCCACGCTGCTCAGCACCGTGTCGGCGGCCAAGCCGAAGATTGCCAACTATCCCTTCACCACGCTGGAGCCGAACCTGGGCATCGTGTCCTACCGCGACGGCAAGTCGTTCGTCATGGCGGACATCCCCGGCATCATCGAGGGGGCCAGCGAGGGCAAGGGCCTGGGTCTGCGCTTCCTGCGCCATATTGAGCGCAACTCGCTGTTGCTCTTCATGGTGCCTGCGGACAGCGACGACATCCGGCGGGAATATGAAATCCTGCTGAACGAACTGCGCACCTTCAATCCCGAGATGCTGGACAAGCAGCGCGTCTTGGCCATCACCAAGT
The DNA here is from genome assembly GCA_939791845.1 of uncultured Mediterranea sp. Lineage (GTDB taxonomy): Bacteria > Bacteroidota > Bacteroidia > Bacteroidales > Bacteroidaceae > Bacteroides. Next base: position 3,198 of record CALNEX010000148.1, on the reverse strand, counting down.
GTGACATGCTGGACCAGGAACTGATGGACGAAATAGAGCCGACCCTGCCCGAAGGCATCCCGCACGTGTTCATCTCCTCCGTCAGCGGGCTGGGCATCAACGTGCTGAAAGACATCCTCTGGACGGAACTGAACAAGGAGAGCAACAAGCTGGAGGGCCACATCGAGAGCATCGCCCACCGGCCCAAGGACATAAGCCACCTGCAAGAGGAACTGAAAGACGAAGGCGAGGACGAGGACCTCAGCATAGAATACGTGGACGAGGACGATGTGGAAGACCTGGAGGACTTTGAATACGAAGAAGACTGGGACGAAGAGACCGACGAACAGAAATAGGGATATGAAGAACATCCTGGAGACCCAACGGCTCTGGCTGCGCGAGCTCCGGCTGGAAGATTTTGACGATGCCTGCCTGCTGCTGCAAGACCCCGATGTGATGTATGCCTACGAAGGGCCTTTCAGCCGCGAGGAAGTGCAGGATTGGCTGGACAGGCAACTGCGCCGATACCGGGAAGACGGCTTCGGGCTGTGGGGCGTGATAGAAAAGAAGAGCGGCACCCTGATAGGGCAATGCGGCATCACCCGGCAACAGTGCGGTGACTCCCCGGTTCCCGAAGTGGGCTACCTGCTCCGGCGGGCATATTGGCACCAGGGCTATGCCACCGAGGCAGCCCGCGCCTGCAAGGAATATGCGTTTCAGATACTGGGTTTCCAAGAAGTCTATTCCATCATACGCGATACCAACCTGCCCTCGCAGCGGGTGGCCCTGCGCAACGGCATGCACCAGGTGGGACAAATCGTGAAGCATTATAAAGGAGTGGACATGCCGCATCGGGTCTTCAAGGTGGAGAGAGATGCCCGCCTGCTGCGCCACCTGCCACACCGTCCCGAGGTCTGCGCCTTCAGCACCACGCGCCACGGGGGAGTCAGCACGGGCACCTATGCCTCGCTGAACTGCACGTCCTACACGGGCGATGACCCAGCCTGCGTGCAGCGCAACCGGGAAATCCTGCTCAACGCCCTGCTCCAACGCCCAAGCGAACTCATCATCCCCTGGCAGACGCACGGCACACGGGTGCTTCCCATCGACGACGCCTTTCTCTCGGCCGATGCCGGCCAACGTCACGCCCTGTTGCAAGGCGTTGATGCCCTCGTCACCGACCTGCCCGGCATCTGCCTTTGCATCTCCACCGCCGACTGTATCCCTGTTTTATTGTATGACAAGAAGCATCAGGCCATCGCCGCCGTCCATGCCGGATGGCGCGGCACGGTGAACTTCATCATCGGCCATGCCCTGGAGCGGATGCGCATCCTTTACGGCACGGACGGGGCGGATACATTTGCCGCCATCGGGCCGGGCATCTCGCTGGATGCCTTCGAGGTGGGCGACGAGGTATATGAGGCTTTCCGCCTCGCAGGCTTCCCTATGGAGCGCATTGCCCGCAAGCAGGAGAAATGGCACCTCGACCTGTGGGAGGCCAACCGCCTGCAACTGCTGGATTTCGGCGTGCCGTCCGTGGCCATCGAGACGGCAGGCATCTGTACCTATACGCAGTGCGAAGACTTCTTCTCCGCCCGGCGGCTGGGCATCAAGTCCGGACGGATGCTGACGGGAATCATTATGAATAGAATTTAATTTAGGCGCGGATTACACGGATTTGTTAGTTGTGTAATCAATGGATTTCAGCACTTCGTAATGAAGATTAGCCGTGAAATCCGCGTAATCCGCGCCTAAAAATAAACGATAGATTGTCATTTATGTTTTACTTGACCCTTTCCACCGAACTGACTTCCCGCTGCCCCGAATACCGGGGAGCGGCCGTCTATGCCGAAGTCGTAAACTCTCCCTTTAGCGAAGGTCTATGGCAAGAGATTGACGCCTTCACCCAAGAACTGCGTGCCCGCGACACGGCGGACAGCATCAAGCAGCAACCCGCCATCGCCGCCACGCGCGAGGCCTACCGCCGCCTCGGCAAGGACCCCAGCCGTTACCGTCCCTCGGCCGAGGCTCTGCGCCGCCGTCTGCTGCGCGGGCTGGAGTTGTACCGCATAGACACGCTGGTGGACCTCATCAACTTGGTTTCCCTCCGCACGGGCTACAGCATCGGCGGCTTCGACGCGGACAAGATTCAGGGCACGGACCTCTGTCTGGGCGTGGGACAAGCGGGAGAGCCGTTCGAGGGCATCGGGCGGGGCGTGCTCAACATCGAGGGGTTGCCCGTATGGCGCGATGCACAGGGAGGCATCGGCACGCCCACCAGCGACCACGAACGGACGAAGATGGATGTGGGGACACGCCATATCCTGGCCATCATCAACGGATATGACGGGGATGAACGGCGGTTGCGCGAAGCGGCGGAGATGACGCAGGAGTTGTTAAGAAAGTATGCGGGGAGCAGGGATGAGAAGATAATGTATTTCGGATAAGGATTACTCGATGCCGTTCCGGCGGAGGATATCCAACAGTTCGGTATCGCTGATGTTCTCCCGCTCCGACTTGTCGTAAATGGTGATGAGTTTGACCTCGGTTTCCGTCTGTGCAAGAATCACGGTGTAAGTTATCACCCGGGCACCGCCACTCTTGCCTTTCCCTTTTGAAGTAATGGCCAGGCGGACTTTGCGCAAGTGATGGCCGAGGTCTGTGCCGAGGAAAGGATTTAATCGAAGTTCCTCACCTAATCCTGCCAAGTCCGCCTTCAATGAACGGTAGCGCTTGGACAAACGCTTCATTTCCCTTAGGAAATCGGGGGTAACGGTTATCTTACAGTTCATTGAGTGCTTCTTCTAAGGTTTTAAACTCCAGCTTCCCCTCCAAATTCAGTTTCAGTTCCTTGCACGCTTGGTCGAAGTTCGCAAGGATTTCCTCCTTGGTCATATAGGGTTCGGCTTCTTCCGCAACGGTGGAGGGGGCGGAGACGTGTTCGGCATACGCGGTCGTTTTACGCTCCTCGCGGCGCAACAGGTTGCGCACCTTCTTCAGTATGTCCATATTGTCCACACGCAAGACGTCGCGTATCAACTCATTCTGCAAGGATTCCAAAGTCGATGTTGCCATATATCCATTCTGTTATAAACCACGGACAAAGATAAGCCAAAGTAATGTTTTGTCCAAGCCATGGCATAAAAAATGCGTGTCCCCGCACTAACTTTGCGAACCTTTCACTACCTTTGCGGAAAATAGCACAGAAAAACAAACTGA
>CALNEX010000147.1 GCA_939791845.1 uncultured Mediterranea sp. | reverse complement strand
TCGTTGGCCACCAGCCAGCCGGGGATGTCCTCGCTGAAGATGTCCACGTCGGAAGTCTCGATGACTGCCTCGGAGCCGTCGGGCAGGTGGAGCGTATAGGCGCCGTTCTTCTCCAGCTCGGCGATGGCCTCCTGCGAGAGATTGCCCACCTCGGCGGCCACGGCCTTCATCTGCTTGCCGAACTTGGGACCCAGCTTCTTGAAGTCGCACTTCACCTTCTTGACCAGCACACCGGCCGCGCCGTCCACGAACTTGATTTCCTTGACGTTCACCTCGCTCATGATGAGGGCTTTGACGGCCTCGATGTGGGCGCGCTGTGCCTCGTCCACCACGGGAATCATGATGCACTGCAGAGGCTGGCGCACCTTGATGTTGACCTTGCGGCGCAGGGCGAGCACCATGGACGTGATGTCCTGGGCCACTTGCATCCGCTCTTCGAGGTCGATGTTGATCAGGCTCTCGTCATAAGTGGGGAATTTGGCCAAGTGTACGGAAACGACGTTGTCGCGGCCCGTCACCTTCACCAAATCCATGTAGAGCATGTCGGCATAGAAGGGGGCGATGGGCGCCATCAGCTTGGCGACCGTCTCCAGGCAGGTGTAGAGGGTCTGATAAGCAGACAATTTGTCCGTCGTCATGCCCCCGCCCCAGAAACGCTTGCGGTTCAGGCGGACATACCAGTTGGAAAGGTTGTCGTTCACGAAGTCCGAGATGAGTCGGCCTGCGCGGGTGGGTTCGTAGTCGTTGTAGCAAGCGTCCACGTTCTTCACCAAGGAGTTGAGCAGGGAGAGAATCCAGCGGTCAATCTCCGGACGCTCCGCCATGGGCACGTCGGCCTCCTTGTATTCGAAACCGTCCACGTTGGCGTAGAGGGCGAAGAAGGAGTACGTATTATATAAGGTGCCGAAGAACTTGCGGCGCACCTCCTCTACCCCGTCCACGTCGAACTTCAGGTTGTCCCACGGCGAGGAGTTGGTAATCATGTACCAGCGCAGGGGGTCGGAGCCGTACTTCTCGATGGTGGAGAAGGGATCTACGGCATTGCCCAGGCGCTTGGACATCTTGTTGCCGTTCTTGTCCAACACCAAGCCGTTGGAAATGACGGCCTTGTAGGCCACGGAGTCGAACACCATCGTGGCGATGGCATGGAGCGTGAAGAACCAGCCGCGCGTCTGGTCAACGCCTTCGGCAATGAAGTCGGCGGGATAGACTTGGCGGCTGTCCAGTGCTTCCTTGTTCTCGAACGGATAATGGATCTGGGCGTAGGGCATAGAGCCGGAGTCGAACCACACGTCTATCAGGTCTGCCTCGCGCTTCATCGGCTTGCCGGCTTTGGAGACAAGGATGATGTCGTCCACGTAGGGGCGATGCAGGTCAATCTTCGCGTAATTCTCCTTCGTATAGACGCCGGGGGCGAAGCCCAGTTTCTGATAGGGATTCTCCGCCATCAGGCCGGCGGCCACGGATTTCTCTATTTCTTCATACAACTCTTCCACCGAGCCGATGCACTTCTCCTCGTCGCCGTCTTCCGTGCGCCAGATGGGCAACGGGGTGCCCCAGTAGCGGGAGCGGCTCAGGTTCCAGTCGTTCAGGTTCTCCAGCCACTTGCCGAAGCGTCCCGTGCCCGTGGATTCGGGCTTCCAGTTGATGGTCTTGTTCAGTTCCATCATGCGCTCCTTGCAGGCGGTGCTGCGGATGAACCAGCTATCCAAGGGGTAATAGAGGACGGGCTTGTCCGTGCGCCAGCAGTGGGGATAATTATGCACGTGCTTCTCCATCTTGAAGGCTTGGTTATTGGCCTTCAGCATCATACAGAGGTAGAGGTCGAGGGATTCGGCGGCTTGGGCGGCTTTTTCGTCATACTTGCCGTCGATGGTGAACTGCGGGTCGTAGGCGTTCTTCACCCAGCGGCCTTGGTATTCCTTATATAAATCCACGTTGACGCAGATCTCCACAAAGCGGGAATCCAGTTCGTCCAGCATGTAGAACTTGCCGGTGAGGTCCACCATGGGGCGCGTCTCGCCTTTCTTGTTGATCATGAAGAGCGAGGGGATGCCTGCCTGGCGTGCCACGAAAGCATCGTCCGCACCGAAGGTCGGGGCGATGTGTACGATGCCCGTACCGTCCTCCGTCGTCACGTAGTCTCCAAGGATGACCCTGAATGCCTTGGAAGCGGCGTCTTTCCAGGACATTGCCTCGTCCACCTCCACGGGCTTCACCCAGGGAATGAGCTGCTCGTAGTGCATGCCCTCCAGGTCGGGTCCCTTGTACTCGCCCACCACCTTGAAGGGGATGAGCTTGTCGCCCGGCTTGTAGTCTTCCAAGGCGAGTCCTTCGGCTTTCTTGTTGAAGTGCGTGTAGAGCAATGCTTTGGCCAGAACGGCGGTCATCTTCTCGCCCGTATAACCGTTGTAGGTCTGCACGGCCACGTAGTCAATCTTGGGGCCCACGCAGAGGGCGGTGTTCGAGGGGAGCGTCCAGGGGGTCGTCGTCCACGCAATGAAGTAGGGCGTGCCCCACTCCGCCATCTCGGGTTTGGGGTCTTTTATCTTGAACTGCGCCACCACGGTCAGGTCCTTCACGTCGCGGTAGCAGCCGGGCTGGTTCAATTCGTGCGAGCTGAGTCCCGTGCCTGCGGCGGGCGAATAGGGCTGGATGGTGTAGCCTTTATAGAGCAGCCCCTTCTGGTAGAGTTGCTTGAGCAGCCACCAGAGGGTCTCGATGTAGCGGTTGTCGTAGGTGATATAGGGGTCGTTCATGTCCACCCAGTAGCCCATCTTGTGGGTCAGGTCTTCCCATTCCTTGGTGAACTTCATCACGTCCTTGCGGCACGCGGCGTTATACTCTGCCACGGAGATGGTCTTGCCGATGTCTTCCTTCGTGATGCCCAGGGCTTTCTCCACGCCCAGCTCCACAGGCAATCCGTGCGTGTCCCAGCCGGCTTTGCGCTTCACCTGGTAGCCCTTCATCGTCTTGTAGCGGCAGAAAGTGTCCTTGATGGTGCGCGCCATGACGTGGTGGATGCCCGGCATGCCGTTGGCCGAAGGGGGCCCTTCGAAAAACACGAATGAGGGACAGCCCTCGCGTTCTGTCATACTCTTGGCGAAGACCTGGTCCTCGTCCCATTTCTTCAATACTTCCTTGTTGATTTCCGAGAGGTCAAACTTCCCGTGTTCGGCAAACTTTTTACCCATATATCTTTTATTTATTTCCTAATTTGTTCGGTGCTATTCGCTTACAAGGGCGCAAAAATACAAAATAACCGGAAATGACGCAAATGTTTTACTAAATCTTCTCCACGCCGATGCCCGGCCTGTCCGGCAAGGTGATTTTCCCCCGCACCACCTCCATGCCCCGGAAGCGGTCGTTGGCTATGAGCAGGCTGCCGTCCAGGTCGGCGAAGTCCACGGCGGGCGACAACTGCGCGGCGGCGGAGATGGCGCAGGAGGTCTCGGTCATGCACCCCACCATCACCTGCATGTCCAGGGCGCGGGCCAGGGTGAGCATCTTCCACGCCTCGCGCATCCCGGTACACTTCATCAGCTTGATGTTGATGCCCGTGAAGGCGCCTTTCAAGGCGGGGATGTCCCTGAGCCGCTGGACGGATTCGTCGGCAAAGACAGGCAACGGGCTGTGCTGCGTAATCCAGGCAATGTCGTCCAGGCGGTCCTTGGGCATGGGCTGCTCCACCATCACGACGCCCTGCGCTTGTAGCCAATGTATCTCGTCCAACGCCTCCCGGCGGTCCGTCCATCCCTGGTTGGCGTCCACGGCGATGGGCAGGGCGGTGACGGAGCGGATGGTCTCTATCATCTGCTTGTCGTCCTTGCCGCCCAGCTTCACTTTGAGGATGTTGAAGCGCCCGGCGCACTCCTCGGTCTTCCGGCGCACCACGTCGGGCGTGTCCATGCCGATGGTGTAGGTGGTGGACGGCGCTTTCTCCTTGTCCAGGCCCCAAATCTTGTACCACGGGGCTTGCAGGAGCTTGCCCACCAGGTCGTGCAGGGCGATGTCCACCGCCGCCTTGGCCGCGGCATTGCCCTCGGACAGGCCGTCCACCCAGGC
>CALNEX010000146.1 GCA_939791845.1 uncultured Mediterranea sp. | reverse complement strand
GATAAAGAAAAATGAATCTGCGTCATCCGTGTCATCCGCGTCTGAAGAATCAATCAGTGGCGGGCATGGCGGGCTGCCTTGTTGCCGCCCGCCTTTGTGCCCGTCACCCATCCTTCATCGTGCTGGTCGCTACTCGCCGGTTTCTCAGCCGAAGCTGCCTTCGTTGCCGTCGTCTTCGTCCGTGCCGCCTCCGGTGCCGCTTCCGGTGCCCTCGTCCACGGTCATGCCGCCGGAGGTGCCGTCGGGCCGGATGAAGATTTCGGTGGTGCCGCCGTAGGAGTTGGTGGCTGTGGACAACATCTGCGTGGTGCCGTGCTCGTCCAGCAGGTCATTGTCCACGACCAGCCTCTGCGAGCTGACGTGCGTCTTGCCGTTCACCGTCCGGCTGTGCACCCAGGCCACGCCTGCCCCCTCCAGTGCCGCGTCCGCTCCCAGCGTCCCGCCGACGGTGCTGAAGCCCGAGGCCGGGGCCACGTCGCGCAGGACGGAGGTGTCGGCCGGGTCGAGGTTGACGCGTGTGGCCGAGACGGTGACGTAGGGGTGCCCGTCCTGGCTGTCCTCCTCCTGCACGAGGCGGAAGAAGGAGAGCTGGTCGCCGTAGCGGTAGCCGCTGTTGTTCTGCACCACGGCCTGTGCCAGTTCGCCCACCGTGGTGTCGTCGCCAATCTCCAGCGCGCCCAGCGCGATGTCCGTGGCCGGCGTGGCTCCGCTCACCTGGATGGCGGGCAGCGAGCCTTGGGAGATGACGTAGGGGGCTACGATGGCGGCTCCCAGGCGCACCTTGTCTTTTTCCAGGTAGACGGGCCCGGCGTTGAGGTTGATGCCCATGAACCGGTTGTAGTCCGTCTGCCCGGCGGGCTTGTTCTCGAAGCAGTCCTTCAGGTAGGGGCTGAGGGTTCTGTACACGGCCAGGATGTTGGGCCACTTCATGCGTTGCTCCATCTGGGCCTCCGTGCGCGGGTTCTTGATTGAGGTGGGGACGCCGCGGATAATTTGTTGCCCACCCCGGACGACGTAGACCAGGTCGCCTACTTTTCCGGATACTTTGCGGATGATGCCGCTTCCTGTTGCCATAATTGAAAAAGTTTAGGTTAAAAATTTGGTTGTCTTTGTAAAGTCCGCTGCATGGGTAACAGCTTTATTTACACGACAAAGGTAATTAAAATTGTGTATATATGCAAGTATTCTTTGTATTATTTGATTTAGAACTGAAAAATATTTTGTGGGCTGCGGAAAGTCCTATTCCCTATAAGACCAAAAAGAGAGGAGAAAGAGAGGAAAAAGAGAGGAGAAAGGGAGGGAAAGGGGCGATGTCCGTCGTTTGTTGATGTTTATTCTATATTTGCAGCGTATATATAAATAGATTATATTTGATAGTTTGTTATTATAATTATTATTATTACAAGGTATGTGCTGTTGCCTTTGTATTCCACTATTAACGTTTATACTTCAATGTTGATATGCAAATGCAAACTTCGGTCGTTCGGGAATTTTTGCCTGCTGTGTGGGGAGTCCTTTCTCTTGTATGCATTTTTGTGCATAAATGTGCATTCTTGAAAAAATATTGGGGTGTTTCTGATTTTTATTCTAAAAAATCATTGTTTTATCGGATAGGAATCCTATCTTTGCAGCGAAGAAATAACTAACGGGCTCTTCTTCGGGATAATTTTTCTTATGGAGTCCATCAAAAACTTTTTTTATGGCATTTGATTTAATAAATGAAAATTTTGCTTCTCAGGCCCTTATGCCGGGAATCAAGGAAAGTGAGAGTTCTCAAGAGGTATTGCAAGGACAGTCTGTACCGGCGGCGAGCGAATTGACGCAGCGTGTATGGGTGGATGCCGTGCAACGGGACAACAAGCGGCAGAAGAAGGCGTCCGGGGCGTTGGAAACGGAACCGGCCGCTTATCTGGACACGGCCGCGGTGTTGGACAAGGAAGTGAGGAAGGACAGTTTTGTCATCCATACGGATTCTCTGTCCGTGTTCCAGATGATGACCTTGGAACAACGCGGCGCATTGTTCACAGCCGTCGCGGCCTTCCATCGGGGGAGCAATGAGGAACTGGAGGAGATGTTGCGTGACCCGGTGGTCGGCGTGGCGTTCTTGTCCATGAAGGAACGCTTCATCCGCGATGCCAAGGAATATGCCAATCGGTGTGAGGCAAACCGGAAGAACGCCCGTGCCGGCGGACTGAAACGGGCTGAAAACATGAAGTCTGAAAAGGGAGGAAAGAAAGGAGGAAAGCCAAAGGTTGCATCCGCTGCCGATGGCAAGCGACCGCTGCCTGATATTGATATTGATACTGATGTTGATACTGATGATGGTATTGATACTGTATCTACTCACGTAGATGACAAAGAAAGACATACAGGGGTATGTCCAAAGAAAGACGGGCTTTCTTTGCCCCCGTCCCCGCCCGAAGAATCCGAGTTTGGGAAGTTCAACGCTTGGCTCAGGACGAATTGCCCGAATGTGCTGAAGCTCCAGTCGCAGATGACCGAGGCGCAGTATCACAAGCTGAGAGAAAAGGGATATACCAAAACAGAAATCTGCGAAGCCTTGGAGGACCTGAATAATTGGAAAGATTTCCCCAAGAAAAGAACGAATGTGTACCGCAGCACGTTAGACGAATTGAGGAAGAAGTATGGAGAAAAGAAGTAAGGCAAAGGCGCCGGGATTCAACCCGGAGTATGCGTTGGGCGTCCACGACGATGATTGCGAGCGCCTGACGTTGGGCACCCTGCTGATGAAGCAGAGCGCCCTGGAGCAGGTCCGCGACATTCTGGTGCCGGAGTGTTTCTACGTCGACAAGCACCGGGATGTCTATCAGGCCATCCTGAACGTGGCGGACCGGGGGGAAGAACCCGGCATCGTCCTGGTTTATGGCGAATTGCAACGGATGCGGTCGGGCGTGCAGCCTTTTGAACTGGCTGACATCGGGCGAAATGAATCCCTGTCGGACATTTATCCCTATGCCGCCCGGTTGCATGACCTGCACAAGCGCAGGAAGTTCTATCAGCTTGGACATTACCTGATTAAGGCCGGTTCTTGCGAGGAGGAAGACATCGTGGACGTGCAGCAGAAGGCCAAGGAAGGGATAGATGGAATTTTCCGCGAGTCGCCCGGAGGCATATCCACGTTGTATGATTCGTTGGAATGCCTGCACAAAATCATGGCCGACAACCTGGCCGGGACGAACGGACTGACGGGCACGCCCACCGGGTTCAGCCGCCTGGACGGGAAAGGGGGCTTGCAGAAGTCCGACCTCATCGTCATCGCGGGCGAGACGTCGCAGGGCAAGACCTCCTTTGCCCTGACCCTGGCGGTCAATGCCACTGCGCAAGGCGCGAAGATTGCCTGCTACTCCATGGAGATGCGCAAGGAGCAGCTGGCGGCCCGGATTGTGGCCGGACAATGCGGGGTCTCTTCCAGCGACATCCTCTACAAGCCCCTGACGGACGGAGAGTTGCAGGCCGTGGACCGGGCCGTCGGGGCGTTGTGTGGCGAGAACCTGTTTTTTGACGACCGCAGCACGTCGAACATAGACACGATCCTGGCGTCCATCCGCTCGATGAAAATCAAGCACGACATCGACGGGGCGATAGTCGACTATCTGCAGATTCTGAACGTGAATGCCCGGAGCGACAGCAGCCGCGAGCAAATCATGGGCGACGTGGCCCGCCGGTTGAAGAACCTGGCCAAGGACCTGGACATCTGGATCATTGCCCTGTCCCAGCTGAACCGCAACGCTGCCCAGCCGTTCCCGACCATCAACCGCTTGCGCGACAGCGGCCAGATAGCCGAAGCCGCCGACACGGTGATGCTGGTCTATCGTCCCCAGTATTATAACGAGCACTACGGCATGAACCTGCGTTTTCCCGCGCCGTTCGAGCAGGTGGATGTGCGGGGCGTGGCCCTGGTCGATGTGGCCAAGGGGCGTAACATCGGGACGATGCGTTTCCTCTGCCGGTTCGACGCGCGGTTGACCCGTTTTCAGGACGTGGCGGACTACCGGGAGTTGGAAACGGTGAAGGAGGCGAAGGAGGAGGAGCCGTTCTGAACAGGGGCGT
>CALNEX010000145.1 GCA_939791845.1 uncultured Mediterranea sp. | reverse complement strand
TCACCCCGGAGAAGGTGCGCATCCTGCAAGATGCCGACGACATCTTCATCCAGGGCCTGCGCGACTGGAAGGTGAAGGACGCCGAAGGCCGTGAAGTGTCGCTCTACGACCAGGTATGGCAGGCCGGCGTCATCCTCCTGCCCGTCCGCAGCGTGGGCGTCATGGGCGACGAGCGCACCTACGAGCGTGCCGTGGCCCTGCGTGCCGTGACCAGCACCGATGCCATGACCGCCGACTGGGCCCACCTGCCATACGAGTTCCTGGCCAAGGTGTCCAACGACATTATAAATAAGGTGAAGGGCGTGAATCGCGTGGCGTATGACATCTCGTCCAAGCCGCCTTCGACGATTGAGTGGGAGTAAGTTTGCCCCCTTGAGATAACACCGCGAGCACCGCCCGTCCCGAATCCTCGGGCCGGCGGTGCTCGTCGTGTTTGTCAGTCCTTGCGGTCTCAGTCCATCGACACCGTGCCGCTGCCCGTGGTCGACTCCGTCCAGTTGCTGACGCTGAAGCCCGTGATGCTGATGCCCGTGCGGTTCACCGTCAGGTCGAAGTCGCAATACTGCGCCTGGCCGGCGGTGAAGCCGCCCGCGATGTTCAGGTAGTAGCTGTAGGTGGTCTCGCCGTCCGCCAGGCTGAAGAAGCGGGCTTTTTCGGCGAAGGAGGTGTTGGGCATCACCAGCGCGTAGTAGGTCAGCGCCGTGCCGTCGCTGCCGTCCATGTAGGGGCGGATGCTTTCCATCGCCGCCGCGTTCGCCGCGAAGGTCACTTCGCCCGTCGTCAGGTCCCACGTGCCCACGGTGGGGATGCTGCCGTGTATGGCCGGTATCATCTCCTTGATTTCGTCCAGGGTGATGCCCTCGCCCTGGCTGATGTCCAGCTTGATGAGGCTCATCCGGTGGCCCAGGGGGAGGGTGATGGGGCTGTTCGTGGCTTTCTGTTCTTGCTTGACCCACATGAGGTCGGCCTTCGTGAAGGCTTCCGCCGTGCTCTGGTCGGCGGGCAGGGTGATGGCGTTGCTCACCGTCTCCATGTAGGGATAGTAGGCGCGGAAGGTGTGGGTGCCGGCATCGGGCCAGTAGAGGACCTCGGAGGCATCCCAGGTGTTGCCGCCGCAGGTGTAGCAGACGTTGGCATAGTCTGTGCCGTCCACGTACAGGCCCACCTGGTCGTCCGCCTGGAAGGTGGCGCCCTCGGTGCCGATGGTGGCGCGGGTCGTCACCTCGGGCGCGGAGGGGGCGAAGCTCAGCGCGATGGGCCGGGAGAGGTCCACGCTGTCCGTGGCCTCGTCGTTGCTGCACGCCCCCAGCAGGAGGGCGGCCATGGCCGGGGCCATGAGGCAGGTTCTTGTTTTCATCATCTTCTTCTTTTTCTTTGTCAGTTGGGTTGATACAATCTGTTTCGGTGCAAGCCCGCCCGGCGGGAGTGTCGGACGGGCAGTCTTGTGCGTCATCCGAACGAGCCTTCCTCGCCCTCGTTCGGTCCGCCGCCGGGCGTCTCCGTGCCCGTGCCTTTCTTTTGCGCGGGGTCCAGCGTGGCGATGTCCAGCCACTGGATGTCGTCGTCCACCAGCGAGCGGGTGCTCACCTTGCCGCTGGACGTGCGGCTGGTCTCCGGCAGGAAGCGGACGCGCACGCCTTGGATTTGCTTCGCGCTCACCTCCTCCGCCGTGTCCACGCCCTGCTTGGTGGCATCGGCCGTGTAGTAGAACGTGCCCACGCCGTCCAGCTTCACCGAGCGGCCTTCCTTCATGAAGGCTTTCAGGGCCGAGGCCAGCCCCATCAGCACGGCGTAGGTGTCGCTGCGGCTCACGGTGGAGATTTCCGCCAGCTTGTCGGCCACGTCGTCCGTGGTGGCGGCGTCGCCCACCACGATGGAGCGGGGATACCACTTCTGGTTGCTTTTTAGTTGAGATTTTTTGTAAAAGGCCATAGTTGTCTCCTTTCTTCAATGAATCCCTTGTCAATCAATGTCATACGGGCGTCTGCGGACTGCCTGCCGGAGGGTCGGACATCAAACGCCGTCTGATGCTACATCAAACGCCGTCTGATGGGGGATGAAACGCCGTCTGATGTCGCTTCATCCGCCGTAGGGGCCGCGAAACCTCCCGTTTGTAAGGATTGACGAAAATAATCCGGATGCTTGCCGAGTCCGGTCGGCTGGCCGCTCAGGGGGATGCCTCCCCGCCCGGAAGTGCGGTCCGGGCGGCCTATGTGGGGTTATTGCGTTATCTCTTTGTCGTTGCCTTGGTCATCATACTCCACCGTCTTATCCAACGTGTCGCCCGTGTAGCAATAGACGGTGCTGCCGGTGATGCTGCCACCACTGCCGCATTGAATATGTCCACCCTGATAGTCAATTTTGCTTCCTCCTCGACCGATGTAATCGGCATAGCAGGTGCCATTGTATGAACCGCGATAGGCGTGGATTTCCGAATCGGTGATGACAATTTCCGGCACACTTTCGTATGCACCGATAGCAGGGGCACTGCTATACATATCTCCAAAACCACGGGCATGAACAATAGCATTGGTAATGGTTATCGTCCCGCAGGTACTGCCCGTGCTCCCTATTCCGGGAGCATAGGCAGTCAGATAATTATTAGAAGCTTCTGCATAAACAGTTACATTGCTTACCGTAATATCTCCGCAATTTGTATGCTTATCATAACCTGTGCAATAGCCACCGATGGCGGCACCGTCGCAACCACCCGTAATGCGCAGGACATCTTCTTCCATATTGTTTCCAGATATGGTAATGGTGCTGCCGTGAGCTACATAGATGCCTGCCGCTAAGTTGGTCACAATGCCTTTTGTTGTTACTGAATTATTACCTACTATACGGACAGTCGGGTCGCCGCTCGTGACGTTAATGGCAGGGCCATTGTCTACGCTGATGCTGGCACTTTCCAGATAGATGGTCGGGGTGCCTCCGGTGATATTAATAGTCTTGTCATAAGTATTACGTACCACATAATCCCCGTTGTCGTTAATCTCACCCGCAACTTCATTGATGTCCGTTGCATTCTCAGGTATAACAGGATTCACACTGATGTTTATCGTATATACCTCTCCTGCCTTAATAGGTATATCGTTTGTAAGCGTCACCTGCACGGGCTTACCCTCCGCTTTTGCCACTTGGAAGGAGTTGTCGGCCTGCAGCGTGCCGGGACGCAACGTGGCTTCCCAGCAGTCCTTCCCTTCGTATGTGGTCTTGTACATGGGGAAATAATCGGCAGTGCTGCCCGTCGGCAGTCCGTCAAGTGTGCCTTGGGTATGGGTGGAGGTAGGATGGCTGCGCACATAGACCTTCTCCACATCCTCTGCCTTTTCGCCCTCCAGCAGCACGCGCACCTTGGCGAGCTGGTGGGTAAAGGTGAGGTTGATGGGGTCGGATTGATTATACGTGGCGTTGACGGGTGCGGCTTTCAGCAGGTAGGTCAGTCCTTTTGTATTTTGTTGGGTGAAGTCTATTTCGTCCACCACGGGATACCAGGCGGTGACGGTGGCGGGGGCGGTGCTCTCCCAGCAGAGGGGAATGTCGCTGTACCACTTTCCACCGGTGTAGGTATAGATGGCTTGCTTGTCGCCCAGGCTGACCATGATTTGGTCATTGTCCTGCCACGACGTGGTGTTGCCCTCGTCCGCCAGGCGCGTCTGGGGCTGTCCGTCGGCGCTGATGGTGACGGAGGCTATCTGCAGGGGGTAAGCATGGGGAGGGAGGGGGTCGCCCGCGGGGGAGGCGGGGTCGTCGTCGTGCGTGCAGGCCGACAGGAGGAGCAGGGGCAGCACGGCGTGTAAGAGGAGGGATGATATGTTAACGCAAGTTAATAGGGGGGGGTAAAACGGGCTTTCCTATGTAGGGCGGTTCTGCTCATGTCGGTTTCATTTACGGGGTTATACGTTAGATGGGGCAAAGATACACATATTTTGCGCTCGGCAAGTGCAAATTCCGAACTATTTTGCACTTGCCAAGTGCAGATTGGCTTATTTATGCTTCCCTCGTTATGAATAATATATAATAAGGTAATTCAAGTTTCGCAAGTTAATAGATAACCTTCTTCTTGGGATATAAAAGAG
>CALNEX010000144.1 GCA_939791845.1 uncultured Mediterranea sp. | reverse complement strand
CGCTGCCCATCTGGGCGAAGTTCATGAACAAGGTCTTTGCCGACAAGAGCCTGGGTTATGACGAGAACGAGACCTTCCAGCTTCCGCCCAACTACGACCCCTGCGCCAATGATGCGGTGAACGAAGGCATCTTCGAGGGAAATGAACCCGTGGAAGGTCTGGACGAATTCTTTGAGTGAGGAGCGCGTCGATGGTGTACACGGTTTGCATAGGGAGCAATGAGGAGCGTGAAGCCAATTTGGCTTTGGCCCGTCGGCGGCTGTCGGAATCCTTTCCGGGCATCCGCTTCTCGCACGAGGAGGAGACGCAACCTCTGGCCTTTCATCGCCCCGTTCCTTTTTCCAACCAGTTGGCCCGCTTTTCGTCCGATTGGGAGCAATGCGAGGTTTGCTCCCGCCTGAAGTCCATTGAGCGGGAGGCCGGTCGCCTGCCTGGCGAGAAGGAGCGCGAGATTGTGCGCCTGGACATTGACCTGCTGGCATGTGACGAGTTGATTTACAAGCCGGAAGACTGGGAGCGGGATTATGTGCGGCGGGGGATGAAAGAACTGGATACAAGGATAAATTATTGATTATGATGAAATATATAGGAATAATACCTGCAAGATATGCTTCCACGCGTTTTCCGGCCAAGCCTTTGGCCATGTTGGGCGGAAAGACCGTGATAGAACGGGTGTACGGCCAAGTGGCCGGCGTGTTGGACGATGCTTGGGTGGCCACGGACGATGAACGCATAGCCGATGCCGTGCGTGCGTTTGGGGGCAAAGTCGTGATGACCTCCGTGCATCATAAAAGTGGCACGGACCGTTGCCGGGAAGCCTGCGAGAAGGTGGGCCAAGGCTTTGACATCGTGGTGAACATCCAGGGGGACGAGCCTTTCATCCAACGCTCCCAGCTGGAGGCGGTGAAGGCTTGCTTCGAGGATGCCTCCACGCAAATAGCCACTTTGGTGAAGCCTTTCTCTTGCGAAGACGGCCTCCCTGCTTTGGAGAATCCCAATTCGCCCAAAGTCGTGGTGGATGCCTCGATGAAAGCACTCTATTTCAGCCGCTCCGTCATTCCCTACCTGCGCAATGTGGAGCGCACCGAATGGCTTTCGCACCATACTTTCTATAAGCACATCGGGCTTTATGCCTATCGGGCAGAGGTCTTGAAGGAGATTACGGCGCTTCCCCAGTCTCCCCTTGAGTTGGCCGAGTCTTTGGAGCAACTCCGCTGGCTGGAGAACGGGTATGCCATCAAGGTAGGCATCACACACGTGGAGACCATCGGCATAGACACACCGCAGGACTTGGAGCGGGCGGAACGTTTCTTGCAGGAGAATCATCTTTAAGAACTTTTCCGATGTT
The DNA here is from genome assembly GCA_939791845.1 of uncultured Mediterranea sp. GTDB lineage: Bacteria > Bacteroidota > Bacteroidia > Bacteroidales > Bacteroidaceae > Bacteroides. Next base: position 2,733 of record CALNEX010000144.1, on the reverse strand, counting down.
GGACATAACCATGCCTCCCGTCATTTGCAAGCCCGGCCAGTTGCTGGTTCGTGAACCCGAGTGCGTGCGTATGCCCAATGGTGTCCCCGTGTATGTGTTCAATGCGGGCGATGGTGATGTGGTGCGCATCGACTTGCTGTTCGAGGGCGGGCGTTGGCATCAGGAACTTCCCTTGCAGGCCTTGTTCGCTAACCGGATGCTGCGCGAGGGGACGATGCGTTTCTCCTCCGGCGAGATAGCGGAGCGTTTGGATTATTACGGTGCCTGGCTGGAGCTGGCCAGTGCGGCGGAATACACCTATCTGACTCTTTATTCCCTGGGCAAATACCTTCCCGAGACGTTGGCCGTATTGGAGTCCGTGGTCAAGGAACCCGTGTTTCCGGAGAAGGAATTGAAGGTGGTGCTGGAGACCAACATCCGTCAGTTTCTGGTCAATTCCTCGAAAGCGGAGTTTGTGGCGGGACGGTCGTTGATGAACTTTCTCTACGGGGAAGCGCATCCGGCGGGCCACGTGCTTTGCGAGGAGGATTACCGTCGTATCACGCCGGAAGCGTTGCAGCGCTTTTATGCCCGATATTATCATTCGGCCGGCTGTTCCATCTATTTGGCGGGAAGGATAGACGGGGAGTGCCTGCGCCTGGTGGAGGAACATTTTGGCAGGGAACCTTTCGGAAATGGTTTCCGTCGGGCGGACAAGAGATGCTTCCAACCCTTCGGGGAAATAGGGAGGACCCGTTTCCTGAAGCGGAAAGGAGCTACTCAGAATGCCGTGCGGATGGGGATGCTCTCCCTGAACCAGCACCATCCGGATTACTTGAAGTTGCGCGTGCTGGTCACCTTGTTCGGCGGGTATTTCGGGAGCCGCCTGATGTCCAACATCCGTGAACGGAAGGGGTACACGTATGGCATTTCCGCCGCCCTGCTTCCTTATCCGGGTGAAGGAGTGCTGACCATATCGGCGGACACGACGCCGGGAAATGTGCGCCCTTTGTGGCAGGAAGTCTACAAGGAGATGGACCGCTTGTGCGAGGAACGGGTACCTGAGGAGGAATTGGACCGGGTGCGCAATTATATGCTGGGCGAGATGTGCCGGAGTTATGAGTCGGTCTTTTCCCTTTCCGATGCCTGGATATTCATCCGCATTTCCGGTTTGGACAAGTCTTACTTCACAGGCATTCCCCAGGCCATAGAAGCCGTCACGCCGGACGAGTTGCAGGTGTTGGCTCAAAAATATTTGTGTAAAGAGAACTTAAAAGTTGTCGTTTGCGGGGAAAATTTCTCCTAAAAAAGTTCGTTTGAGTCCTGCCTTTTGGGGATAAGTTGTAACTTTGCTCCTGCTTTTTCCGTCTATGGGTTAGATGGTAATCCTGTACTTTTTTAGATAGATGATTATGAGAAGATTTTATATAGCAGCACTTGCTTTGGCTTTGGCTTTTCCCACCTGTGTCAATGCCCAGGAACAACAGAAAGAAGGTCTTTTCGGTAAGGTGAAGGGATTTTTCTCTTCGGAAATCAAGATAGGCACCTATACGTTCAAGGACGGTTCGGTGTACACCGGCGAAATGAAAGGCCGCAAGCCCAACGGGCGGGGAAAAACCGTGTTCAAGAACGGGGATACCTATGAGGGGGATTATGTGAAAGGCAAGCGTGAGGGGCACGGCATCTATTCCTTCACGGATGGCGAGCGGTATGACGGTGAATGGTACCAGGACCAGCAACACGGGCGTGGCATCTATTATTTCACCAACAACAATCGTTACGACGGGCTTTGGTACCAGGACTTCCAGCACGGGGAGGGTACGATGTATTACTATAATGGGGACATCTACGAAGGCAACTGGGCACGCGACAAGCGTGAGGGCGATGGCACCTATACCTGGAAGAACGGCTCGGAATATGTAGGCACCTGGCACGATGACAAGAAAGACGGCCAAGGAAAACTGACTTGGAATGACGGAAGCAGTTATGAGGGAGAATGGAAGGGCGATGTGCGCCACGGTACGGGCACTTTCTGTTATGCCAATGGCGACAAATACGTGGGACATTGGTCCAATGACATTCAGGATGGCCGGGGTATCTATTTCTTCCATACCGGCGAGCGTTACGAAGGCGATTATGTGCAGGGCGAGCGCACGGGCGAAGGCATCTATTATTATGCCAACGGGGATAAGTATGTGGGTCACTTCGAGAATGGCCTGAAAGCTGGCCGGGGCACGTTCACCTGGGCCAACGGCGCCGTCTACGAAGGTGATTGGAAAGACAACATGCGCCACGGCACAGGTACCTACCATTGGAGTGTGGGCGATTCGTATGAAGGCGAATGGAAAGATGACAAATTCAACGGGCAAGGCACCCTGAAGATGGCCGATGGCTCGCAATACACCGGTGGATTCGTGGATGGCCTGCAAGAAGGCAGCGGCGTGGAGACCGACAAGAACGGACACCGCTACGAAGGCTTCTTCAAGCAGGGCAAGAAAGACGGCCCCTTTGTGGAAACCGATGAGAACGGTACCGTGTTGCGCCGCGGGACGTACAAGATGGGACGCATCTCGTCCATAGAAGGACAGTGACGGCGGCGTTACCCGGGTGTGGCAAACCAATGAACTTCATTCGGGGCCTTTCTTCTGTTGAAACGGGCGGGCAGTCTTCCGGCAAGCGTGCCGGTATGTTGACAATTGTGTAAGCATTCGGTAATTCCCATATTTTTCGACATCTTTTATTGTCTTACTTTTG
>CALNEX010000143.1 GCA_939791845.1 uncultured Mediterranea sp. | reverse complement strand
GTGGGCGACATCCTGAAGAACCAGACGACACCCGAACTGAAGGAAAAATTCCTGCAGCAGTTCAGCCTGACGCCGGCCGACATCATCGACCGCGTCTACCGTAAGCCGTTCCCCAACCGTTTCCTGGCCAGCCTCTCTCCGTTCCTGGCACAGAACCTGAACGAGCCTTGCCTGCACCGCCTGGTGCTGGACAGCTTCGAGTCGTTCCTCAGACGGAACGTCATGCAGTACGACTATCAGGGGCACGAAGTCCACTTTATCGGCTCCGTAGCCTACTACTACAAGGACGTGCTGGCACAGGCCGCCGAAGCAACGGGCATCCGGCTGGGCACCATCCTCAAAAGCCCCATGGAAGGCCTCATCGCCTACCACTGCTAATCACTCACCGCTAACCACTAACCAATTAAAAGAATATGGCATTCATCAAGATTTCAGAGCAACCTTCGCTCTACAACGACTTGGAAAAGAAGTCGGTCCGCGAAATATTGGAAGACATCAACACCGAAGACCAGAAAGTGGCCCTGGCCGTACAGAAAGCGATTCCCCAGATAGAGAAACTGGTCAACCTGATAGTGCCCCGCATGAAGCAGGGAGGCCGCATCTTCTACATGGGAGCCGGCACCAGCGGCCGACTGGGCGTACTCGACGCTTCGGAGATTCCGCCCACCTTCGGCATGCCCAACACGCTGGTCATCGGACTCATTGCCGGAGGCGACACCGCCCTGCGCAACCCCGTGGAGAACGCTGAAGACGACATCCACCGCGGCTGGGAAGAACTGGTGGAACGCAACATCACCACCAAGGACACCGTCATCGGCATCGCCGCATCGGGCACTACGCCCTACGTCATCGGCGCCTTGCACGAGGCCCGCGAGCACGGCATCCTGACCGGCTGCATCACCAGCAACCCCGACTCACCCATGGCCGCCGAAGCCGACGTGCCCATCGAGATGATTGTAGGACCGGAATACGTCACCGGCAGCTCGCGCATGAAGTCGGGCACTGGGCAGAAGATGATTCTGAACATGATCAGCACCTCGGTCATGATCCAGCTGGGCCGCGTCAAGGGCAACAAGATGGTGAACATGCAGCTGAGCAACAAGAAGCTGATAGACCGCGGCACCCGCATGCTGGTCGAGGAGCTGGGCCTGGACTACGGCAAGGCCAAAGCCCTGCTGCTGATGCACGGCTCGGTCAAGAAAGCCGTGGACGCCTATCGCGAAGGAAAATAAATCAGCCGACCCAACAAGACAAGACATGAAAACCATCCGTTTGTTATTCATCCTGCTCATGGGCATCCAGGCAGCTGCGGCCCAACCCTTGCAGCGGGTAGCCCCCGAACAGGTGGGCATGAGCAGCCGCCACCTGACGTATGCCGACCGGGCCATCGAACAGGCCATTGCCGAAGACGGCATTCCGGGAGCCGTGCTTGCCGTCGTCCGCCACGGCAAGATGGCCTATCTCAAGGCCTACGGACACCGGAGCCTGCTGCCCGAAGTGGAACCGATGACCACCAACACCGTGTTCGACATGGCTTCGTGCAGCAAGGCCATGTCTACCGCCATCTCCGTCATGATACTGGCCGAACAGGGCAAGCTGCGCATGCTCGACCCCGTCAGCCGCTACATCCCCCACTTCAAAGACTGGCAGAGCGCCGACGGCAAGGAAAAGCAGACCATCCGCATACAGGACCTGATGACTCATACCTCGGGACTGCCGTCCTATGCGCCGGTAGCCCAAGTCGCCCGACAGTACGGCCAGCCTAATCCGGACGGACTGATGGAATACATCGCCACCTGCCCGCGCGACTTCCGCCCGCAGACCGACTTCCAGTACAGCTGCCTCAACTTCATCACCCTGCAGCACATCGTCGAGACCGTCAGCGGCCAGTCGCTGCGCCAGTTTGCCAAAGAGCACATCTTCGACGTGCTGGGCATGGAACACACCGACTACCTGCCCTGCCGGCAGGACAAGGACGGCCACTGGGTGAACACCGACGACGTGCCCCAATGGGCACAGGACGGTGCCAGCCTCATGGCCCCCACCGAACAGCAGCCCGACGGACAAGTGCTCCGCGGACAAGTGCACGACCCCCTGGCCCGCATCATGAACGGTGGCATCAGCGGCAACGCAGGTGTCTTCTCGTGTGCCGATGACATCGCCCTGCTCTGCGCCGCCCTGCAGAACGGCGGCGAGTGGAACGGACGGCGCATCCTCAGCCCGCAGGGCGTACAGGCCATGCGCACCGTGCCCCGTGCCGTGGCGTCGCTGGGACGCACGCTGGGATGGGACTGCTTCACGGCCTATGCCTCGAACAACGGCGACCTCTTCGGCCCCCATACCTACAGCCACACGGGCTACACCGGCACCAGCATCGTCATTGACCCCGATACGGACACCAGCGTCATCCTGCTCATCAACGCCGTCCATCCCAAGGACGAGCACAGCGTGGTGCGCCTGCGTTCGCTGGTGGCCAATGCCGTGGCCGCCTCCATCCAGCCCACCCCGCGCACCTATACCGACCATTACTACCGGCGCTTCCTCCAGTTCATGGACGAACCGCCCGTCACCCCGCAGGACATTGTGATGCTGGGCAACAGCCTGACCGAGAACGGAGGCGACTGGGGCCAACGGCTCGGCTGGAAGCACGTGGTGAACCGCGGCATCATCGGCGACGAGGTGATGGGCGTGTACGACCGCCTGCACCAGATTCTGCCCGGCCATCCCAGGAAACTGTTCCTGCTGATAGGCATCAACGACGTGTCCCACGGACTGACGGCCGACAGCATCGCCGGCCTCATCCGCCTCACCGTGGAGCGCATCCGCCGCGAGTCGCCGCAGACGCACCTCTACCTGCAGAGCCTGCTGCCCATCAACGAGAGTTTCGGCCGCTACCGCCTGCTGACGGGCAAGACCGAAACGGTTCCCCAGATCAATGCCCTCCTCCGGGAGCTGGCCTGCGAGCAGCAGATCGACTTCATCGACCTCTTCCCGCTCTTCACCGAGAAGGGAACGAACGTCCTGCGCAAGGAGCTGACCACCGACGGCCTGCACCTCAACGAAGATGGCTACCGGATATGGGTGAAAGCGCTGAAAAAGACATAAATAGCCCTGTTCTGGAACAGTTCCTCAACGAAGGAGTGCATTCTCCACGCAAGAAAGAAGACTCTAAAATACCAGTCATTTCTGTGTGAAGAATGCACTCCTTACTATCTATTCTTTAACTATAGAATTATTTTTGCAACTGATTATAAATCTTCAGGTTTGTAATGCGGCTCTTGAATTTGCCAGCCTGTTCCAACGGGAATACCAAGGTACGTATATAATTCATAGAATCCTTTCCACCATTGTAATAACGCTTTTGAATATCAAGTTTCTCAACCAACCGGCCATTGACAAAAAGAGAAGTAGACAAAGGATCACCTTCTATCCGTATATTTACTTTTTCTTTCGGATAGGGCGTAAAGCCGAAAGTATTCAGATAACCATCCCGGGCAAATCCCCAAGAACCATTTATTGGATTAGAAAGATAGAACACTGCATTGGGAGAACGAAACAGTACTGTTCCCCATTCTTCGGCCTGCGCCTCCAAATCAAACGACACCGCATAATCATATCCGATTTCCGAATAGGGTAACCGGGAACCCGGAAGCACTTCAGCCGTTTCATAAACTAATCCTGGCATTTTGTTGATACGTCCCAAAAGATTCACCCCAGGCGCCTCACTCAAAGTCATCCGAGCAGCATTGAAGTCCACATAAGACATCGTCGGACGAGCATTCCATGTCTTTACAGCCATAGTCTGCAAACTGGGATATATGCGATAGTGAATATCCTTTACCGATATTCCATTACCGACAAGATCATTCCACACGGCAAACAATCCTCCCAAAATTGCAGGGTCCCTTTCATCAAAGACCTCATCAGCCACATGGGCAGGTGTCCATTCATTGTACAAATATTCATTATCCAGATGATCCTGATAATAAGGTGCTAAAGGTACAATATACACTTTTTCATCTGGAATACTTAACAATTTATATCCCAACCGAGCCATCTCACGGGGATTGGCAAAATGATTGTTCCAGATA
>CALNEX010000142.1 GCA_939791845.1 uncultured Mediterranea sp. | reverse complement strand
TTTATTATATATAATAGGCGCGGATTACACGGATTTCACGGATGACGCGCCTACTACCACCTTACGACAAGCGAAATCCGTGCCAAAAACATAACTTCCTTATTCTCAACGGGAAGACAAGAACAGGGGTGTCCGATATCGAACACCCCTGTACATTTTCGGATACCCCGATGGCTATTTCCGTGCATCCAGCAACGCCTGCAACTCCGTGCAGAGCCGCTCCTTCACCTCCGCCATCGGCACCTCGCGACGCAGTTCCTTTTGCAGCGAGGTGACTCCCTTGTCCACGAATCCGCACGGGTTGATGTAGCTGAAGTAACGCAAGTCGGTATTGACGTTCAAGGCCAAGCCGTGCATCGTCACAAAATGGCTGGCGTGTACCCCGATGGCGCATATCTTGCGGGCACGGGGCGTGTCGCCCTCCAGCCAGACACCCGTGGCCTTGTCCAGCCGTCCTGCCTGGATGCCGTAGGAGGCGCAGACACGGATGACAGCCTCTTCCAACAGCCAGATGTAATCCCGCAGGCCCAAGTAAAACCCCTCCAGGTTCAAGATGGGGTAGCACACCAACTGCCCCGGCCCGTGGTAGGTGATGTCCCCGCCACGGTCGATGTGGTAGAGGGTGGCCCCCAGCCGTCTCAGTTGTTCCTCGCCCAGCAGCATGTTGGCGTCCTTGCCGCTCCGTCCCAAGGTATAGACGTGAGGATGCTCGCACAAGACGATGCGGCCCGGATATTCCTTGCCCGCTTGCTTGGCCGCCCACACGGCATCGAAACACTCCTTCTGGCGCTTCCACGCCTCTTCATAGGGGATGAGTCCCCAATCTGTTATTTCCGGTTTCATATTCATTCGTCTGACTTTGTTTCGCAAAAGTACAAACAATTCCTCGGAAAGAGCTACCTTTGTCGAGGATTTAATAAAGAATATGCGTATGGATTTTCCTCAAGTGGACTTGCCCATGAACCTCATCGCCTGGACGGAGGTGACGGACGAGGTTCTGAACATCTACAAGCAACCGTGCCGGCTGAAGGCTTGCATCTTCGCCCTCTGCGTGGAGGGCTCCATCAGCGTATCCATCAACCTGATGGGCACGGAAATCAAGCAAGGCGACTTCATCACCCTGTTGCCGGGCACCATCATCCAATTCAACGGACAGAAGGAGAAAGTCCGCGTGGCTTTCGTCGGCTTCTCCTCCCAATGCGTCACGGGAGTCAACCTCATCCAATCCACCCTCACCAGCTTCCCCATCCTGCTGGAGTATCCGGTCATCACCCTGAACGAGACCATCGCTTCCTACATCAAGGACTATTTCGCCCTGCTGGCACGTGTCTCCACGGGCCCCTACCCGCCCGGCACCCGGATGGCCCAGCAGATATTGCAAAGCTTCCTGCAAAAGGTGGACATCCTCTACAACATCCAGCCACGCAAGGAGCAACCGCCCAAGAACCGGAAAGAGGAAATCTACCGGAAACTCATCCAACTGGTCATCGAGAACTACACCCACGAACGGCGCGCCCAGTTCTATGCCGACCGGCTGGGCATCTCCCTGCAACACCTCAGCACCACTGTGAAGCAAGTCACCGGCAGGAACCTGCTGGACATCATCGCCGGCGTGGTGCTGATGGACGTCAAGGCCAAGCTGAAGTCCACAGACATGACCGTGCAGGAGATTGCCTATTCGCTCAACTTCCCCAGCGCCTCCTTCTTCGGCAAGTACTTCAAAAGGTATATGGGCATCAGCCCGCTGGAGTACAGAAACAGCTGACGCATTTTTTTCCCGATTTGTGCGGGCGATTCGGCAAATATCCCTTATATTTGTGATAGTGAATGAAACCACAATTGTTATTTTATAAACCAAAAGACAAGATGAAGAAGCAATTTGTCAACCTGCTTGTCATTCTGCTTACGGCAAGCGGACTTTTATCTTCCTGCGATAGCAAAACGAACCGCAACTACGGTGCGCTGGAGTTCGACAGCATCCCGCTGAACGTCACCGAACACCTCTTTGCCGACACGGCCAAACCCGCCTGCAACCTGGTCATCAGCCTGGCCTATGTCAAGCAATCGACGGACGAATCCCTGAAAGACAGCCTGAACACCTACTTCCTCGCCACCTGCTTGGGAAACGAGTTTACCGGGATGACCCCGCAAGAGGCCGTGCAGCAATACAAGGAGCAGTATGTGAAGAACTACCGCAACGACCTGGAGGAACTCTATCAGAAAGAAGAGAAAGAATTCGGCGATGCCGACCAGCGCGCCTGGTATTCCTATTATAAATATGTGCGGAGCCAAGCGCAGTTTTACAAGAAAAACCTGCTCGTCTACCACACCCGCTACGAGGAATACACCGGCGGTGCCCACGGCATCTACATGGATTCCTTCCTCAACCTGGATCTCCGCACCCTGACCCCCATCCGGCTGGACGACCTCTTTGCCGACAATTACGAGGAAGCCCTGACCGACCTGCTATGGAACCAACTGATGGCGGACAACAAAGTCACCACCCGGCAGGAACTGGAAGACCTGGGCTATGGCAGCACGGGCGACCTGACGCCCACCGAAAACTTCTACATCGGCGAGAAAAGCCTGACCTTCCACTACAACGTCTACGAAATCGCCCCCTACGTGATGGGAGGCATCGAAATAGAGTTGCCCTACGAAATCATGACACATTTACTGAACGACGAATGCAAGATTTTGGATTCGGTCAAATAACCCCTGTCTGACATGGAACTGATTACCAAATATTTTCCCGACCTCACCGCCAGGCAAAAGCAGCAATTTGACGACCTGGGTGACCTGTATAACGAGTGGAACGCAAAAATCAACGTCATCTCGCGCAAGGACATCGGCAACCTTTACGAGCACCACGTGCTCCACTCGCTGGGTCTGGCCAATGTCATCCACTTCCGCAAAGGCACGCGGGTCATGGACCTGGGCACGGGAGGCGGATTCCCCGGCATCCCCCTGGCCATCCTCTTCCCTGAAACCAGCTTCCACCTGGTGGACAGCATCGGCAAGAAAGTGCGCGTGGCGCGCGAGGTGGCCGGAAGCATCGGGTTGAAGAACGTGACCTTCCTCCATGGCCGCGCCGAGGAAGAAAAGGGCTTGTTCGACTTCGTGGTGAGCCGCGCCGTGATGCCCCTGCCCGACCTGGTGAAGATTTGCCGGAAGAACATCGTCCCCACCCCGCACAACGCCCTGCCCAATGGACTTATCTGCCTGAAGGGCGGCGAGGTGGAAAACGAAATCCGTCCTTTCCGAAACGAGGCCATGACCTGGGATTTGAAGGACTACTTCGAGGAAGAGTTCTTCGAAACCAAGAAAGTGGTGTATGTGGCCATCCACCGATAAATCATCATTACAATCATATACAACGAACCATGAAAATAAAACGATTCGAATTCAATATGTTCCCCGAGAACTGCTACGTGCTCTGGGACGAGACCAACGAAGCCGTGGTCATTGACCCAGGCTGCTTCTACGAGGAAGAGAAGCTGGCCCTGAAGGACTTCATCGTCAAGAACGGGCTGAACGTGAAGCACCTGCTGAACACGCATCTCCACTTGGACCACATCTTCGGCAACCCGTTCATGCTGAAGGAATTTGGACTGAAGGCCGAGGCCAACCAAGCGGACGAATTCTGGATAGACGAAGCCCCGAGACAGAGCCGCATGTTCGGCTTCCAGCTACAGGAAAAGCCGGTGCCCTTGGGCGGTTACCTGCACGACGGGGACATCATCACCTTCGGACACACCAAGCTGGAGGCCATCCACGTGCCGGGACACTCGCCCGGCAGCCTGGTGTTCTATTGTGCCGCCGAACATTGCATGTTCTCGGGCGATGTGCTCTTCCAGGGCAGCATCGGCCGGGCCGACCTGGCAGGGGGCAACTTCGACCACCTGATAGAGAACATCTGCAGCCGACTGTTCGTTCTGCCTAATGACACGGTGGTCTATCCCGGACACGGGGCACCCACCACCATCGGCATCGAGAAGGCGGAAAACCCATTCTTCCGAATCTGACAACATCATAAACCAATATCCCTCTTGAACAACCTAAAATCCCTCTTTATATGAATAATCATCCTTTTTACGAACGCCACATCGGCATCAATGAAGCCGATGAAGCCCGTATGCTCCGGAAAATCGGAGTGGGCACCTTGGACGAACTCATCGACCAGACCCTTCCCGCCAACATACGCCTGAAGGCTCCCCTCGCCCTGCCCGAAGCCATGGACGAGCACGAGTTTGCCCGCCACATCGGCGAACTGGCCGCCAAGAA
>CALNEX010000141.1 GCA_939791845.1 uncultured Mediterranea sp. | reverse complement strand
CTGGGCGAACTGTTCATCTTCCGTAAGAAGAAGCCGCGCAGCGTCGGGGAGGAGAAAGAAGCCGCCCCCGAACCGAAGTAATCTATGATAAGTAACCACTAAGAGGAATTATATGAGAAGGATAGCTATACAACGCTTGGGACGCTTCCTATATATAATGATAGGTATGTCGCTCCTGGCCGCCTGCTCCACCACGAAGCACCTGCCCGAGGGAGAAATCCTTTACATCGGCCAGCGGCCTACGCTGGTGGACAATCCCCAGCCCACGTCCGTGGGCGAGACCGCCTTGGAGGAAGTAGAGGCCGCCTTGGCCAAGGCACCCAACAATTCGTTGTTGGGCAGTACCTCGGTACGTATCCCTTTTCCCTTGGGGTTATGGGTGTACAATGGCTTCCGGAAATACGAAAAAGGGCTGGGACGCTGGATATTCAACCGCTTTGCCGCCGAGCCGGTGCTCCTGTCTGCGGTGAATCCCGATATCCGCACCCAGGCTGCCACCAACCTGTTGCACGACTACGGCTATTTTCAGGGGACGGTGAGCCATCAGGTCCTGCCCCATGCCAAGGATTCGCTCAAGGCCCGTGTTCAGTATGCTGTCAACATGGGACGTCCCTATTTCATCGACACGGTAGATTACCGGGGTTTCACACCGCGCACGCTTGGCATCCTGAAGTTGAGTCGTCGTCGTTCCCTCATTCGTCCGGGCGAGCAGTTCAACGTGCCCGACCTGGACGGCGAGCGCACCCGCATCAGCAATCTGTTGCGTAATGTGGGCTGTTATTATTTCCGTCCGGACTACCTGACCTATCAGGCCGATACGACTCTGGCGCCTGGGCGTGTCTCGCTCCGGCTGGTTCCCGTGGCGGGGATGCCCGCCGTGGCCGAGAAGCCTTTCCGGTTGGGGAACAAGTCTTTCCACTTGTTGGGCAAAAACGGCGAGGCGCCCAATGACAGTCTGGTCTACAAGGACCTGACCATTCATTTCCACGACAAACTGCGGGTCCGTCCCAATATGCTGTACCGCTGGATGGACTACCAGAATTTCCGCTACAAGCGCCAGGTCGAAGACAGTGCCGGCATATCCCGCCAGCGTTCGGCCCGGAGTCTTTACAGCCTTTATCGTCAGACTCGCGTGCAGGAACGATTGGCCAGCATCGGTATCTTCAAGTATACGGAGATGCAGTATGTACCCCGCGATTCGGCCTTGGTCTCCGACACTTTGGACGTGCATGTCATTGCTGCATTGGACAAGCCTTACGATGCCGAACTGGACTTTAACGTCAAGATGAAGAGCAATAATCAGACCGGTCCCGGTGCCTCGTTCACCCTGACGAAGAACAATGTCTTCGGCGGAGGCGAAAAGTGGAACGTAGAACTGAAGGGTTCTTATGAGTGGGCAACGGGCAAGCATACGTCGTCCGCCATGAACAGTTACGAGTTGGGTGTGGCCACGTCCCTCATCTTTCCCCGTGTGGTCTTTCCGCGGATGGGGGGCAACGAGTATGACTTCCCTGCCACCACCACCTTCCGTCTTTATGTCGACCAGATGAACCGTGCCCGCTACTACAAGTTGCTGGCTTTCGGCGGGAATGCCACCTATGATTTCCAGCCCAAGGCTACATCGAAGCACAGTTTTACCCCCTTTCGGCTGACCTTCAACGTGCTGCGGGATCCTACGGAGGAGTTCCAGCAGTTGCAGCAGGAGAATCCGGCCCTTTACGTCAGCCTGCGCAACCAGTTCATTCCGGCCATGGAGTACACCTACACCTATGATAACAGTTCCCAGCCCCGTCGGCGCCATCCCGTCTGGTGGCAGACTACGCTGACCTCGGCCGGTAACGTCACTTCCGTCATCTACAGGGCGTTGGGGAAGTCTTTCAGCGAGGAAGGCAAGGAATTGCTGGGTGTGCCTTTCGCCCAATTCCTGAAGGTGAATACGGAGTTCCGCTATAATTATCGCATTGACCGCAACAATTCGCTGGCTTCGCGTGTCGCTCTGGGCGTCATCTGGTCGTATGGCAATGCCACTACGGCTCCCTATACGGAGCAATTCTACGTGGGCGGCGCCAACAGTGTGCGTGCCTTTGCCGCGCGCAACATCGGTCCCGGCGGTTACCCGGCCGACGAGAACGACACGTATTCCTTCATCAACCACGTGGGCGATATCCGTTTCGAGGCCAACCTGGAATATCGCTTCCGCATCATCAGCGACCTGCATGGAGCGGTCTTCCTGGATGCGGGCAATGTCTGGCTGATGCGTGATGATCCTTCGCGGCCTGGCGGCGCCTTCCGTCTGCGTGACTTTCCGGAGCAGATAGCCTTGGGCACGGGGGTGGGAGTGCGCTATGACTTGGGGTTCCTGGTGTTCCGCCTGGATTGGGGCATCGCCTTGCACGACCCTTACGATACGGGCAAGTCCGGCTATTACAACATCCGTAATTTCATGGACGGCACGGCCTTGCATTTTGCCATAGGCTATCCCTTCTGAAAAAGGGGGCAGGAGTGGCTCATTGCAAAAATAAAGTGCCGGAGCAGCTACGACTTATGCGTTAAATTTCGTACTTTTGCGCCATGTAACATCATTAACCTTTAAATACATAACAACAATGAAACCTACTCTTTTTCTGCTGGCTGCCGGCATGGGCAGCCGCTACGGTGGTTTGAAACAACTGGATGGTCTGGGCCCCAATGGCGAAACCATCATGGACTATTCCATTTATGATGCCATTCATGCCGGTTTCGGCAAGCTGGTCTTTGTCATCCGCAAGGATTTCGAACAGGATTTCCGTGACAAGATTATTTCGAAGTACGAAGGACATATCCCGTGTGAGCTGGTATTCCAAGCCTTGGATGCCCTGCCCGAAGGCTTCACCTGCCCGGAGGGTCGCACGAAGCCGTGGGGAACGAATCACGCCGTGCTGATGGGCGAGCCCGTCATTCATGAACCTTTCGCGGTGATTAACTGTGATGACTTCTACGGCCGTGACTCTTTCCAGGTGATGGGCAAGTTCCTGTCTGCCCTGCCCGAGGGTGCGAAGAATACGTATGCCATGGTGGGCTTCCGCGTGGGCAATACGCTGAGCGAGAGCGGCACCGTATCGCGCGGCATTTGCGGTACGGACGAGCATCGGATGCTGACGTCGGTGGTGGAACGCACCAAGATCCAGCGCATGGACGGCGAGGTGAAGTATCTGGACGATGACGACCAGTGGGTAGCTACGCCCGAGACGACGCCCGTCAGCATGAACTTCTGGGGGTTCACACCCGATTATTTCGCTTACAGCCGCGATTATTTCCGTGGCTTCCTGTCCGACCCGAAGAATATGTCGAACCTGAAGAGCGAGTTTTTCATCCCGCTGATGGTGGACAAGCTCATCAAGGACGGCACGGCTACGGTAGAAGTATTGGACACGACGAGCAAGTGGTTCGGCGTTACTTATCCTGAAGATCGCCCGGCGGTGGTCGCCAAAATCAAATCGTTGGTGGAAGCCGGTGAATATCCGGAGAAACTGTTCTGATTCCAACAGGCTGGTCCTGTGGTGGATTTTCTTTTGAAAAGATGCGGACTTTGCAGCTTGAGCGGACGGATGAGTAAAATGAGTCTGCCGGCCTGCGAGGTCCGCATTTCTTGTGATCCGGCTATCGTCATCCTTCTGTACATTCCTTAGAAAGGGTAACGATTATTCCATTCGTCCAAACTTCATTTCCTCTCCTTCGCGGTCATATTCCTTGCGCTTTCCCGCCGGGGCAGCGGACAGCGTGATGCGTACCACTGTCGTGCGGTGCAGGCTCCGGCGGATGGCATCGTCGAATGCTGCCATGTGTCGGGGCAGGAAACGTTGGCTGATGGCGCGTAGGGCCTGTATCTTTTCTGCCTCGTCCGTCACTATCTCTGCCCGGCCAAAGGCGATGGCCGAACGGTATTGCAGGGTGAACGAGCCGTCTTTGGGGCCTATGGTCGGCGCGCATTTGGTTACGGCAGAAAGACAAACCTCCGGGTGTACGGCTATGGCATCAAGTTTATCACCCTCCGGGGCACAATGGAAGTACCATTCTTTGTCATTGATTGAGGCGAGGGACAGGGGTACTCCATAGGCGGTTCCGTCCGGACGCGTGAAGCTGACAGTGATGTAGGGCGCCTGGTGCATGATTTCCAAGGCCCAGTCGGAGGGCATTTCTCGGCTTGTTTTTCTCATTGTTATGCTGTGCGTATCTGTTGTGTTGGCAGGGGGGTTATTCGCCGAGAGCCAGCGTCAGTACCTCTTCTGCCTTGTCCACGATGTGGGCGGG
>CALNEX010000140.1 GCA_939791845.1 uncultured Mediterranea sp. | reverse complement strand
CGAATATGCCCACGCCATGGGCAACTCGATGGGTGGCTTCAAGGAATACTGGGACCTGGTGCGCAAGTATCCCAAGTACCAGGGCGGCTTCATCTGGGACTTCGTGGACCAAGGCATCCACAAGACGGGCAGCAACGGCAAGCTCATCTACGCCTACGGCGGCGACTTCAACAAGTATGACGCCAGCGACATCAACTTCTGCAACAACGGCCTCATCGGCCCCGACCGCGTGTACAATCCCCACGCCTACGAGGTGCGCTACTTCTACCAGAACATCTGGACCACGCCCGTGGACCTGAAGAAAGGACAAGTGAAGGTGTACAATGAGAACTTCTTCCGCGACCTCTCCGCCTACTACCTGGAGTGGCAGGTGCTGAAGAACGGACGACCCGTGCGCTCCGGCCGCGTGGACGACCTCGACGTGGCTCCACGCCAGGCCGCCATCCTCACCCTGCCCATAGGCCGCCATTGCCGGAACGCCGAATGGCTGCTCAACATCTCCTACAAGCTGAAGGCCAATGAAGGCCTGCTGACCGCCGGACACACCGTGGCAAGAGCTCAGCTGGTGCTGAACCCCTACAAGTCTTTCGCGCAAGCCCTGACCAACCAGTCCGGCAGCAACGAGCAAGTGGTGGAACCCGTCATCCGCGACAACGACCGCAACTACCTCGTCGTGACGGGCGAGGACTTCCGCATCGAGTTCAACAAGCGGGACGGTTTCCTCTGCCTCTACGAAGCCGACGGTCTCTCCTACCTGAAGGAAGGCAGCGTCTTGAAGCCCAACTTCTGGCGCGCCCCCACGGACAATGACTTCGGGGCAGGCCTCCAGAACAAGTACCGCGTATGGCTGAACCCCGAACTGAAGCTGACCTCGCTCGAACAGCGCATGGAGGACGGGCTGGCCGTGGTGGAGGCCGCGTATGACATCCCCGCCGTCCGGGGACAACTCGCCCTGACCTACGTCATCAACAACCGCGGTGCCATCCAGGTGACCCAGCAGTTGACAGCGGACAAGAGTGCCAAGGTGTCCGACATGTTCCGCTTCGGCATGCAGCTCCAGATGCCCCGCTCGTTCGAGACCCTGGAATACTATGGCCGCGGCCCCGTGGAGAACTATGCCGACCGCAACCACAACACCTTCCTGGGCCGCTACCGCCAGAGTGTGGACAGCCAGTTCTATCCCTACGTCCGTCCGCAGGAGAACGGCAACAAGACCGACCTGCGCTGGTGGCGCGTGTTGAACGTAGGTGGAAACGGATTGGAAGTCCGTGCCGAAGCCCCCTTCTCCGCCTCGGCCCTGCACTACACCATCGAGTCACTGGACGAAGGCCCGCGCAAGATCCAGCGCCACTCCAACGAAGTGGAACAGGCCGACCTGACGAACGTGCTGATTGACAAGGTACAGATGGGTCTGGGCTGCATCGACAGCTGGGGCGCCCTCCCGCTGGAAGAGTACCGCCTGCCCTATCAGGACTACTCATTCACCTTCACGCTCACCCCGGTGCAGCATTGCCTGGGAATGGACGTGGAGTCCTGTGGAGCCCATTAAACATATAGGACCAGGATAGAATGAAGGGGTCAGGCAATCCGGGTGTGAATGCCTGGCCCCTCTCGGTATATTTCAACGGTTCGCCCACATCGCGTGCAGCCATCCGTAGACGCCCAGCACGATGACCAGCAATGTCTGTATGCCGTGCACAATCAAGGCGAACATCGATGCATCGGCATCGCTCACCCCGTAGAGCATCATCATCGTGATGACGGCAAAGTGCCAGGGACCTGCCCCGTTGGGCGTAGGAACAATGACGGCAAACGTGCCTCCCACGAACATCACCAGTCCGGCCAACAGGCTGAGGGATTCCGTAAAACCAAAGCAGAAGAAGGTCAGGTAGAAATGCAGGAAATAGCAGGCCCAGATGGCAACGGTATAGAAGATGAAGAGTCCCATCTGACTCACCTGACGGAGCGACAAAATCCCCTCGCACACACCACGTACCACGCCTTTCACCTTCTCATACACGGAAAGCATCCGCAGCAGATAGTAGAGCAACACCCCCACGCCTATCACCGAAAACAGCGACACGTAGAACCAGGGAGAAGTGAGCAGATGCAGCAAGGAAGGTATCTTCGTGCCCGTCTCCTGAAAGAAACGGAGAAAGACCGGCATCTGCAACAGGAAGGTGGCACCGGTTATCAGAAGCACGCAAATCCCATCCAGCAGTCGTTCGGTCACCACCGTGCCCAAGGACTTGGCAAAAGAGACCTTGTCATAACGCGCCAACACGCCACACCTCGACACCTCGCCCACGCGGGGCAACACCAAATTGGTGGCATAGGAGACAAAGATGGCATCCACGCAATTGCCCGTCCGCGGATAGACTCCCAGCGGGACCAGCGTCTGCTTCCAACGCCAGCCACGGAACACGTGGCTCATCACTCCGAAAAAGAGCGACAGCAACATCCATCCCCACGACATCCCATGCAACAGGACATCGCCCACACGGTCGAAGTCGAAGTCGCGATATACCCAATACATAATAAACACGCCCAAGGCGATGGGGAGCAAGGCACTCAGTATTTCTTTCAACAGTTTGTTCATTCAGCCAAATAGCACTATCTTTGCGGGGTGCAAAGATAACGCAAAAGAAAAAAGCAGTACATAATCCTTGTCTTAAGAAAGATGAAATCAGTGAAGCCAAAAAAGTTCCTGGGCCAACACTTCCTGAAGGACCTGAAGGTGGCACAGGACATAGCCGACACCGTGGACGCCTGCCCCGGCCTCCCCATCCTCGAGGTGGGGCCCGGCATGGGAGTATTGACCCAGTTCCTCGTACAGAAGCAGCGCCCGCTCAAGGTGGTGGAGGTGGACTATGAGTCGGTGGCCTACCTGCGCGAGAACTATCCCGGGCTGGAGGACGACATCATCGAAGACGACTTCCTGAAGATGCACCTCGAACGCCTGTTCGACGGACAACCGTTCGTGCTGACCGGAAACTATCCCTACAACATATCCAGCCAGATATTCTTCAAGATGCTGGACTACAAGGACCTCATCCCATGTTGCACAGGCATGATACAGAAAGAAGTGGCCGAGCGCATCGCCGCAGCCCCGGGCAGCAAGACCTACGGCATACTGAGCGTGCTGATCCAGGCGTGGTATCGGGTGGAATACCTCTTCACCGTACACGAACACGTGTTCAACCCGCCGCCCAAGGTGAAGAGTGCCGTCATCCGCATGACGCGCAACGACACGCAGGCATTGGGCTGCGACGAGAAGCTGTTCAAGCAAGTGGTGAAAACCACCTTCAACCAACGCCGCAAGACCTTGCGCAACTCCATCAAGCCGCTGCTGGGAAAGGATTGTCCGCTGACACAGGATGCCCTGTTCGACAAACGTCCCGAACAACTATCCGTCGCCCAGTTCATCGACCTGACCAACCAAGTGGAGGAAGCATTGAAGGCCAATGGCATAAACCCATAACCCTAACCGACTAACTGACAACCGACCTATGGAAATAGACGAAGCATACATCGACAAGGTGCAAGGCCTTATCGAACAGAAAGATACCGAAAGCGTCAAGGCACTGCTGGCCGACCTTCACCCGGCCGACATCGCCGAATTGTGCAACGACCTGGACGTGGAGGAGGCCCGCTTCATCTACCGCCTGCTGGACAATGAGACGGCCGCGGACGTATTGGTGGAGATGGACGAAGACTCCCGAAAGGACCTGTTGGAAGCCTTGCCTTCGGAAACCATCGCCAAGAAGTTCGTGGACTATATGGACACGGACGATGCCGTGGACCTGATGCGCGAACTGGACGAGGACAAGCAGGAAGAGGTGTTGTCGCACATCGAGGACATCGAGCAGGCGGGCGACATCGTGGACCTGTTGAAGTATGACGAAGACACTGCCGGCGGCTTAATGGGCACAGAGATGGTGACCGTCAACGAGAACTGGAGCATGCCGGAATGCCTGAAGGAAATGCGCCAGCAGGCCGAGGACCTGGACGAAATCTATTATGTATATGTCATCGACGACGAGGACCGCCTGCAAGGTGTCTTCCCGCTGAAGAAGATGATAACCTCGCCCTCGGTGTCGAAGGTGAAACACGTGATGAAGAAAGACCCCATCTCCGTGCATGTGGACACACCGATAGACGAGGTGGTGCAGACCATCGAGAAGTACGACTTGGTGGCCGTACCCGTAGTGGACAGCATCGGACGCTTGGTGGGACAAATCACCGTGGACGACGTCATGGACGAGGTGCGCGAACAGTCGGAACGTGACTACCAGTTGGCATCCGGTCTGT
>CALNEX010000139.1 GCA_939791845.1 uncultured Mediterranea sp. | reverse complement strand
GCAGTCCCACCGCCGCCGGGTCGAGGTCGTACACCTTGTAGGGCTTCTCCTTGGGAATAAAAAATCCCACAGCCCCTTTCGTGCCGTGGGATTCATTTCCATGTGCCTGGCGGATTAACCGAAAGACCCATCGCTGCCGGTGTCGTCATCGTTGCCGCCGTCATTGCCTCCGGAGCCCGTTGCCGGTGCTTCGCCCAGTTTGGGCACGCGCCTGAAGGTCAGCCCGCCCGCATCGGCACGGGTGGCGGCTTGCGTCGCCCGTCCGGGACGGTACTGCACCGACACGCCGGTGATGTTGGCCGGGGTGAATTCTTCCTCGGTGTCCGCTCCCTCGCTGTGCAGCTGGAGCTGGAACGAGCCGAAATTCTCCAGCCGGACAATCTTGCCCGCGGCCAGGTGCTTGTTGAGTTGTCGCAGCAGGGCGCGGATGGCGTTGAGCACGTCGCCGTCGGTCAGCGTGGTGGCGTAGGCGATTTCTTCGGCCATCTCGTCCATCGTCACCTCGCCGCTGGCCTGCATCTTGGCATACCACTTTTTCGGTGCAGACGGGTTGCCGGGCTCGGTGCTGATTTGGGTCAGAGAATAGTTGACTGCCATGATTCAATCTCCTTTCTTTTAATGGTTGAACATTAGGGTTGACGGGGGCAAAGGTAGGGCGCGGCGGCGGGGCGGGGTTGGAAAAGGCGGGCTTACGCGGGGGAAGGAGGGTAAAAGAAGGTGAAACACGCGGCAAGGCGCCGGAAAAAGCGTATCTTTGCGGCATGGACATCTGGAATAAAGAGAAGCGTTCCGCCGTCATGGCGCGCATCAGGAGCAAGGACACGAAGCCGGAACTTATCGTGCGCCGTTACTTGTACCACCGGGGCTACCGTTACCGCAAGAATGTGAAGGGGCTGCCGGGCACGCCGGACATCGTGCTCCGCAAGTACGGGGTGGTGATATTCGTGCACGGATGCTTCTGGCACGGGCACGAGGTGGACAAACACATACCTGCGGCGCATCATGATTATTGGGAGAAGAAAATCAGGCGGAACAAAGAGCGCGACCGCAAAAACAAGGAGACTTTGGTGCGGATGGGCTGGACGGTAGTCACCATTTGGGAGTGCCAGCTGAAGCCAAAAGCGCGGGAGCAGACGCTGCTTGAACTGGAATACGTCATCAATCACGCCTACCTGGAGCGGCTGAGGAAGACGGCCGCGAAGCCGTACCTTCCGGCGGAAGACGAAGGCTGCCCCCGCGTGGCGGCGGAGGAAGCTGCGGAGTATGGGAAAGAAGATTAACCGTTGATGATTTCCACCCAAGAACCGTTGAAGTCCAACGTCCCCAATATGGTCTCCTTGGTCAACAGGGGAGGCTGCTTGATCCGGAACTTCAAGGCATTGTCCGGAACCTGGGTATGGATGGTAAACTGAGAACCGTGTGGTTGCCACGTGAAGCACGCACGCCCGGTTTCCATGTCTTTCCCTATGAGGTTGCCGTTGGCATTCACCTCCCATACATAGTCGCTCGTCCTGTACCGGCGATTTTCCTCTTCAAACAGACAGTAAGAAAGCAAATCGTTGCTGCGGATGAGAATGGAAGTGCGCACCGGGTTGTAATTGTCTTGCGCGATGTTGATCCGTTCATTCCAAATGCCCAGGACAGCCCTTCCGGTTTCCTGAATATCCTTATGCGGGTCGGTGATGCCGTAGGAATAGTCGGGCGAGCAGCGTCCGCTGATGAGGCGTATGTTCTTGCAGCGGAAGGGATTGGCGTTTTTCACTGTCTTCATGGACCAGGCCATTTTCCCTAGCACGACATCGGCGATGCCGACAGGAGAGTCCAGATGCGTCCCGCCCACGGCGGAAGAGAACGCATCGCCCCAGTCGCTGCCGGTCAGGTCTTTGCGTCCTACATACAACAAATAGACGAGATGGCCGCCGATTTTCACAATCAAGTCTTCCGGGATTTCATTGATCGGATAAGGCTCGGAAGTCTGCAACTTATACGAATCTCTTAGCTTAGGCCGTTTCATTGTATTCTTGTTTGATGAGATTGTCTATTTTCCGGGCTATAGCCCTGATCATGGGCACGGCGACCGAGTTGCCCGTCTGCCTCCTGATTTCCTGGTGGGAAACCACTATTTTATAGGAATCGGGAAAACCTTGCAGCCGCAGCAGTTCCCGAGACGAAGGCCTGCGGTAGCCGTTAACCAGCAGGTAGTTGTAGGACGCGCCCGTCCGCAGGGCGCAGGCATAATCCAGCACGGAGATGTTGCCCGACTTGTTCTCATGCCAGATGGAGGGATAGAAGATGTCCTTCCCCTTGGTTCTCTCCAGCCTTTTGCGGACGATATTGTCGGAAGCGAACAAGGATTTGTCCACTTCATCGTCCTTTTCCAGCACGTTGGACAAGCTGTATTTTTGGGGTTTGAATTCGAAGTCGAAGTTGAAGAAATCCTGCTCGTTGCGAAAGCCGACAATGATGACCCGTTCCCGCTTCTGCGGCAACCCGAAGTCAAGCGCATTCAGCACTTTCCATTTCACGAAATACCCCAATGCCGCCAGCCGGGAGAGAATGACCCGGAACGTCCGCCCCTTGTCGTGCGTGGTCAGTTGCTTGACGTTCTCTAGCAGGATGTAGGGCGGCTTGTGATACGACAGTATGCGTTCTATCTCAAAGAACATCGTGCCCCGGGTATCGGCAAAGCCTTGCATCTTACCCATGATGGAAAATGCCTGGCAGGGAAATCCGGCCAACAATAGGTCGTGGGGAGGAATGTCCTTTGCCGCTATCCGCGTAATGTCTCCGTGTGGATATTCTCCGAAATTCGCGGCATAAGTCGCGCAGGCGGCCTTGTCCCATTCCGATGAGAACACGCATTGGTAGCCCAGCTCGTCGAACGGGAGCCGGATGCCTCCGATGCCTGCGAACAAATCTATGAATCTTGTCATTGCCGGTAGTTATATTTCGTTCCGGATGCAAAGGTAGCGCTTTTTAATGAAGAACGAAAAATGAAGAAGCTATTAAATGAAGAACGAAAAATGAAGAATGAAGAATTTGCCGCTTCCAACGAAAATTCTTCATTCCCCCGCGAAGCGGGGATTCTTCATTAAAGAGCATTCTTCATTCAATCAGGGTTCCCCCAGATACCTCAGCACCGCCTCGTGCTGCAGCGGCGTCAGCACCCGCTGGCGGGGCTGGAAGTGCAGTTCGGCCAGGCGGCGTTGCAGGTCGGGGTTGAGGCGCATCCAGCGGCGCAGCTGCTCGGAGGCGCTGCGCTTGGTGCTGCGGGGGAAGTAACGGAGAGCGAGGTCGGTCAGGCAGATGCTGTTCGTTGTTTTTCGTGTTTCGGGGTGCGTGAGATTCTTCCGTGGAAAGTCTGCAAACTCTCCGTGGAAAGTCCGCGGATTCTCCACGGAAGGTTGGCCAACTCTCCGTGGAAGGTTTTCAGCCGGTCTCTTGTCATTTCTATTCATATCCCAATTAAACCTTAAGTGAAATTTCGCGCGGTTTCGCGTTTTTGCTTACCGATTAATACTGTTAATCTATGTTTACGGCACGAGCGATGCCTGTATCTCCCGGTCCACCTCGTGTATCATCCGCTGGCGGTTGCGGTAGTCGTACTTCTTCACCGCATCATAATTGAGGGCGTTGTTCTTGATGTTGTAGGCATAGAGGAAGGCGCGGATGATGCGGTCCTGCTTGTATCCCTTCTCGTAGCCTGCCACGAAGTATTCCCTCACCCGGATGCGGAACGAGGCCTCGATGTAGTCCTGCAGCATCCGCTGTTTCCACTCCGGGATGTAGATGAAGTTCTCGCGGAAGATGAAGTGGTTCCACTCCTGGATGGGCAGCAGCAAGGTGACAGGGTGGTCTTTGAGGGCCTGCCTGGGCGGGCGGTCGCTGACGCTGACCATCGATTGGATGAGTTTGCCCAGGTCGTTGCTACTCTTGACGGTCACGCCCTCTTCGCCCCGAGGGGTGCCGAACTCGTGGTAGAGGTAGTCGTGCAGGTAGGGGGCAAGTTCTATGGTAACTTGAGGTCTCATGTATTAATGGATTGATTTCCTTGCAAATATAATCATTTTAATGAATAATAAAGAATGTGGAATGAGGAATTTTTGCAATCTCGGGCAGGCACATTTCCGCTTCTGCAACTTCTACAATTTCTACAAAATGGCAGGCCGCTGGTTGTCAACGGGTTAGAGAAACATGGATTTCGGAATCCTTACAAAAATCCGTCTGCATGGTAGAAGGTTTGCAGAAGAATCGGGGGAAACGGCCCTTTTGTAGACAGTTGTAGAAGGTCGCAGGCGGCGATTGTGTGGATTAATCCGTTGATTTATTGCATTGTAGAAATTGTAGAAGTTGCAGACTAAAAAAACTCCCATTCGGCTTTGTTCCTTCTTCGCCCGGGGCGTCGTCGGCCATCGTCTCGACGTTCAGGTTGATGTTGTACGC
>CALNEX010000138.1 GCA_939791845.1 uncultured Mediterranea sp. | reverse complement strand
TAACTGTCTCATTCTTCAAAACATATTTGGGGTACAAAGGTACGACAAATTGTCGGATTTACAAGCAATTCGCCGCAACTTTTTTTGACCGGCAAAGTTCTGCAAAAACAATGCCAAGGCAAAACATTGACAGCCACTCCGCGCAAAAAAGGCTTTCGCAAAGCGGATATTTGCATATTTCGTACAAAATGCCTACTTTTGGCTTCAGAAGAAGAAAAAGGAGCGATATGGCAAATCCCATCCTGCCCGGATTGACCGGGGCGGAGCAAGAAGCGTTGTACACCAAGCTGAAGCTGTACAACGACGGGCGGCCCTCCTACAAGGAGACCGGGGCCTACCTGGTCGTGCTGCCCCGCCAGGGACACGCCACCTACTCGCTCTGGATATTCTCCCCCCTACCCGAACGCCAGTCCATCTTTTATCTTTGCGAATTGGCCGCCGATGCCGAGGAATCCCTCCGGATGGCCAGCGCGTGGTGCTTCTACTCCCCGCGCCGGCTGCTCATCGTGGAGTACAACGCCAAGCGCATGACGAGCCGGGGCGACGACCTGGTGCCTTTCGGCAAGTACCGGGGCCACTTCCTGCACGAGGTGCTGTCCGTGGACCCGGCCTACGTGGCATGGATAGCCTACAAGTTCACCCCGCGCATCCCCAAGCAGGAGCGTTTCGTGCAGATAGCCAGGATATACCACTCCGTGCACCTGGACTTCATGCAGAGAAGGAGCCACCAGAACTTGTCGGGGAACTTCCTGGGCAAGGAGGGAGACAAGGTGGAGAACCTCACGCTGACCGTCACCCAGGTGCGCACGGAGGACGACCCCTACAAGACGCAGATGCAGGGAAGCGTGCCCGTCTTCCAGGTGCGCCAGGTGCTGTGGCTCAGGGATGCCCTGGGCAACCGCGTCACCTTCCGCGTGGCGGCCCGCACGCCCAGCTACAAGTCGGGGGTGCTGCCCGCCCTAGAGCATGCCTACAAGCCCGGGGAAGTGGTACACGTGGTGTCGGCCCGCATCAGCCGCACCTACACGGTGAAGAACGTGCGCTGGACACGCCTGAACTACGTGCGCCTGCACTGAAAACAAGTGTCCATAGGTTTAGAAATCTTAATCTTACGAAAGCAAAGGCGGAAAGTCGCACCGCTTTCAATTTAATTCGCTATATTTGTCGGCCGATAAAGGGAAAGCCGGACGGGTTATTAACAAAACAGGTGACTTATCAACTGTTTTCGCAATCTTCCTCCCTTGGAGCGGGCGCGAATGGAAAATTATCACTTACTTCGCCTCCGGAAAAAATTTAGAGATATATGGGAAAAATTATTGCATTGGCAAACCAGAAGGGCGGCGTGGGCAAAACCACCACCACCATCAACCTTGCCGCCTCGCTGGCCACCCTCGAGAAGAAAGTCCTGGTGGTCGACGCCGACCCGCAGGCCAACGCCTCGTCGGGCTTGGGCGTGGACATCAAGCAGGCCGACTGCACCATCTACGAGTGCCTCATCGACCGCGCAGACGTGCGCCAGGCCCTGCACGACACGGACATCGACACCCTGAAGGTGATCTCCTCGCACATCAACCTGGTGGGCGCGGAAATCGAGATGCTCAACCTGAAAAACCGCGAGCGCATCATGAAGGAAGTGCTGGCCCCGCTCAAAGAGGAGTTTGACTACATCTTCATCGACTGCTCGCCCTCCTTGGGCCTCATCACGGTGAACGCGCTGACCGCTGCCGACTCCGTCATCATCCCCGTACAGGCCGAGTACTTCGCCCTGGAGGGCATCAGCAAGTTGCTGAACACCATCAAAATCATCAAATCCAAGCTGAACCCCGGCCTGGAGATTGAGGGTTTCCTGCTGACGATGTATGACTCTCGCCTGCGCCAGGCCAACCAAATCTATGACGAGGTGAAGCGGCACTTCCAGGAGCTGGTGTTCAAGACCGTCATCCAGCGCAACGTCAAACTGAGCGAAGCGCCCAGCTACGGCCTGCCCACCATCCTCTATGACGCGGACTCCACCGGCGCCAAAAACCACATGGCCCTGGCCCGGGAGCTGATCGCCAAAAACCAGTGAGAAGAAAAGAACTTTATACCCAAATAATATATAGGAAAAAAAAGAAGTATGGCACAACGAAGAAATGCGTTAGGACGCGGACTGGACGCCCTCCTCTCCATGGACGAGGTGCAGACCGAAGGCTCCTCGTCCATCAACGAGATAGAGCTGGACAAGATTTCCGTCAACCCCAACCAGCCGCGGCGGGACTTCGACCCCGTGGCCTTGCAGGAGCTGGCCGACTCCATTGCAGAGATCGGCATCATCCAGCCCGTCACCCTGCGCCAGACGGGCGACGAGGCCTACCAGCTCATTGCCGGCGAACGACGCTTCCGCGCCTCCCAACTGGCCGGACTGAAGACCATACCCGCCTACATCCGCACCGCCGATGATGAAAACGTGATGGAGATGGCCCTCATCGAGAACATCCAGCGCGAGGACCTCAACTCGGTGGAGATAGCCTTGGCCTACCAGCACCTCATCGACCAATACGGGCTGACCCAAGAACGCCTGAGCGAGCGCGTGGGCAAGAAACGCACCACCATAGCCAACTACCTGCGCCTGCTCAAGCTGCCCGCCCCCATCCAGATAGGATTGCAGAACAAGCAGATAGACATGGGGCACGCACGCGCCCTCCTCACCCTGGACGACCCCAAGCTGCAAGTCAAGGTCTACGAGGAAATCCTCCAGCACAACTACTCCGTCCGCAAGGTGGAGGAAATTGTCAAGGCACTGAGCGAAGGCGAAGCCGTCAAGAGCGGCGGGCGCAAGATAGCCCCCAAGGGAGCCAGACTGCCCGAGGAGTTCAACCTGCTGAAACAACAGCTCTCCGGATTCTTCAACGCCAAGGTCCAACTGACCTGCTCGGAAAAAGGGAAAGGAAAAATCAGCATCCCTTTCAACAACGAAGAAGAACTGGAGCGCATCATAGGCATATTCGACACGCTGAAGAACAAATGACAAGAAAGAACAGAACCCATACATACCGCCGCATTCTGCTGGCCCTGCTGCTCTGCCTCGTGCAAGTGGCAGGTATGGCCGTATATGGGCAGGATCGTCCGAGGGCCGCACAAAAACGTGCGCGCAGCTTGCAAACGGATTCGCTGAAACATCCCCTGCCCCGACTGCAGGCAGACACCCTCGAACTGGCCAAGACTGATACCGTTGCCCAAATCCAGGCAGACAGCATCGCCGCCGAGAACAAGCGCAAGATGCTGGAGCTGACCTCCGCCCCCCGGGTGGACGAGCCCAAAGCCCCCACGGACAGCCTCTCGCGCGAGATGAAACGCAAGCTATGGGTGCCCAACCCGGTGCGCGCCACGTGGATGGCCCTCATCTTCCCCGGAGGCGGACAAATCTACAACCGCAAGTACTGGAAACTCCCCATCTTCTATGGCGGCTTTGCAGGATGCGCCTATGCCCTGACCTGGAACGGCAAGATGTACCGCGACTACTTCAATGCCTACCGTGACGTGGCCAACGGCAACCTTACCTCGAGCAATGTCACCGACCTCCTGCCTCCCAACTACCTCAACCAGGTGACGGAGAGCCAGCTTTTGGAGACCCTCCGCCGACGCAAGGACACCTACCGGCGCTACCGCGACCTCAGCATCTTCGCTTTTGTGGCCGTCTACCTCCTATCCGTGGTGGATGCCTACGTGGATGCAGAGTTGTCCAACTTCGACATCACACCCGACCTGAGCATGCGGGTGGAGCCGGCTATCATCGATGCACAAACCACTACCAGCGGAAACAGCTACACATCAGGCAAGTCCGTGGGATTGCAATGCAGCTTCCGCTTCTGAACAAAGACATCCTATAATCATATATTAAAATAAAAGACCATGCACATACGCCCCCATTTATCCGCCATAGCCTTCGGCTTCTTGCTTCTCGCCGCCCCCACTCGGGCACAAAAGAATGCAGATGTCCCCGCTGCCGGAAACGGTGTTCAACGCACAGACTCCATCGACCTGCCCACCGGCATGACCTATCCCCTGGACAGCCTGCTGAACGACTGGAAAGCCAAGACCTACATTGACCTGGGCAAGGATTGCAGCACCTCGCACGTCAATCCCCAGTTCAGCGACTCCATCTATATTGACCGCCTCACCCGTATGCCCGTCCTGATGGAGATGCCCTACAACGATGTCGTGCGCAAGTTCATCGACACTTATACCGTCCGCCTTCGTCCACAGGTATCCTTCATGCTCAGTGCCTGCAACTTCTACATGCCCATCTTCGAGGAAGCCCTTGATGCCTACGGCCTGCCCCTTGAGCTGAAGTACCTGCCCATCATCGAGTCCGCCCTTAACCCCACGGCCGTGTCGCGTGCCGGAGCCACCGGCCTCTGGCAATTCATGAACACCACGGGCAAACTCTACGGCTTGGAGAACAACAGCCTCGTGGACGAACGCCGCGACCCCATCAAGGCCACCTGGGCCGCCGCCCGCTACCTGA
>CALNEX010000137.1 GCA_939791845.1 uncultured Mediterranea sp. | reverse complement strand
CCTGCGTGACGAGGCCCTTCTGGCCATACGAGCCGTCGTCGGTCATGATGATGACCTCGTCTGAGCTGGCGCGCATTTCCTTCTCCAGGATAATCAGTTCCTTGGTGCGTCCGGCCAGCACGGTGATGACGCGGTTGCCGGCGGCCTTCAGGGCCTGGACGATGGGGAGCATGGGGGCGACGCCCACGCCGCCTCCGGCGCAGACCACGGTGCCGAAGTTCTCAATATGTGTGGCTTGCCCCAGCGGGCCCACGACGTCGGTGATGCAGTCGCCCTCCTGCAGTTCGCACAGGCGGGTGGACGACAGGCCCACTTCCTGCACCACGAGGGTGATGGTTCCGGCCACGGGGTCGGCTTCGGCGATGGTGAGGGGCATGCGTTCGCCCTTCTCGCCCACGCGGACGATGACGAAGTGCCCGGCCTTGCGCGACCGGGCGATGAGCGGTGCTTCAACCACGAGCTTGAAGACCTTCTCGGAGAAATGTTCTTTGTGGATGATTCGGTTCATATTGCTTAGTTAGTCTATATATCTATATTTTCGATGTCAATTTGTCCGGGTCCTGCCGGCAGTCCCATACGGCGTGTATGACGATGTCGTTCCCTTCTATGGTATAGACCAGTTTGTGTCGCTTGTCAGCCAGCAGGGAGCGGTAATGCCCGGGCACGTGCTCCAGCAGCCTTTCCAAGGCTCCGGCCTTAGGTTGGCTTGCCAGCACTTCCGCTTCGTCAATGAGCGAGTTGTAAAGCCTTGTGGCGTATGCCTCATTCGTCGGCAACCAATATTGATAGATGGCTTCCAGGTCCTCCTGGGCCTGAGTGGTCCAGACTATTCGCATGGGGCGTGGCGTTTGCGCAGTTCGTCGCTGGTGCAATAATGCCCCTCGCGGTAGCTCTGCATGGATTGTTCCAGCCGTTGTTGCAGTTGCTCCGTGGTGTATTGGCAGGGAGCGGTGGCCTGTTCGTGCCGGGCGTCTTCCACCAGCCGTTCGGCCAGCCACTCCTTGTTGTCGGGGCTGAGCGAGAGGGAGCGTATGAAGGACAGTAGTCCGTCTAATGAAATGGTTGCGTTCATAAGGATGTCATTCTATGGTTTTACTCACCCCGCAAAAGTACAAAAAAAAGGCGTCCGCCCGTCCCCGCGTCCGCCTTTTCTTGCATTTTTTAAGTCGATTAGCCGAAGGAGCCTTCCTCGCCTTCCGCCGGGCCGCCGTCCTCGCCGGTGCCGGGAGTCCCGGCCGGGGTGCCCGTGCCGTCCAGCTTGCTGAGGGTCTCGATATTGCGCCACGTCACGTTGTCGCCTATCAGGCCACGGGTGACGGTGTTGCCCCGCCGGCTGCTTTCGGGCACGAAGCGCACGCGGGTGCCGGTGATGCACTGGGCGGTCACCTCCTCCTTCGTCGCCTTGCCCTGGCCTTCGGACGTGCAGGTGTAGTAGAAGGTGCCCAGACCCTCCACCTGCACCGAGCGGCCGGCGTTCATGAACGTGCCCATCACCTGGCCCAGTGCCGTGAGGGCGGCTTTCGTGTCGCCCTTGCTGACGGTGGATATGAGGGCAATCTGCTCGCACAGCTCGTCCATGTCCACCGGCTTGTCGGCCGTGATGGCCTGCGGGTACCACAGTTTGGACAGCTTTTTGTAAATGGGTTTGAAAAATGCCATAGGCTTTCGGTTTAATGGTGAAACTTCTTCCCGACCCCCTTCAGAAGCACCCGTGGCCCGCTTTCGGGAGGGGGCGTGACACTTATCAGAAGTGTCATGGACACCTATCAGAAGTGTCGCGGACACTTATCAGAAGTGTCATGGACACTTATCAGAAGTGTCGCCCGCCTGGTCCGGCGGCCTCCGGGACTTCTCCGGTGTGTCAGGATTTGTTAACTGTTCTCGATATGGTTTCAGGCGCCCTCCGCGCACCCTTCCGCCGGTGGACGAGGCCGGACGGGCGGGGCTTGCAGGGCGTCTTCCCGGCTTGTGCATCCCGCCGGGAGGGGATTGTTATTCTTTCTTTACCAGCACGGGTGGCGTGGCGGGGGCGTCGGTCGTCCACTGCCAGCCGAAGTCTGCGGGGAGGGCGGCGTTCATGGCGTCGCAAGCGGACTGCCAGGTGACGGTACCATCTACCTTGTTGCCAGAGAATGTGCCATAGTTCTCACCGACACCTGCGGCGGCATCTCCACTCCAGTAACAGGCAGTAATGGAAGTATTTAAGTCATTACCACCCGCTATCGCTCCTATATTGAAACCTGAGGCTCCGGTAAGAAGTGGTTCTGCCGCATAGCAGGAGTATAGATTTGTGGTTCTACCGCCTTTATATCCTACTATTCCTCCTACATATCCTAATCCGTATCCTGCATTGTCAATTCCAGAAACCTTGACCGAAGAAGAGGAACATGCCCGCACCGTGCCCGTAGCGCTTCCGGCAATAGCTCCTGTATACCTTCCCCCCGTGATAGAGCCGCCCGACACATGGCAGTTCTCCATCGTGCTATTAATCTGAAGAACACCTACAATCCCTCCGGCATAGTTGTTGCCGGAAATCTGCGGGTTCTCCAGCGTCAGATTCTTGACGGTTCCGCCTCGAATCCCGCCAAACAGTCCGACACTGTACGCCTGACTTGTAATGCTCAGGTTGCGGATGGTGTGTCCCGCGCCGTCGAAGGTGCCGGTATAGGCCGGGCTCATGTTGGTGCTGCCGTCTCCTATCGGCGTCCATGCCTGCCCGCTCATGTCGATGTCGTCGGCCAGGGTGCAGCCCAGCGAGAGGTCTTTCTGCGCTTCGGCAGCCCATGCCAGCAGGCCGGCGGCGGTGTAGACGATGTAGGAGCCGTCGTTGGCCAGGTCATAGTCGATGACAAGTTCGGCTTCGCCCGTAATCTCCTTGCCCTTGCCCCAGTCTTTGAAGGCGGCGTTGTTCCCGCTGAGCCCGGTCTTGTTGACGGTGATGGTGAAGACGTATTGGTAGCCCGCTTGCAGGTTGATGGCTTCGTCGGGTTTGTAGGAGTAGGTGGTGCCGCCCAGGGTGACTTTGATGAAAGGCTCGTTGGCCAGGATGGTCTGCGGGGGCAGCAGGGCGATGCTGTTCTGGTAGGGGGTGACGGTGGCGTCGTCGGCACTGCCGATGGATACGCCGATGAGGGCGATGGTGGCTCCCTGGAGCTCGGCGTCGGTCATGCCCTCACCTGCTTCGAGGGGATTGACCACCACCTTGGCCGTGCGGTGGCTGAACTGGAGGGCCTTCGTGCCGCCAAGCTCCACCTGCTGATTCTCTGCGCTGATGTAGTCGCTCTTGTGGAAGTTGTCTTCGCTGCTTTGGTCGGCCTGCACCACCACGGGGGGCATGTCCGTGCTGCCTTCGGTGTAGGGCCACCAGGCGGAGACCTGGATGGGGGCGGTGTTTTGCCAGTAGAAGGGGTCGTCGGAGGTGAGGGTGGCGGTGGCGTAGTCGCCGGAGGGGTTGACGGTGTAGGGCTTCATCTTGCCGTCCACCAGCACGGCCACGGTCTGTACGCCTTGCCAGTTGTTGTCCGTCGTGGCCTTGGTCTCCACGCTGAGGGTGATGCCTGCGGTGGTGAAGGTCATGGGGTATTGCCCTTCGGGCAGGGGTTGGCCCATCTCTGTGTCGTCCTGGGCGCAGGCTGCCAGCAGGAGGACGGTAAGGCTGGATAATAGGTTAATCTTTCTTAAAAATAGGGGGGGGTAAATCGGCCCTTTTCAATTTGTTTCATACTGTTTTTGGTTTTATGAGTTAATAAATGGATTAGTTATTTCGTGTTGTCAGCTTGCGTGCGGGGCTCGCGGCGGGTGTCCCAAAGGGCGGCAATGTAGAGCGTTTCGTCCTTCACGTAGTAGACCAGCTTGAATAGCTTGTGCACTACGATGCTGCGGTATTCCCGCTTGCGGCCTGCCAGCAACGGCTCTGTGATGCCCAGCCTTGGGTTGGCGGCGAGCAGACGTAATGCCTCCATGATGCGGGCATGGGTCTTTTCTGCCGCCTGCTTCCCGAAGTGTTGCTCGCCATACGTGTACACGCGGCTAATCTGCCGGGCTGCGGCTTTTTGTACTATCACTTTCATCATAGCCAGCCGTGCTCTTTACGCATTTGGGTGTCAAACTCTTCAAGTGTATATCCGGGTTCCCCGGCTTCCAACTCGGCTTCGGCTTCGTCTATCCAGGCATTGATTTCTTCCATCGTGTAGGGCGCGAGGCGTTCTTCTTCCTCTCCTTCATACACGTCCAGCTTGTCCCGCAGCCATTGGCGGTCGCTGGCGGGGAGCGCGAGTATCTGGCTCCACAGGTTGTTCAGGGATGCGGTTGTTTCCATAGTGGTTCCTCCATCTGTTGGTTCGACTTTGCAAAGATAAACGAAAGGCAGGAACCTTGCAAGCCCCTGCCTTCCTTTTCTTCGCTATATATAATATAATGTGTGTCAGTCGATGAGGTCGAACCCGCAGTAGGGCACCAGGGCCTTGGGGATGCGGATGCCTTCGGGCGTCTGGTTGTTCTCCAGCAGGGCGGCCA
>CALNEX010000136.1 GCA_939791845.1 uncultured Mediterranea sp. | reverse complement strand
GCAAGCGGTATGTCCGCGCCACGCGCCGCGAACTGAAAGGCGTCCTGCCCAAGAAGGCGGACTTCGCCCACCTGGAGAAACTGCTCTATGACGCCGCCCGCCCGGAGGGAAAGACGGTGGTGACCGCCGAAAGTCTGGGCCTGCACAAGATAGAAGGAGGACGGATAGAGTTCTCCGACTTCTCCACCCGCCCGCTGGCGCTGTCGCCCACGCAACTCTCGTCGAAGTACGTGCAGGTGGAATGGTATGAACTGCTACACCTGCTGATGAGCCTATGACACGCTTCCTCCTCTGCCTGCTGACCGCCTGCCTCTGCATCGGTTCCCTCTCCGCCCAGACCAACAAGACCATCCGGGAGCTGGAGAGCCGCCGCGGCGCGCTGCAACGCCAAATCTCCGAATCGGAGAAGCTGCTGCAGACCACCCGCAAGGACGTGGGCAGCCAACTGCAGGGCCTGGCCACCCTGACGGGGCAGATGGAGGAACGCAAACGCTACATCCTCGCCCTGAACAATGACATGGAGACCATCGACCGCGAACTGTCCGCCCTGGACCGCCGGACCAAAGCCCTGCAACAGGACCTGAAGGAGAAGCGGGAGGAATATGCCGCAGCCGTGCGCTACCAGCAGGCCCACAGTTCCATCCAGGAGAAGCTGCTGTTCATCTTATCCGCCGAAAGCCTGGCACAGACCTACCGCCGCCTGCGCTACGCCCGCGAGTTTGCCGCCTACCTGCAACGGCAGGGGGAGGAAATCATCCGCCAACAAAAGGAAGCGGACCGCCAACGGGCCGAACTGCTGCAACTGCGCGAGGAAAAAGGCAAACTGCTGAAGGAACGCCAGGCAGAGATAGAGAAATTGCAAGCCCAGGAGAAGGAAAAAACGGCCCTGGTGGACAACCTGCGCCGCCGCCAAAGCGACCTGCAACGCGAACTGAAAAAGCAACGCCGCGAGGCCCAACAACTGAACGACCGCATAGACCGCCTCATAGCCGAAGAGATAGAAAAGGCACGCAAACGGGCCGAGGCCGAAGCCCGCCGCAAGGCCCGGGAAGAAGCCGAACGCCGCAAACGGGCCGAAGCAGAAGCCAAGGCTTCCGCCACCACCGCCCCGGCTGAAAAAGCCGCCCCGCTGGAAGCTTACACCCTGGACAAGGCCGACCGCCAACTGTCCGGCTCCTTCGCCTCCAACCGGGGCAAGCTGCCCGCACCCATCACGGGGTCTTACCTCATAGTCAGCCACTACGGCCGCTACTCCGTAATGCAGGGCGTGCAGCTGGACAACAAGGGCATCGACCTGCAGGGCCGTCCCGGTGCCCGGGCCCAAGCCGTGTTCGACGGCAAGGTGGCCGCCGTCTTCCAACTGAACGGCCTGTTCAACGTGCTGGTGCGCCACGGCTCCTACATCTCGGTGTACTGCAACCTGTCCCGCGCCACGGTCAAGGCGGGCGATGCCGTCAAGACGCGCCAGCCGCTGGGCGAGGTGTTCTCCAACCCCGCCGAGGGCGACCGCACGGTGCTGCACTTCCAGCTGCGTAAGGAGACGCAGAAGCTGGATCCGGAGGGGTGGATTGCGCGGTGAATCTATTTCAACGCCGTCCCGTCCAGCAACTCCAGGTACAGACCGATGGCCTCCTCAATCTCCTTCACGAACACAAACTCGTCCGCCGTGTGCGAGCGGCTGCTCTTGCCCGGCCCCATCTTCATGGAGGGGAAGGGCATCAACGCCTGATCCGACAACGTGGGCGAACCGAAAGGCACACGGCCCAACGACACGGCACGGCGCACCACGGGATGCTCCGCCGGCACGTGCGAAGAGCCCAGGCGGAAACTGCGGGCGCGAGCCTCGCACTTCAGGTTCGGGACAATGAGGTCGAAGAGTTCCTGGTTGGTGTAGCACTCGTTGCTGCGGATGTCCACCACGAAAGTGCAGCGGTCGGGGATGACGTTGTGCTGCGTGCCGGCGTTGACCATCGTGACGCTCATCTTGACGGGCCCCAACAGGGGGGATACCTTGGGGAAACGGTAGTCGCGGAACCAGGCGATATCGTCCAGCACCTTATAGATGGCATTGTCGCCCTCGTCGCGCGCAGCATGGCCCGAACGTCCCGTGGCGGTGACGTCCAGCACCATCAGGCCCTTCTCGGCGATGGCGGGCTGCATCTCGGTAGGCTCGCCCACCAAGGCAAAGTCGATGGGCGGCAACTGGGGCAGGACGCTCTCAATGCCGTCCTTGCCGGAAACTTCCTCCTCGCACGAGGCCAGGAACAGGAGGTTGTAGGGCTGCGACTTGCGGCACAGCTGCAGGAATGCCTGCAACAAGCTGACCACGCTGGCACCCGCATCGTTGCTGCCCAGCCCGTAGAGCTTGCCGTTGCCCTCCAGCCGGGGCGTGAAAGGGTCGCGCCGCCAGCCGCTGACAGGCTTCACGGTGTCAATGTGCGAATTGAGCAACAGGGTGGGCTTCTTCAGGTCGAACGCCGGGCCGAGGCACCAGACGTTGTTGCCCTTGCGCCCGGTGTCCATCCCTTGCAGTTCGATGTATTGTTGCAGACAATCTGCGGCCCGTGCCTCATCGCGGCTGACAGAGGGAATGGCGATGAGGGATTGCAGAAGGGCGACAGCCTCGGAGGCCAATGCGGTGATATCGGTGTTCATTGTGATGGGTAAATAATGATTTATATACTGTCCGTCTGCTGTTCCCCGACTGTCGGCGCACTCAGCATCTTCCGATAGGCCACGGGGTCGTTCAGCACCTTCACGGCTTCCTTCAGGTCGGGGTCGTCCTTCAGCTGCTGGATGATGCTGCCACGCTGGTAATAGTAACGCTTGATGATTTCGACGGCCAGCATGTCCTTGATTTCCTTGGAGAAATGGTCCAGGTCGCGGTCCAGGTTGTGCTGCAACTTCTTCTCCAGCGCGTCGAACTCGGCGGAGGCATCATCCAGGTAGCCCTCGAACTCGGCCATTTCCTTCAGGCTCTTCAGCATCTTCTCCGTCTGCTGGTCATACTTGAAGTCGGCAGCTTTCACCTTCTCCTTGAAGGCGGCATAGTCGGCATCCGTCACCTCGAACTGCTCGGGGGCAGGCACCTGGCTGTGCTTCAGGCAATAGTCCGTGGCATAGTCGAAGACAAGGTTCTCGTTCACCAGGTAGAACAGGATATTGGGCAATTTCTCGGCCTTCACCTCCACGTCCGGCGTCACGCCGCCCCCATCGCGCACGATGCGGCCCGCACGGGTCCTGAACTCCGTGGTCAGGCCGTCCGGGATGCGACCCACGCTGCCGTCCGCGTTGCGGTGGGCATAGTCGATGGCCTGCACGCAGCGTCCGCTGGGAATGTAATACTTGGAGGTGGTGACCTTCATCATCCCGCCGTAGGGCAAGGGCCGCGTGGTCTGCACCAGCCCCTTGCCATAAGTGCGGGTGCCCACCAACACGGCACGGTCGAGGTCCTGGAGCGAACCGGCCAGAATCTCGGAGGCGGAGGCCGTGACGCTGTTCACCAGCACGGCAAGGGGGATGTCCGGGTCTATCGGCTCGCGGAGAGTCTTATATATATTGTCCGCCTGCTTCAGGCGGCCTTTGGTGGTGACCAGCGTGTCGCCCCGTGGCAGGAAGAAGTTGGCAATGTCCACCGCCTCGTCCAGCAGGCCGCCGCCGTTATTGCGCAGGTCGATGACCAGCGACTTGATGCCCTGCCGCTTCAAGTCGAGGAAAGCTTCCTTGAACTCCTGCGAGGGATTGCCGGAGAAAGTCGAGAGATTGATGTAGCCGATGCTGTCCGGGCGCATGGTGTAATAAGGTATGATGGGCAGCTCAATGGAGCGGCGCACGATGTCGAACTCCAGCGGCTTCTTCGTGCCGGGGCGTTGCACCTTCAGCCGGAAGCTGGTGCCCACCTGCCCGCGCAGCATTTCGCTCACCTCCAGGTTGTCCTTGCCCATCAGGTCCTGACCGTCAATCTCCAGCAGGATGTCGCCCACCTTCAGCCCCACCTCGGCGGCGGGCATTCCCTCGTAGGGTTCGGAGATGACGGAACGTTTCAGGTCCGGATTCCAAGTGATGACGGAGCCGATGCCGCCGTAGCTGTTCTTCAGCATCTGCTCCAGTTCGTCCTGGTCGTCCTCGGGATAATACTCGGTATAGGGGTCCAGCGAATAGAGCATCGCGTCGATGCCCTCGCGGACGGTTTTGTTGGGGTCGATGGTGTCCACATAGAACAAATCCAGCTCCTTTACGATGGAATTGAAGATGTCCAGATTCTTGGCCATCTGGAAACTCCGGCTGTCGCCGCTTGCAAAGCCCCACAAACCGATGAGGCTCACCCCCAAAATCAGGGTCACGACCCAGCGTAACTTCAGAAAACGTCTCATTTTACTGCTCTTTTTAGATGAAAAACCATTTTTTTTGCCTTTCCGAGGCAAATTTTCTGCAAAGATATTGCATATTTCAAAATATACCACTACTTTTGCACCGCATTTGAGAAAAAACAACACTCTTCGTTAGCTCAGTCGGTTAGAGCATCTGACTGTTAATCAGAGGGTCCTTGGTTCAAGTCCAAGACGAAGAGCAAA
>CALNEX010000135.1 GCA_939791845.1 uncultured Mediterranea sp. | reverse complement strand
CCCCCCCGCCAGCGCCCACAGCACCGCATCGGCCAGCAGTCCGGCAAAGAGCCCCGTCCAGAAATTCCGCCAAAGGAACGGCCGGCGGATGAATCCCCACGGCGCGCCCACCAGCTTCATGGTGTGTATCAGGAAACGCTTGGCATAAATGGCCAGCTTGATGGTATTGTTGATCAACGCAAAGGATATCAGCAACAGCAAAGCGGCCAAGCCCAACAACAGGAGGCTGATGCGGCCGATGTTCCGGTTGACGGCATCCACCAGCTCCTGCCGGTAGACCACGTCCTTGACCAGTGCTTCCTGCCCCAACTGTTCCTCCAGCCGCGCGATGCTGTCCGCATGGACGTAGGCCGACTTGAGCCGGATTTCCAGCGAGGCCCGCAACGGATTGAAGCCCGCGAACCGCCGCGGGTCGGTGCCCGTCTCGCGCACGTAGTCCTTCAGCGCCTCCTCCTTCGAGACATAGGTCATCTCCTTCACGAAAGGTTGCTTCTCCAGCGAGCGTTGCAAATGTAAGATGTCGCGCTGGTCCGTCCCATCGTCCAGCACCAGGGAGAAGTTGATATTCTCGCGCACATAGACCGACAGGTTGCGGGCTGCCAGCACGGAAAACAGCGCCATGCCCAGCAACAGCAGGACCAGCGTCGTGCTGATGGTGGCCGCCACCGCCTGCATGTCGAACTTTGAAACTGCGTTATTCCCGTTTTTCCTTCCCATGGTGCCTGCCTCCGCTCAATTTTCCTTCTTCTTACGGAACACATAAATCAGGGAGCTGCTGCGCTCCTTCGCCGCCAGTGCACTGAGCCACGCCAGCATGCCCGTCACCAATCCGCGCACAAAAGGCAGACGGTGGTGCAACTGCTGCTCCGTCAACATGGATACGTAGAAAGCATCGAAAGGCATGGGATAGCGTCCGGCCAAGATAAAGCCGTGCTTGGCACCGAACTGCTGGATGGTGGAGGGAGTGAAGTGCCACAAGTGGCGCGGCACGTCGTAGGCAGCCCAGTCGGCCCCATACTTGCGTGCGTCCGCCGATGTACAGTTGGGCACCGCCACCACCAATACGCCTTGTGCATCCAGCAGGCGGTGCAATTGTTCCCACGTTTCGTCCAGGTGCTCCAAGTGTTCCATCACGTGCCATAGGGTGATGACGTCAAACCCATCATCGGGGAAGGTCGGCAACACATGGTCCGGCAGCACGTCCAGCCCAAAGTGCTCCTTGGCAAAGATGCGCGCACCGGCGTTCTTCTCCACCGCCCGCACCTGCCAGCCTCGCTCGGCCATGGCGTGGGGGAAGTAGCCCGTCCCCGTGCCTATGTCCAACAGACGGCCTGTCGTGCGATGCGCCTCGCGCATCACCAGCCGTGCCTTGCGGCCCAGCATCCAGGTGCGCACCCAATGGTAGACGGTGTTCACCAATCCCTTGTGGGTGTCGGAATGCGAGATGTAGTCAGGAGTTTCATAATAGCGTCCCATCTCCGCTTCGGCGGGAAAGTCCTGCGTCAAGAGGAAGCCGCATTCGCGGCAACGGCACAAGTGGAACGTTTCGCCCGTGGCATAGTGGTCCACGCACGTCAGCGCGCGTTCCAATTGCGTGCCCCCGCAGAGCGGGCAGGATGTTATGGTGACTCTGTTCATTACGTGTCTGCTCGAAAAAAAGATCTTGCGGCCCTTCCTGGGTGGAAAAGCCGCAGTAAACCTAAATTTGGTGCAAAGTAATGAATAAAATATGAGTTACAGGAGTAGTGTTATGCAATTTTAACAAGAATTGCGATAGCCCTATCGATGGCTTGCGATAGAGCTATCAACAGCCTGCGATAGCTCTATCATTGGCACTCGATAGGGCTGTCGCTGTCATCAACGCATTTAAGATGTCTTTTTCTGATTTCACTCACCCGGACACACACCCGAGCAACATCAACCTCCGGCACTATCTTCCGACGCTCGTACATAAAATCCACGAGCTTTTGTCAAGGACACTGCAAATTTCCCGCATGAAATCGCCATTTATCCCCCTCCCCCCGCACACCATTCTGTAAAAATGCGTATTTTTGCCGAATGAATATGCCGGAAACTCATCTACACAGCCTGATGGACGCGCTGACGCGCAGCAACGCCAGCTTCGCCCTCTACCGCCTCCCGTGGAAAGAGCAGCCCACCCTGGTGCTCCAACCCGAAGGCGCCCCTGACACTTATGCCCGCCTGCAAGACCTGAACGGGAAGACGGGATTCGTCCTCGCACCCTTCCATGCGGACGAGCGCCAACCCATCGTGCTCATCCGCCCGGACAAGGTGGCCAAGGGATGGCCGGAAATCAAGAAAGTACTGGCCGCCTGCAAAGGTCCTGCAAAGGCCGGCACTCCGCCAAACAATGACGCCGCCTCCGCGAAAGATTGTCGCTGCGCCTACGCCGAAGCCTTCGGCCGCTTCATCGCGCCCCTGCGCCAAGGCACCTTCCAGAAGCTGGTGCTCTCGCGCAGCGAAGACACGGACTTGCCCGCCGGCTTCTCCCCGACGGCCACGTTCATCAATGCCTGCCAACGCTATCCGCGCCTGATGATATCCTTGGTGCATACCCCCGTGACCGGCACCTGGATAGGCAGCACGCCGGAAATCATCCTGAGCGAGGAGCAGGACTGCTGGCACACGGTGTCCCTGGCAGGCACCCTGCCCGTGGTGGGTGAAGGCAGGACGGACGAATGGGGCACCAAGAACCGCGAAGAGCAGGCCCTGGTCAGCAACTACCTGCGCGACATCCTGCAACGGATAGGCACCGGCCTGAAGGAAGAAGGCCCTTACACCGCCCGCGCCGGACAGGTGATGCACCTGAAGACCGACTTCTACTTCCACCTGAAGCAAACGGACTGCCTGGGCGACATCCTCTACCAACTGCACCCCACCCCCGCCGTGTGCGGCCTGCCCAAGCAAGCCGCGTATGACTTCATCCTCGCCAACGAAGGCTATGCACGCACCTACTACGCGGGCATCATCGGCTGGCTGAATCCCCACGACGGCCAAACCGCCCTCTACGTCAACCTGCGTTGCATGCACCTGGCGGACGGCAAGGCCACGCTCTACGCCGGCGGAGGCATCCTGCCCTCGTCCGTGGAGGAAGCGGAATGGGAAGAGACAAGGCACAAGATGGAGACGATGAGAAGAGCGATAAATAGTGATTAGTAATCACTTATCACTAAACCCTAATCACTAACCACTAATCACTACAACCACGTGTTCACAGACAAGAAAAACGTCCTTCAACTGGCCGCCCTGCTGGCGGCACACGGCATCCGGAAAATCGTGCTTTGCCCGGGCAGCCGGGATATCCCCTTGGTGCGCACCTTTTCGGCGATGCAAGATGTGTTCACCTGCTATGCCGTGACCGACGAGCGCAGTGCCGGGTTCTTCGCCCTGGGGCTGGCCCTGCACGACCATCGGCCTGCCGCCGTCTGCTGCACCTCCGGCTCCGCCTTGCTGAACCTGCACCCTGCCGTGGCCGAAGCCTTCTACCGCCAAGTGCCGCTGGTGGTCATCTCCGCCGACCGCCCTGCCGCCTGGATAGGCCAGATGGACGGGCAGACCCTGCCCCAACCCGGCGTGTTCGGCCCGCTGGTCAGGAAGTCCGTCAGCCTGCCCGAAGTGAGGAGCGAGGAAGACGAATGGCATTGCAACCGCCTCATCAACGAGGCCCTGCTGGAGACCTGTCACCACGGCCGGGGCCCCGTGCATATCAATGTCCCCATCAGCGAGCCGTTCTTCGACTGCCCGGTCGAGTCCCTGCCCGCTGCCCGGGTCATCACCCGCAAAGACAACCATTTCGAGGAACTGGCCGCACGCCTGAGGCAATTCCCCCGCCGGATGCTGCTTATCGGGCAAGGCAATCCTGGCGAGGCACTTCCCCCAGGCTTGGAGGACACCTTCGCTTGCTTCGCCTCCCATCCCGCCAACCATTCCGGGGCGGCCATCCGCAATGTCGAGCCTTTGTTGTCCGCCCTCAGCCCGGAGACAAAGCAGGCGATGCGCCCCGACCTGGTGATTACCTGCGGCGGGCACATCCTCTCCAAACGGTTGAAGCAATATCTGCGAAGCTATCCCCCCAAGGAGCATTGGCACATTGCCCCGTCGGGCGAGGTGGCCGACCTCTTCGGCACCCTGACCATATTGATAGAAGCGGAGCCGACCAGCTTCTTCCGCCAAGTGTTGCCCGTCTCCCCGCAAAAGGAAGTCACGGAGTATGCCCAACGCTGGACAAGGCTGTCGGAAGCCGTGCCGCCCGCCGAGTTTCCCTATTCGGAAATGGGAGCCATCGGCGAGGTCATCCGCCGCCTGCCCGCGCCCTGCGCCCTGCATTTGGCCAACAGTTCGGTGGTGCGCTACGCCCAGTTGTTCCCCCTGCCCGGTGGCGTGGAGGTGCTCTCCAACCGCGGCACCAACGGCATCGAAGGCTCCCTGTCCGCCGCCGTGGGCTATGCCGCCGCATCGGACAAGCTGAACTACATTTTCATTGGCGACCTGAGTTTCTTCTACGATATGAACGCCCTTTGGAATCCGCATTGCGGCAAGAATCTCCGCATCCTGCTGCTCAACAACGGCGGGGGCGAGATATTCAACGCCCTGCCCGGCC
>CALNEX010000134.1 GCA_939791845.1 uncultured Mediterranea sp. | reverse complement strand
AGAGGTTGCGCTTGTTGTCGCCGTCGGCATGCACGCCCGCCACCTGGGTGAAGACGTTTTCGCCGACAATGGGCTTGTTGGGGGGAATGACAACGCCGCTGTACGACTCCACCACGCGGCTGACATCGTTCAGGCGGCTCTCGTCAATGCGCGTCACGGCCTCGAAGTGGTCTTTCAAGATGGCTTGCACGGAGGCCAACGGGGCATTGCCTGCCCGCTCCCCCAGCCCGTTGATGGTGGTGTGCAGTCCCCGGCACCCGCTCAGGACGGCGGCCAGGACGTTGGAGACGGCCAGGTCATAATCGTTGTGCGCGTGGAAGTCGAAGTGCGCGTCGGGATACCGCTTCATCATCTTGCGCATATACTCGATGACTTGCAGGGGATTGAGTATGCCCAGCGTGTCGGGCAGCATATAGCGGCGGACAGGACTGCCGCGGAGGGCATCCATCAGCCGGAACACGTAGTCGGGAGATTCCTTCATGCCGCCGCTCCAGTCCTCCAGGTAAAGGTTCGTCTCCAGGCCCTGCGCCTCGGCATAGTCCACCACGCGGAGGATGTCGGCAATGTGCTCGTCCGGCGTCTTCTTCAACTGGTAACGGCAATGCTTCAGCGAACCTTTGCACAGCAAGTTGATGACACGGCAACCGGTGGAGCGAATCCAGTCAACGGATTCGTGACCGTCCACGAAGCCCAGCACCTCGACACGGGACAAGAGCCCGCGGCGTTCCGCCCAGTCGCAGATGATTTTCACGGCGTTGTGCTCTCCCTCGGACACACGGGCGGAAGCCACTTCCACGCGGTCCACCTTGAGGTCGTCCAGGAGCAGCCGGGCAATCATCAGTTTCTCGTGGGGAACGAAGGACACGCCGCTGGTCTGCTCGCCGTCACGCAGGGTGGTGTCCATTATTTCAATGACGGGATGACGCATAGGCTTTCTTCTCGTAAGACTCTATCTTGTCCACGTTCTCCAGCAGGAAATCAATGTCGTCCAGGCCGTTCATCAGGCAATGCTTCTTGTAGGCATTGATTTCAAAACACTCGGAACGGCCGGTGGCCTTGTTGGTGATGGTCTGCGCGGGCAGGTTGACTTCCACCAAAGTCTGCGGGTCTGCAAAGATGCTGTCGAACAGTTCCTTCAGGAAGTCCGGGCTGACCACAACGGGCAAAACGAAGTTGTTCAACTCATTGTTCTTATGAATATCTGCAAAGAAACTGCTGACCACCACGCGGAAGCCATAGCCCGCAATGGCCCAGGCGGCGTGTTCGCGGCTGCTGCCCGAACCGAA
This sequence comes from uncultured Mediterranea sp., assembly GCA_939791845.1. GTDB lineage: Bacteria > Bacteroidota > Bacteroidia > Bacteroidales > Bacteroidaceae > Bacteroides. The sequence goes on along the minus strand of CALNEX010000134.1, from coordinate 3,390 downwards.
GTTCTGGCCTGCCACAAGGATTTGCCCGCCGTACTTGGGGTCGTTCAGCACGAAGTCCGGGTTGAGTGTCCCGTCCGGACGGTAACGCCAGTCACGGAAGAGATTGTCTCCGAAGAATTTCTCGTCGCGGGTGGTCGCCTTCAGGAAACGGGCGGGGATGATTTGGTCGGTATCCACGTTCTCCAACGGCAGGGGGACGCAGGTGGATGTCAGTATGTCGAATTTCTGTTTCATAATCCTATTCTTATTTATATATAACCTCAAAGCAATGTGCGCGGGTCTGTAATCACCCCGGTCACTGCAGCCGCGGCCGCCGTCAGCGGACTGGCCAAGAGCGTGCGTGAACCCGGTCCTTGCCGTCCCTCGAAGTTGCGGTTGCTGGTGGAGACGGCATACTTGCCCGCAGGCACCTTGTCGTCATTCATAGCCAGGCAGGCCGAGCAGCCGGGCTGACGGATTTCAAAGCCTGCCGCTTCCAGCACCTTGTCCAAACCCTCCTCGCAGATTTGCCTGTCCACCGCCCACGAACCGGGCACCAGCCAGGCCACTACTCCCTCGGCTTTCTTCCGTCCCCGTGCGATGGAGGCGAAAGCACGGAAATCCTCGATACGTCCGTTGGTGCAGGCACCCAGGAAAACGTAATCAATCTTCTTGCCCTGCAACGCTTCCCCAGGCTGGAAACCCATATAGCCCAAGGATTTTCCGAAAGACGTACGAGCAGCTTCGCCCATGCCTTCGGTCGTAGGAATGTGCTGCGTGATGCCCATGCCCATACCCGGATTGGTGCCGTAGGTAATCATCGGCTCAATGTCCGCCGCGTCAAAGCGGACTTCCTTATCGAACACGGCGTCATCATCGCTGCGGAGGGTGCGCCAGTAGGCCACGGCCCGTTCCCAATCCTCGCCTTTCGGGGCATATTCCCTGTCCTTTATGTAGGCGAACGTCACCTCGTCCGGCGCCACCATGCCACCACGGGCACCCATCTCAATGGAAAGGTTGCAAAGGGTGAGACGGCCTTCCATTGACAACGCACGCACGGCACTGCCAGCATATTCCACAAAGTAGCCCGTCGCGCCGCTGGTGGTCATCTTCATCATCATATAAAGTGCCAGGTCTTTGGCTGTCACGCCGCGACCCAATGTCCCGTCAATGGTGATGCGCATGGTCTTGGGGCGGGTTTGCAGGATACACTGTGAGGCAAGCACCATCTCCACCTCGCTGGTTCCGATGCCGAAAGCCACCGCACCCATCGCGCCGTGCGTCGAGGTATGCGAGTCGCCACACACGATGGTCATGCCCGGCAAAGTCAATCCCCGTTCAGGTCCTACCACATGGATAATGCCGTTGCGCGGATCCATCATGCCGAAGTGCGTCAATCCGAAATCACGGGCATTGCGGGCCAAGGCATCCACCTGCGCCTTCGATACCGGGTCTTCGATAGGCTTGTCCTGGTCGTGCGTCGGGGTGTTATGGTCCGGCATACAATAAATATGGTCGGGACGAAGGCACTTGATGCCGCGTTGGCGCAAGCCCTCAAAAGCCTGCGGGCTGGTCACCTCGTGGCAATAGAGGCGGTCGATGTAGAGTTGCACGGGACCGTCCTCCACCTGCTGCACGATGTGGGCGTCCCAAATCTTGTCAAAAAGAGTATTCATAACTATTCTTTTAATCTTTAAACTTGTTGATGCAATCAATGTAGGCTTCCACCGATGCGGCGATGATGTCCGTGTTCGCACCGAAGCCGTAGTAGACGTGGTTGTCGTATTCCACCTGCATGTGTACCTTGCCCATATCGTCGCTGCCTTTGCTGATGGCCTGGATGGTAAATTCCTTCAGGGTCATCTGCCGGTTGATAATCTTCTTCAATGCCTTGATGGCCGCATCCACCGGACCGTTACCCGAAGCACATTCCTCGAACTTCTCACCGGCAATGTTCAGTCCCAGGCTGGCCACGGAATGCACGCCCACACCACTGGTCACTTGGAGATAATCCAGCTTGATGCGATGGTTCTGCGTGCGGTCGGCTCCGGCCAATACCAGGATATCGTCATCGTTGATGTCTTTCTTCTTGTCGGCCAGCTTGAGGAAGTTCTCATACACCTTGTCCAGTTTCTCTTGGTCAAGATTGACGCCCAAGACTTGCAGGCGGTTCTTCAAGGCAGCACGACCGGAACGTGCCGTCAACACAATGCTGTTGTCGTCGATGCCCACGTCATGCGGGTCGATAATCTCGTAGGTCTGCACATTCTTCAACACTCCGTCCTGATGAATGCCGGAAGAATGGGCAAAGGCATTCCGTCCCACAATGGCCTTGTTGGGCTGCACGGGCATGTTCATCAGGCTGGAAACCATGCGGCTCGTAGGATAAATCTTCTGTGTGTTGATGTTCGTTTCGATGCCGATGCCCTTGTGGCATTTCAGAATCATGGCCACCTCTTCCAAGGAAGTGTTGCCGGCCCGCTCGCCAATGCCGTTGATGGTCACTTCCACCTGACGCGCACCGTTCAATACACCAGACATGGTATTTGCCGTGGCCATGCCCAAGTCGTTGTGGCAATGCGTGGAGATAATGGCGTTATGTATGCCGTCCACATGTTCCATAAGGTACTTGATTTTCTCGCCATATTCCGAAGGCAGGCAATACCCCGTCGTATCCGGGATGTTCACCACCGTGGCACCGGCCTTGATGACCGCCTCGATGACACGGGCCAAATACTCGTTGTCTGTACGACCCGCATCCTCGGCATAAAACTCCACATCGTCCACATACTTGCGGGCATATTTCACGGCGGCCACTGCCCGCTCGATAATCTCCTCGCGGTTGCTGTTGAACTTGTACTTGATATGCTCGTCCGAAGTGCCGATGCCTGTATGGATGCGCTTATGCTTAGCAAACTTCAATGCATCTGCCGCCACGTCGATATCCTTCTGGACAGCGCGCGTCAAGGCACAAATGGTAGGCCATGTCACCGCTTTGGATATCTCAATCACCGAGTTGAAATCGCCCGGACTGGAAATCGGGAATCCTGCCTCTATCACGTCCACGCCCAACAACTCCAGTTGCTTGGCCACCTGAATCTTCTCTACCGTATTCAACTGACACCCGGGCACCTGTTCACCGTCCCGCAAAGTCGTGTCGAAAATAAATAATCTGTCACTCATTGTCGTCTGTATCTATACCTATTAAAAGATTAATCTCGTTCAGAATAAAAAAAGCCTTTCACACATGGAAGTGAGAAAGGCCCTCGTATATCATCGCATCCTTACATATAGTCACGCACAACATTCACTTCCACTAACCTTTGCCAGTAGAATAATAATGCCGCACAATAGAATGTATGTAAAGTTCTGAATCATCTTACTTTTTGTTATTAACGCCGCAAAGTTATG
>CALNEX010000133.1 GCA_939791845.1 uncultured Mediterranea sp. | reverse complement strand
TCCCGCTTACGAGGAAGTGGATTTGGACGCTCCCGTCACGGCCCGCTACATCAAGCTGGAGATTACGGAGACCAACGGCAGTTCTTGCCAGATAGCCTACTTCAAGGCATACGGACCAGTCTGAGCATAAGTTCAGTCGCATAAGTCAAGGGCGCGGATGGCGCGGATTTTTTCCGTGCTGTCCGCGCCTGATTGTTGTAAGCGGGGTTGCCTTTGCCTCAGTTGCACTCCACAATGTCCTTGCCGAAAGGCGTCAGGGCCAGGGCGGCCAGTTTGAAGTGCTGCAGCCCGAAGGGAATGCCGATGATGGTGATGCACAGGAGGGCACCGAACACCAGGTGGGACACCGCTATCCAGATGCCGCCCACCAGAATCCAAAGCACGTTCATCAGGATGTAGAGGCATCCGCCCGCCCGTTCGCCGGTGCGCACCGTCTTGCCGAACGGCCACAAGGCCAGTCCTGCCAGTTTCAGGGTCTGCATCCCGAAGGGGATTCCCACGATGGTAATCATCAGCAACACGCTGGACACCACATACTCCAGTGCTGTGAAGATTCCGCCCAGCACCAGCCATAATACGTTCATAAAACAGCCCATAGTCTTTTCTGTTTAAGGATTTTGGGGCAAAGGTAAGCATTTGTGTCCATATTTTCTTGCCAACGGCCGGGCTTTTACCCGATTTTCCACTCTCCAATCGTATGCTTCTCCCTGTCGAAGTTGATGCCCACCTTCACCACCGGCAGGCCGCACCGGGCGAAACGCTCCGGGTAGTTCTTCAAGTCTATCTGTTGCAGGGCCGTGTCCGCGTCCTTGTCCAGTTTCAACTCTATAATATATAAGGTGTAGGGCGTGCGCATCACCAAGTCCACCCGTCCGCGAGGCGTGCGCACCTCCACATCCGTATAGTCACCCAGCAGGCTGAAGATGATGTAGAGTATCTGTTGGTAGTGTCCCTCGTAGTCCGTGTTGTCGCAATAGGGCACGGTGGAGAGGAACTGCTGCAGGTGGCGCAGGGCCGCGTCCATGTCGTTGTTGTAAAGGGCCTCGGTGATGTCGAAGATGGCGGACGAGGTCAGGTACGTCTCGGGTGTCAGATAGTAGGGCACCAGGCTGCGCATCAGGCCGATGCGTACCTCGTGGTTGGGGATGCCCAAGGTGTACAAGCCCAGCCGGGGGATGCCGTGCTTGATGGTGAAGTATCCGCTTTGGTAGAGCAGGGGGATGATGCTGGTCAGCCGCTCTGTGGGGCGGTCGAAGTCCAAGGCGTTTGCCTTTACTTCCCCGCCCAGTTTGGAGGGGCTCATGCCGAACTTGCGCAGCATCTCTATCAGGTAGGTGGGCGTGCCGCTGCCGAACCAGTACGATTGTATCTTCCCGTCGGAAAATGCGTTCAGCAGGCTGAACGGGTTGTATATGTCCGGCGATGGCAGTGTGAAATGGTAGCCGTCGTAGTTCTCTTTCAGCTTGTCGATGGCTTCCTCACGGCTCAGCTTCAGTTTTTCGGCCATTGCGTCTATGTCCGGAGACATCTGCTCCAGCATTTCTTCTTCCGTGATGCCGCAGATGGCCGCATACGATTCGTCCATGCTGATATTCTTGATGTTGTTCAGCTCGCTGAAAATGCTCAGTTGGGAGAACTTGGTGATGCCGGTCAGGAAGACGAACCGCAGGTAGGGGTCGCAAGCCTTCAGGGGGCTGTAGAAGTTGCGCATGATGTTACGCAGCGGGGGCAGGTTCTGTTCCTCGTGCATCACGTCCAGCAGGGGGGCGTCGTATTCGTCGATGAGCACTACCACTTGGCGGCCTGTCTGTTCATGGGCGCGTTGTATCAGTCCTTGTAGGCGTTGGTTGGGCAATACATCGCTTTCTCCACGTCCATACGTCTTTTCATACTCGGACAACTTGCGTTCCAATTCCAGAATTAAGGTTTCCTTGTCCGCGTGTTTGGCCGTGCTCATGTCGAAGTGTAACACGGGATAGGCTGTCCAATCCGTCTCCAGTCGTTCGATGGCCAATCCCTTGAACAGGTCCTTGCGTCCCTCGAAATAGCTGTACAAGGTGCTGGCCAGCAGGGATTTGCCAAAGCGGCGCGGACGGCTCAGGAACATATACTTGGCATCGGAATGTGTCATGCGGTACACGTATTCCGTCTTGTCGATGTACAGATAGTTCTTTGTGCGGAGTTCCGAGAAGGTCTGTATGCCTATCGGATAACGTCTGGTAACGGGTTCCATAATCTACTTGTTTTGAATCTCTTGTGCAAATATACGCAATGTCGGGAAATAATCCGCGTCTTTGTCATGCCGAATTTGCGAATTGCCTTATTTCCCTTACCTTTGCATCCTGTAAGAATCAACCTTTAAAAACAAACTATGCGAAAAGTTTTATTGCTGCTGGCATGCCTGTTGGGCATGGCCTGCGTGAAGGCTGCGGACCAGCCTTTCATCCGGATTGGGACGAAATCCACGGACCTGATATACAAGGTCGGGGACAACGGGCGCCTGTATCAGTGTTATTTGGGAAAGAAGTTGACGCACCCGGCCGACTGGGAACACCTGCCTTTGATGTCGGAAGCCTACGTGACGCACGGCATGGAGGATTATTTCGAACCGGCTCTGCGGGTGTTGCACAACGATGGGAATCCTTCCTTGTTGTTGAAATATGTGTCGCACGAGGCCAAGGAGGTTTCGCCGGGCGTCAGCGAGACGGTCATCACCTTGAAGGATGAACAATATCCCGTGCTGGTGAAGCTGCACTATGTGGCCTACCAAGAGGAGAACCTGTTGAAGACCTTCACGGAGATATCGCACGAGGAAAAGAAGCCGGTCACGCTCTACCGCTATGCCTCCTCCATGCTTCACATGGACCGTGGAGCTTACTACCTCACGGAGTTCTCGGGCGACTGGGCCTCGGAGACGCACATGCAGGAACAGCGGCTGGCGTTTGGCAAGAAGGTGCTGGACACCAAGCTGGGAGCCCGGGCCAACATGTTCTGTTCGCCTTTCTTCCTGCTCTCCCTCGACGGGAAGGCGCAGGAAAATGCAGGCGAGGTATTGGTGGGCACCTTGGGATGGACCGGCAATTTCCGCTTCACCTTCGAGGTGGACAACGGGGGCGCATTGCGCTTGCTGGCGGGCATCAATCCTTATGCTTCGGAGTATGAGTTGCCGCGTGGCGAAGTGTTCCGCACGCCGGACTTCTATTTCACCTACAGCACGGAGGGCACGGGCAAGGCTTCGCGCGACTTTCACGACTGGGCCCGCAAGTATCAGGTGAAGGACGGGACGGAATCGCGCATGACGTTGTTGAACAACTGGGAGGCCACCTACTTCGACTTCGATGAACAGAAGTTGGTGAAGCTCATGGACGATGCCGCCCGCCTGGGCGTGGACATGTTCCTGCTGGACGATGGCTGGTTTGGCAACCAATATCCGCGGCACAGCGACACGCAGGGGTTGGGCGACTGGCAGGAGACGCAGGCCAAGCTTCCGCACGGCATCGGGTTCCTGACCGCCGAGGCCCGGAAGCGCGGCATCAAGTTCGGCCTCTGGATAGAGCCGGAGATGGTCAATCCCAAGAGTGAACTGTATGAGAAGCACAAGGACTGGGTGATTCACCTGCCCAACCGCGAGGAATATTACTTCCGCAACCAGCTGGTGCTGGACCTGAGCAATCCGGAGGTGCAGGACCACGTGTTTGGCGTGGTGGACGGGCTCATGACCCGCTATCCGGACATCGCCTTCTTCAAGTGGGACTGCAACAGCCCCATCACCAACATCTATTCTGCCTACTTGGAGGACCGGCAGTCGCACCTGTATGTGGACTATGTGCGTGGCTTGTACAAGGTGCTGGAGCGCATCCGGGCGAAGTACCCCCACCTGCCCATGATGCTCTGCTCGGGCGGTGGCGGGCGGTCGGACTACGAGGCCCTGCGCTACTTCACCGAGTTCTGGCTCAGCGACAACACCGACCCCATCGAGCGTCTGTTCATCCAGTGGGGCTATTCGCACGTCTTCCCGGCCAAGACACTCTGCGCGCACGTCACCTCCTGGAACAGCAAGGCCGGCATCAAGTTCCGCACCGACGTGGCCATGATGGGCAAGCTGGGCTTTGACATCGACCTGAGTCACCTGGACGAGCGCGAGGTGGCCTTCTGCCAGCAGGCCGTGCAGACGTACAAGGCCTTGAAGCCTGTCATCCTGGACGGCAACCTTTATCGCTTGGTGTCGCCCTATTCGGGGCAGCACACTTCGTCCATGTACGTGTCCAAGGACCAGGCACGGGCCGTGGTGTTCGCGTTTGACGTGTATCCCCGTTATGCGGAGAAGACATGGCCGGTCCGCCTGCAAGGCCTGGAAGCCAACCGGATGTACCGGGTGAAGGAAATCAACCGGATGCCCGGCGCGAAACCCGCTGCGGGGGACGAGGGCACGCTCTATTCCGGCGAGTATCTGATGACCGTGGGGCTGCCCCTCTTCACCACACGCTCGCTGAACAGCCGCGTGCTGGAAGTCGTGGCGAAGTGACAAGAGAGGACTTGCCTGGGGCATAAGCTCTAAAAATACGGACGAGGCAGGGGAGGTGTCCCGCACTGCTTCGTCCGTTGTCTTTTCATGCCCTTCTCCCTGTCGAAGCTGATGCCCGCCTTCATCATCGGCAGATGTTCCGTGGCTATGAAACACTTTGTTTCGTGGCTGTGAAACACTTTGTTTCGTGGCTGTGAAACACT
>CALNEX010000132.1 GCA_939791845.1 uncultured Mediterranea sp. | reverse complement strand
CGGATGCAACTTCCCGGACACGCCCGCCGCAGAGGGTGGCAAGAAAGTGTTCCACGCCACGGCCTACACCCTGAACCTACGGCACCTCTCCGACGGATGGAAAGCCCTGCCTCCTCTCCCCGCCCCCATTGCTTACGGGGCTTCCGTGTCCACCCCGCAAGGCCTCGTGTGCATCGGCGGACAAAACGCCCAAGGAGCACAGACCGATGTCTACCTGCTGAAAACAGACGGACAGACCACGCGCCTTCCCTCCCTGCCCGTACCCATAGACAACGGAGGAGCCTGCCTCTGCGGCCATACTTTGCTTGTCACCGGAGGCAACCAGCCGAAAGCAGGAAAAGGACTATATGCCCTGGACCTGGTTTCTCCCACGGAATGGAAGCGTCTGGCCGACTATCCCGGCCCGCAACGGGTGCAACCCATCGTAGCCTCTACCCCGACCTCCCTCTTGCTGGCAGGCGGCTATGCCTTTGATGCCGTCCGCAAGGAATGCACGCCCTCTACGGATATGCTGCAATACGACATCGCTTCCGGCTCCTGGAGCCGCCTCGATACCCTGATATCCGAACGCGACGGCACGCCCCGCTGCCTGGCCGGAGGAAGCGGCCTCGTCAAGGACAACCGGCTGATACTGACCGGAGGCGTCAACCACGACATCTTCCGGCAGGCCATGGAAGGGAAAGGCCCCGTCGACTATATGAAGAAACCGGCGGACTGGTATCGCTTCAACGATGACCTGCTGACCTACGACTTGGAAAAACGGACGTGGCACGTCACCTACGATGTGACAGGCATGGCCCGTGCCGGCGGCATCTTGCTCTTGCACGAAGGTTCCCTATATATGATATGTGGGGAAATCAAACCCGGCATACGCACGCCGCAAATCACAGTAGTGCCGCTCTGAACACACGCGGATACCCGCAATCCCTATGAATTTTGTCCCGCCATTTGCTCAGGCGGGAATATGTTCGTATCTTCGCCCGGATTTTCAAGAAGAAACACAGAACGAATACATGTCCGACTACATCAACGAACTAAATGATAGCCAGCGGGCCGCCGTCCTCTACAACGACGGCCCCTCGCTGGTCATTGCCGGTGCCGGCTCGGGAAAGACACGGGTACTGACCTACAAGATTGCCTACCTGCTGGAGCAGGGATACCGCCCGTGGAACATCCTGGCCCTGACCTTCACCAACAAGGCCGCCCGCGAGATGAAGGAACGCATCGCCCGCCAAGTGGGCCGCGACAGTGCCTCCAAGCTCTGGATGGGCACTTTCCACTCCATGTTCCTGCGCATCCTCCGGACGGAAGCCGACGTGCTGGGCTTCCCCAGGGACTTCACGGTCTATGACACGGCCGACCAGAAAAGCCTCATCCGCACCCTGCTGAAGGAAATGAAGCTGGACGAAAAGACTTACAAACCGGGATGGGTACAATCACGCATCTCCAACGCCAAGAACCACCTGGTGACACCCGCCGCGTATGCCAACAGCCGCGAAGCCTACGAAGCCGACCAGGCCGCCCGCGTCCCCGCCGTGCGCGATGTCTACAAGAAGTATTGGGACCGTTGCCGCCAATCGGCTGCCATGGACTTCGATGACTTGTTGCTCTACACCTTCCTGCTGTTCCGCGACCATCCGGACGTGCTCGAGAAATACCGCGCCCATTTCCAATATATATTGGTGGACGAATACCAGGACACCAACCTGGCCCAACACGCCATCGTGTGCCAGTTGGGTGCCGAACATAGCCGCGTCTGCGTGGTGGGCGACGACGCACAGAGCATCTACTCGTTCCGCGGGGCGGACATCGACAATATCCTGACCTTCACCAAAGCATGGCCCGGGGCAAAGATATTCAAGCTGGAGCAGAACTACCGCTCCACGCAAAGCATCGTCGGCGCGGCCAACAGCCTGATAGAAAAGAACCAACGGCAAATCCACAAGGAAGTCTACTCGAAGAAGGAGAAAGGCGACAGCCTCGGCGTGTTCAAAGCCTACAGCGACGTGGAGGAGGGCGAAATCGTGGGCAACAAGATACAAGCCCTGCACCGGCGCGAACACCACGCATGGGCAGACTTTGCCATCCTGTACCGCACCAACGCCCAAAGCCGCATCTTCGAAGAAGCCCTGCGGAAACGCTCCGTGCCCTACCGCATCTACGGCGGCCTGTCCTTCTACCAACGCAAGGAGATAAAGGATGCCGTGGCCTACTTCCGACTGACGGTGAACCCGCATGACGAAGAAGCCTTGAAGCGCGTCATCAACTATCCCGCCCGCGGCATAGGCGACACCACCGTGGGACGCCTCCTGCAAGCCGCCGATGCCCACAGCGTCAGCCTTTGGACCGTGCTTTGCGCCCCCCAGGCCTACGAACTGTCCCTGAACAAGGGCATCCTCGGAAAACTGCAGGCGTTCCGCACGCTGATAGAGGAGTGTACCGTGCTGGCCAGCACCCAAACAGCCTACGAAGCCGGCACGGAAATCATCCGCCGGACAGGGATTATCGCCGACATCTGCCAGGACAACAGCCCCGAAAACCTGAGCCGACAAGAGAATATCGAGGAACTGGCCAACGGACTGAGCGACTTCTGCACGCAACGCCTGGAAGAGGGCGACACCCGCACCGGACTGTCCGACTTCCTGTCCGAAGTGTCCTTGCTGACCGACCAGGACACAGACAAGGACGGCGACCAGGACAAGGTGACGCTGATGACCGTCCATTCCGCCAAAGGACTGGAGTTCCGCAACGTCTTTGTCGTCGGCCTGGAGGAAGGACTTTTCCCCTCGTCCATGGCCGGAGACTCGCCCCGCGCATTGGAAGAAGAACGCCGACTGTTCTACGTTGCCATCACTCGGGCCGAAGAACATTGCTTCCTCTCCTACGCCAAGAGCCGCATCCGTTTCGGCAAGATGGAGTTCTGCAGCCCCAGCCGCTTCCTGCACGACATCGACGCCTGCTATCTGGACCTGCCGGAGAACGACATCCCCGCACGCAGCACCGCCCCCACCCCAAGCTATCGGCCCAGGCAGCAGACGTTCGTGCCGCCTGCATCCTCCCGGATGAAACCGGTATCCCGGGCAACCTCCGCAAGCAAGGACACCCCTGCCGTGCAAGAAGGCCAACTCATCGAGCACGAACGCTTCGGACGGGGCACCGTCATCCGCGTGGAAGGAGCGGGCGAGAACGCCAAAGCCACCATCCGCTTCGAGAACGTGGGCGAAAAGCAATTGCTGCTGCGCTTCGCACGGTTCAAAATCGTGTAGACAGACAAATAGGAATTTAGTTTTGGCGCGGATTACGCGGATTTCACGGATATATTATTTGTGAAACCATTGGCATTCATAATTCTATGATAAAACTTAATCCGTGAAATCCGTGTAATCCGCGCCAAAAAACACCGATAAATTATCATTTAATTCATACACTCGCTTATGGTAGACTATAACCAATTTCCCTCCCCCTGCTATGTGATGGAAGAAGACCTGCTCCGCCGGAACCTGAGCCTCATCCGAAGCGTGGCCGACCGCGCCGGTGTGGAAATCATCCTGGCTTTCAAAGCCTTTGCCTTGTGGCGCACGTTCCCCATCTTCCGCGAATACATCCATGCCACCACGGCCAGCTCGCCCTACGAAGCCCGCCTGGCCCTCGAAGAGTTCGGCAGCAAGGCGCACACCTATTCACCCGCCTACACGGAAGCCGACTTCCCGGAGATACTGCGGTGCAGCAGCCACATCACATTCAACTCCCTGAGCCAATACCGGCGGTTTTGGCCCCAAGTGCAGGCCCACGGGAAAATCTCGTGCGGCTTGCGCATCAATCCCGAATACTCCGAAGTGGAAACCGAACTGTACAATCCCTGCGCCCCCGGCACGCGCTTTGGCGTGATGGCCGAACAACTGCCCGCACAACTGCCCGAAGGCATCGAGGGCTTCCACTGCCATTGCCACTGCGAATCCTCGTCCTACGAGCTGGAGCGCAGCCTGGACCATATCGAAGGGAAGTTCTCCCCCTGGTTCTCCCAAATCCGATGGCTCAACCTGGGCGGCGGACACTTGATGACCCGCAAGGACTATGACGTGGAACACCTCATCGGACTGCTCCGCGGACTGAGATCACGCTATCCCCACCTGCAAATCATCCTGGAACCCGGCTCCGCCTTTGCCTGGCAGACGGGCGCACTGGCAGCCGAAGTGGTGGACATCGTGGAGAACCGGGGCATCCGCACCGCCATCCTCAACGTCAGCTTCACCTGCCACATGCCCGACTGCCTGGAGATGCCCTACCAGCCTGCCGTGCGCGGCGCCCGCACCGATGCAGACGGGCCTTATGTCTACCGTCTGGGCGGAAACTCCTGCCTCAGCGGTGACTACATCGGCTTTTGGAGCTTCGACCACGAGCTGCAGGTGGGCGAACGCATCCTCCTGGAGGACATGATACACTACACCACGGTGAAGACCACGATGTTCAACGGCATCCCCCATCCTGCCATCGGTTTGTGGACAAAAGACGGCCGGGCACAGGTGCTCCGCCAATTTTCTTACGAAGACTACCGGGACAGAATGGATTGATTATCAACCTTCTGCAATCCATACCAAGCAGCAGCAGCAGATTTTATTGAAAAAAATCGTCCCCAACGCTTGCCAGTTTCAGGAAAATGCCTACCTTTGCAACCGCAAATCGCAATTGCGGCAATAGCTCAGTTGGTAGAGCACGACCTTGCCAAGGTCGGGGTCGCGA
>CALNEX010000131.1 GCA_939791845.1 uncultured Mediterranea sp. | reverse complement strand
ATATTCCCGTGCTTCTTGGCCGGGTTCGACAGTTTCTTGGTCTGCAACTGCTGCAAGGCGCGGATGATGCGGAAGCGCGTGTTGCGCGGCTCGATGACGTCGTCGATGTAGCCATACTTGGCGGCATTGTACGGGTTGGCGAACAGCTTGGTGTATTCGGCTTCCTTTTCGGCCAGGAACTGGGCAGGATTTTCGTGTTCCTTGGCTTCGCGGGCGTAGAGCACTTCAACGGCACCGGCACCGCCCATCACGGCAATCTCGGCCGTTGGCCATGCATAGTTCATGTCGCCGCGGAGTTGCTTACAGCTCATCACGATGTGCGAGCCGCCGTAAGACTTGCGGAGGGTTATCGTCACCTTGGGCACGGTGGCTTCGCCGTAGGCATAGAGCAACTTGGCGCCGTGCAGGATGACACCGTTGTACTCCTGTCCGGTTCCGGGGAGGAAGCCCGGCACGTCTACCAGCGAAACGATGGGGATGTTGAAGGCATCGCAGAAGCGGACAAAGCGTGCACCCTTGCGCGAGGCGTTGCTGTCCAGCACGCCGGCCAGGTATTTGGGCTGGTTGGCCACGATGCCCACCGACTGGCCGTTGAAGCGGGCGAAGCCGATGATGATGTTCTTGGCATAGTCTTTCTGGATTTCCAGGAACTCGCCGTTGTCGATGATGGCGCCGATGACTTCGTACATGTCATACGGCTTGTTGGGATTGTCGGGGATGATTTCGTTCAGTGAATCCTCCAGGCGGTCGATGGGGTCCGTGCAGTCGATGTAGGGAGGTTCCTCCAGGTTGTTCTGGGGGATGTAGCTCAGGAGTTTGCGGATGAGCTTGAGGGCATCTTCCTCGGTGGGCGAGGTGAAGTGGGTCACGCCCGACTTGCTGGAGTGGACGCTGGCACCGCCCAGGTTTTCCTGCGTCACGTCTTCACCCGTCACGGTCTTCACCACCTTCGGCCCGGTCAGGAACATGTAGGAAGTACCTTCCATCATCAGCGTGAAGTCCGTCAGGGCCGGAGAATATACGGCACCGCCTGCGCAGGGGCCGAAGATGCCGGAGATCTGCGGGATGACACCCGAAGCCAGGATATTGCGCTGGAAGATTTCCGCATAGCCGGCCAGGGCGTTGATGCCTTCCTGGATGCGCGCGCCGCCCGAGTCGTTCAGGCCGATGACCGGGGCGCCCATCTTCATGGCCTTGTCCATGATGTGGCAGATTTTCAGTGACATGGTTTCGGACAAGGAACCGGCTGATACCGTGAAGTCTTGTGCGAAGATGTAGACCAGTCGGCCGTCGATGGTGCCGCAGCCCGTCACCACGCCGTCGCCCGGGTAGTGCTTCTTGTCCATACCGAAGTTGGTGCAACGATGCTCCACGAACATGTCCATTTCCTCGAAGCTGCCTTCGTCCAGCAGCATGGCGATGCGTTCGCGGGCTGTATATTTGCCTTTATCGTGTTGTTTGGCTATCGCTTTTTCGCCACCGCCCAGGCGGGCTGCCGCGCGGCGGTCAATGAGTTCTTTGATTTTTTCCAGTTGGTTACTCATTTTCTATTCTTTTTTAGGATTGAAGTCTGGTTTAGTTCCTCTGAAAATGTCATTCGGGTTTCTCGCAGAGCTCCGTCAGCACGCCCAGCGTGGACTTCGGGTGCAGGAAGGCGATGTTCAGTCCCTCGGCGCCTTTGCGGGGAGCCTTGTCGATGAGGCGCACGCCTTTCTCTTCTGCGTAAGCCAGTGCGTTGGCCACGCCGTCCTCGATGGCGAAAGCCAGGTGGTGCATGCCGCCTTTGCCGCCGTTCTTCTCGATGAACTTGGCGATGGTGCTCTCCGGCGATGTCGGCTCCAGCAACTCGATTTTTACTTCGCCCACTTTCAGGAAGGCAGTCTTAACTTTTTGGTCTTCAACGGTCTCAATGTTGTAACATTTCAGTCCCAGTACATTTTCGTAGTAGGGCAGGGCTTCTTCGATGCTTGTCACGGCGATGCCCAGGTGTTCAATGTGTGAAATCTTCATAACGGTAAAATTAATGTTTGTTTGGCCTTGTTGCTAAGGCCGGATTGTTCCACAAAGAAAGGAATTTCTTCCAAGATACCGAAATATTTCGTCCATAAATTACAGCAAAGCCGCGACCGGGAAAGCATTTTTAGGTTTTTGCATTCCCGGCCACGGCTTTTTGTAATCTCAACAAGGCACTTTGTGCGTCTTAAAGAGGCACTTTGGCGTCCTCAAGAAAGACTTTAGCGCTCTGAAGAGGGAGTTGGGGTTTTCGACTTTTCTTCTGTTCTTTCCAAGGCTTTGGCTTCCTCCCAGATTCGGTCCATTTCGGCCAAAGTCATGTCGTGTAGGTTTTTGCCTTCGCGGATGGTGTGCGCCTCCAGGTAGTTGAACCGGCGGATGAATTTCTGGTTGGTGCGTTCCAAGGCATTGTCCGGATTGATTTTGTAGAGGCGAGCAGCGTTGACAAGGCTGAAGAGAACATCGCCGAATTCAGCTTCCGCTTTTTCCTTGTCCAGATGTGCCACTTCGACTTGGAATTCTTGGATTTCCTCCTTCACTTTGTCCCACACCTGTTCGCGCTCTTCCCAGTCGAAGCCCACGTTGCGTGCCTTGTCCTGGATGCGGTAGGCCTTGATGAGGGAGGGCAGGGCGGCGGGCACGCCGCTCAATACGGTCTTGTTGCCGCCTTTTTCCTTCAGTTTCAGTTGCTCCCAGTTTTCGGTGACTTGTTCGGCGGTGTTGGCCTGCACTTCCCCGAAGACGTGGGGGTGGCGGAAGATGAGCTTCTCGCAGAGGCGGTCGCAGACATCCTTGATGTCGAAGTCGCCCTTCTCGCTGCCTATCTTGGCGTAGAAGGCCACGTGCAGGAGGACATCGCCCAGTTCCTTGCAGATGTCCTGCTTGTCGTCGCGCATCAGGGCATCGCACAGTTCGTAGGTCTCTTCAATGGTGTTGGGACGCAGGCTCTCGTTGGTCTGTTTGCGGTCCCACGGACATTTCTCGCGCAGTTCGTCGAGTATGTCGAGGAAGCGTCCGAAGGCTTCCATCTGTTCTTGTCGGGTGTGTGGCATATTGTTTGGTGTTACTTGTTTTTTTGCGAAACGGAAGAGGTTTCGGAGATATTCCATTCCCAGGCATCCTCATCATAGACGGCCTCCACTGCATCTTCCACTGCGTCGGGCACGTTGCAGAAGAAGTCCAGCCCGGTCTTTTCCTCCAGTTCGTCGATGCTGAGGGCGTGGTTGGGGGCTATGCTGGCGGGTGCTTGGTGGTCGTTGTCGTAGCCGTAATCGTCCCGGTGCTCCACGAGGAAACCGATGGCTTGGAAATCCTCGCCTTTCTGTGCCAGGAGGGCGATGAAGTAATGGCGCGGGCAGGCCAGTCCGTGGCGGGTCAGGCCGTTGGCATCCGTCTGGGGTTTGCGTCCGTCGGCTGCAGAGAGTGTGCCGGTGAAGTTGACGAGCAGGTCATTGACGGTGCCTCCCTTGGTGACATACAGCTTGTCATACCGCCCGGAGCGTGCCCAGGTCTGCACCAGCTTCTCGAAAGTCACCCAATAGCCGCCGTTGAAGGAGGTCATCTGCGGGCTGAGGTTGGTGTAGTAGAAGGTCTGTTCGTTGGCCGTGCGGTTATACGAGCGGTCGTCCGAGGCACAGAGGTGTCCCTTGTCGAAGCCGTCGCTCTTGTGGTCGCTTTCCTGGGGGCTGGTGGGAACGAAGGGGTCGGGCAACCATTCGTCGGTGCGGTTCACGTTCTTCCGGCTGGTCTCGCTGTCGAAGCTGAAGGCCACCCAGGCGGCGTGGTGTTTCTCTTCCACCCATTCGAGGGCGTAGTTCAGGATTTCCTGCTCGCGGTAGGAGACGGTGTGCTCCACGTACGCATTGGCCGCGTTGAGGCGGGGGATGGCGTAGTCTGTGACGAAGGGATGGGCATCATCAGCTTGGTTGGCATTGACGTTGGTGCCATCGTCCTCAACGGGTGGATCGACCGGTTCCTCGGGAGGAGTCGGGGCGGGCGTGTCATCGCCGCCACAAGCTGCCAGCATGAACAGCAGGCAAAGCAGGGAGAGTTTGGTTCGTATCATCATATAAACTGAGCTTATAAAACAGGCGCGAATTTCGCGAATTGCACGGAAAGTAAAAAGAAAAATCCGTGGAATCCGCGTAATTCGCGCCTAATATAAGTTAAAAACAGGATTATTCTACAGCTTTCAAGGAGCCTTCCACATATTCAAACTGGCCTTGGCCTACGACCTTGTATTGGATGGTGTAGGTCGTGGTGCCCGCACCGTCGTAGATGCCGAAGTTGATGGTGTAGATCACGTCCATGCCGTCCACCGGAGCCGCATTGGGATAGAGTACTTCCAGTGCGTGCGGGAAGGACTCGGGCAGGCGTTCCCACATGAGCTTTGTCAGTTCCTCGCCTGCCATGCCGGGATAGGTGTTCTGGCCCTGCCATGCGCTGACGCGGAAGTCGAAGTTGTTCTGGTAGGCCGAGCTGCCGAAGTAGTACTCGTTGTTGCCATACGAAGTCACATATTCAGGATAGTTGTCGGCCACCCAGTCCACGATGGCTTGGTAGAACGTGGCGGATTCGGCAATGTTCTTGCCCACTTGCAGGGTGATGGTCACGCTGGGGTTGTAGTTCCACTCCGTGCCGTTGAAGCCGTAGGGGCGTGTCTCCTCGCGGACGAGGTCGCAGTAGCTCCACAGGTTGGTGGCGGCGTGGTAGACATACTGCTCGTTGCCCACCGAGTTGCCTCCGCTGTATTGGCGGAAGATGACCGTGCAGGTGTCGCC
>CALNEX010000130.1 GCA_939791845.1 uncultured Mediterranea sp. | reverse complement strand
GCGTCAGCCAGCAGGGTCAAAGCCGCATCACGGTGGAGTTCGAACTGTCCGTCGACCTGGAGACAGCCGCCAATGACGTGCGCGACAAGGTGTCGCGCGCCCAACGCTACCTGCCCGACGACTGCGACCCGCCCACCGTGTCGAAGGCCGACGCCGATGCCACCCCCATCCTGATGGTGGCCTTGCAGAGCAACAAACGCTCGCTGCTGGAATTGAGCGAAATTGCAGACCTGACCGTGAAAGAACAACTGCAAACCATCTCCGACGTAAGCAGCGTAAGCATCTGGGGTGAAAAGAAATACTCCATGCGCCTGTGGCTCGACCCCACCAAAATGTCGGGCTACGGCATCACGCCTGTCGACGTAAAGGAAGCCATCGACCGCGAAAACATCGAACTGCCTTCGGGAAGCATCGAAGGCAACACTACCGAGCTGACCATACGCACGCTGGGCCTGATGCACACTCCCGAAGAGTTCAACAACCTCATCATCAAAGCCGACGGCAACCGCATCATCCGTTTCAGCGACATCGGACGCGCCGAACTGGGCGCCGCCGACCTGAAAAGCTACATGAAGATGAACGGCGTGCCCATGGTGGGCGTAGTAGTCATCCCGCAACCGGGTGCCAACCACATCGAGATTGCCGATGCCGTCTACGACCGCATGGAGCGCATGCAGAAAGACTTGCCCGAAGACGTGAGCTATACCTACGGCTTCGACAACACGCGCTTCATCCGCGCCTCCATCAGCGAAGTGGAGCACACGGTGTACGAGGCTTTTGTGCTGGTCATCATCATCATCTTCCTCTTCCTGCGCGACTGGCGCGTGACGCTGGTGCCGTGCATCGTCATCCCCGTGTCGCTCATCGGCGCCTTCTTTGTGATGTACGTGGCCGGCTTCTCCATCAACGTGCTCACCATGCTGGCCGTGGTGCTGGCCGTAGGTCTGGTGGTGGACGATGCCATCGTGATGACGGAGAACATCTATGTGCGCATCGAGCAGGGCATGCCTCCCTTTCAGGCGGGCATCGAAGGAGCCAAGGAAATCTTCTTTGCAGTCATCTCCACCACCATCACGCTGGTGGCCGTGTTCTTCCCCATCGTCTTCATGGAGGGCACCACGGGACGCCTTTTCCGCGAATTCAGTTTCGTCATCTCCGGCTCCATCCTCATCTCGGCCTTTGCGGCCCTGACCTTCACCCCGATGCTGGCCACCAAGCTCCTGAAGCAGGAGAAGAAAAAGAACTGGTTCTACCGGGTGACGGAACCTTTCTTCGAAGGAATGAACCGATTGTACAGCCGCTCGCTGGCCGCCTTCCTGCGGAAACGATGGATAGCCCTGATTGTCACCCTGCTGACCTTCGGACTCATCTTCTTCCTGTGGACGCATATCCCCGCCGAGATGGCTCCGCTGGAAGACCGCTCCCAAATCACCGTCAACACCAGCGGTGCCGAAGGCGTCAGCTATGAATACATCCGCGACTATACGGAGCGCATCAACGACGTGGTGGACTCCATTATCCCCGACGCCGAGGCTGTGACGGCCCGTGTATCCAGCGGAAGCGGCAACATCCGCATCACACTGAAGGACCTGCGCGAACGCGACTATACCCAGATGGAGGCTGCCGAACGCCTCTCCCGCGCCGTGCAGAAGGAGACCAAGGCACGCGCCTTCGTGCAGCAGCAATCCTCGTTCGGCGGACGCAGGAGCAGCATGCCGGTGCAATACGTCCTGCAGGCCACCAACATCGAGAAGCTGCAGGAAGTGCTGCCCAAGTTCATGGAGCGCGTCTACGAGAATCCCACCTTCCAAATGGCAGATGTGGATCTGAAGTTCAGCGACCCCGAAGCCCGCATCCAGATAGACCGCGACAAGGCGGGAACGATGGGCATCAGTACGCGCAACATCGCCCAGACCCTGCAATATGGCTTGAGCGGACAACGCATGGGCTATTTCTATATGAACGGCAAGCAATACGAGATACTGGGCGAAATCAACCGACAGCAACGCAACAAGCCCTCGGACCTCGTGGGACTGTACATCCGGAGCGAGAACGGGGAAATGGTGCAGCTGGACAACCTCGTGGAGATTGCCTACGGCACGGCGCCCCCCAAACTCTACCGCTACAACCGCTTCGTGTCCGCCACCGTCTCCACCGGCCTGGCCGAAGGCAAGACCATCGGACAAGGCATCGAGGAGATGGACAAGATAGCCAAGGAAGTGCTGGACGACACCTTCCGCACAGCCCTGTCCGGCGACTCGAAAGACTATAGCGAGAGCGCCTCCAGCCTGATGTTCGCCTTCATCCTGGCCATCGGACTGATCTACCTCATCCTGGCCGCCCAGTTCGAGAGCTTCAAGGACCCGCTGGTCATCATGCTCACCGTGCCGCTGGCCATCGCCGGAGCACTGGTATTCATGTATTTCGGCGACATCACGATGAACATCTTCAGCCAGATAGGCATCATCATGCTCATCGGCCTGGTGGCCAAGAACGGCATCCTCATCGTGGAGTTTGCCAACCACAAGCAAGACCACGGCGAGGACAAGATGCGGGCCGTGAAAGACGCTGCCCTGCAACGCCTGCGCCCCATCCTGATGACCAGCTTTGCCACGGTGCTGGGCCTTATCCCGCTGGCTTTCGCTTCGGGCGAGGGTGCCAACCAACGCATCGCCATGGGCACGGCGGTATGTGGGGGTATGATTGTCTCCACGCTGCTCACCATGTACATCGTGCCAGCCATCTACAGCTATATCTCGACCGACCGGAGCAAACTGAAACAAGAATAGCAACTTTCGCTGCCGGATACAAGCAATCAACTCTCAACGATTATAAAAGACCCTATCAACGATGAAACGACTTTTACTTCCTCTCATATCGCTGTGCGCACTGGTTGCCGCCGCGCAGCCTCCTGTCTACACCCTGAAAAGATGCCTGGAAGAAGGGCTGCTCAACAACTATTCGCTGCGCATCACGCGCAACCAGGAAAAGGTGAGCGAAAACAATGCCACGCTGGCCAACGCCGGAGCCCTGCCCGTGATAGACCTCTCGGCAGGATATAGCGGGGAACTGGCGGATACGGAAACAAAACTGCGCGCAACAGGAGCCACCACACGCGAGAACAGCGCCTACGACCAGACCATCGACGCAGGCATCAACCTGGAGTGGACGCTCTTCGACGGGTTCAACATCACGGCCGAATACCAACGCCTGAAGGAACTGGAGCGGCAGGGCAAGACCGACACGCGCATCGCCATCGAAGACCTGGTGGCCAACATCGCGGCCGAATATTACAACTTCGTGCAGCAGAAAATCCGCCTGAAGAACTTCCACTACGCCATGTCGCTCTCGCGCGAACGGGTGCGCATCGCCGAAGCCCGCGTGCATGTGGGAAACGCCTCGCGCCTGGATTACCTGCAAGCCCGCGTGGACTTCAATGCCGACAGTGCGCAATACGTCAAACAGCAGGAAGCCCTGCACACGTCGCGCATCGAGCTGAACGAGCTGATGGCCAACGAAGACGTGGACGAGTTCTTCCTCATCCGCGACAGCCTCATCGACATCAACCACATCCTGGACTTCGACGAACTGTGGCGCGGCACACTGGACATCAACGCCTCGCTGTTGCGCGCCGACCAGAACCAGGCCATCGCCCGGCTGGACTACAAGAAGGTCTGCTCGCGCGACTATCCCTACGTCCGCCTGAACGGGGGCTACGGCTACACGCTGAACCGCTACGAGCTGGCGGCCAACTCAAGGCGCAGCACACTGGGGCTGAACTTCGGGGTGACGGTGGGCTTCAACCTGTTCGACGGCAACCGGCGCCGCGAGCGCCGCAACGCCAGCCTGGCCGTGGAGAACGCACGCCTGGAACGCGAACAACTGGAACAGACGCTGCGTGCCGACCTCAGCAACCTGTGGCAGGCCTACCGCAACAACCTGGAACTGCTGAAGCTGGAACGCGAAAACCTCGTCGTGGCCAAGGACAATTATGACATCTCGCGCGACCGCTACCTGCTGGGCGACCTGGCCGGCATCGAAATGCGCGAGGCGCAGAAGAACCTGCTGGACGCCGAAGAACGTATCCTCTCGGCCGAGTATGACACCAAAATCTGCGAGATTTCGCTCCTGCAAATCAGCGGGAAGATACTGGAGTACTTGCGGTAGGAGAGGCTTCAGTTGACGAGTTGACGAGGCTTCAATCTACGAGGCTTCAGTTGACGAGTTGACAAGTTAACAAGTCAACAAGGGAACGAGCTACGAGCTACAAGGACGCTCCTTGTTGCCTGAAGCCTTGTCAACTCGTCAACTAAGAAGAACGCTCCTTGTAGACTGAAGCCTCGTCAACTCGTCAACTAAATAAATAAGAACACTTATGGACAAGAAGATTGATGAAGAACTGCTGGACAGGCCGGTGGATATCCGCCTGAAGCTGAACCGGCAAACCGCGCCGGACGGCGAGACGTATTACCGCGCCAACGTACAGCACCGCCCGACGCTGGACGAGCAGGACCTGGCCGGGCGCGTCGCCGACAAGCGCAGCGAGATGCGCCCCGAAACGCTGCTCTACGCCTACCGCTGCCTGAAGGAAGAAATCTACGAAGCCCTGCTCAACGGCCACAGCGTAGACCTAGGGTTCGGGCTGCTGACGCTGCGGGTGCAGGGACGGTTCGAGCACCCGGCGGACCGCTTCGACCCGGCGCGCCATGCGTTCAACGTCGCCTTCACGCCCGCGCCGCGCCTGCTCCAATTGGAGAAGTCGCTCACGGCACAACCCCCTTCCACCCAGACGGCCGACCGACGCCCGGTCATCCTCGAAGCCAATTCGGACAACCCCGCCCGGCCAGCCGAAGGCTACACCTACGGCCGTGTG
>CALNEX010000129.1 GCA_939791845.1 uncultured Mediterranea sp. | reverse complement strand
CATCCGCGAGATACCCTACGGCAAGACCGTGGCGGGCGTGTGCGACTCCATCGTGAAAGCCAGCGAGAAAGGCAAGATAAAGATTCGCAAAGTGGAGGACTTGACTTCGGGAAGCGTTGAAATCCTCGTACACTTGGCACCGGGCGTGTCTTCGGACAAGACCATCGACGCGCTCTATGCCTTCACCGACTGCGAGGTGAACATCTCCCCCAACTGTTGCGTCATTGACGAACAGAAGCCGCATTTCCTGACCGTCAGCGATGTCCTCCGCCGCTCGGTGGACAACACCAAGGCGCTGCTGAAGCGCGAGCTGGAAATCCGCCGCGGCGAGGTGATGGAGAGCCTGCACTTCGCCTCCCTGGAGAAAATCTTCATCGAGGAGCGCATCTACAAGGACGCCGAGTTCGAGCAAGCCAAGTCGATGGATGCCGCCTGCGAGCACATCGACCTGCGCCTGACGCCCTACTATCCCACCTTCATCCGCGAAGTCACCAAGGAGGACATCCTGCGCCTGATGGAAATCAAGATGGCGCGCATCCTCAAGTTCAACAGCGACAAGGCGGAAGAGCAAATTGCCCGCATGAAGGCGGAGGTGGCCGAGATAGACCGCCACCTGGCCAACCTCGTGGAGTACACCGTGGACTGGTTCCGGATGCTCAAGGAGAAATACGGCAAAGCCTTCCCCCGCCGCACGGAGCTGCGCAGCTTCGACGTCATCGAGGCCACCAAGGTCATCGAAGCCAACGAGAAGCTCTACATCAACCGCGAGGAGGGATTCATCGGCACCGGCCTGAAGAAGGACGAGTTCGTGGCCAACTGCTCGCCCATCGACGACGTCATCATCTTCTACCGCGACGGCAAGTATGTCATCACGCCCGTGGCGGACAAGAAGTTCGTGGGCAAGAACATCCTCTATGTCAACATCTTCAAGAAGAACGACAAGCGCACCATCTACAACGTGGCCTACCGCGACGGCAAAGACGGCACGTGCTACATGAAGCGCTTTGCCGTCACCGGCATCGTGCGCGACCGCGAATACGACCTCACGCAGGGCAAGCCCGATTCGCGCATCCTCTACTTCAGCGCCAACCCCAACGGCGAGGCGGAAGTCATCAAGGTGACGCTCAAACCCAACCCGCGCGTCCGCAAGATTGTTTTCGAGGAAGACTTCAGCCAGCTGGCCATCAAAGGACGCCAGGCCATCGGCAACATCCTGACGCGCCTGCCCGTCCACAAGATTGTGCTGAAGCAGCGCGGCGCCTCCACGCTGGGCGGGCGCAAGGTGTGGTTCGACCGCGACGTCCTCCGCCTCAATTACGACGGGCGGGGCGAATACCTGGGCGAGTTTCAGACGGACGACCGCATTCTCGTGGTGCTGGAGAACGGCGATTTCTACGCCACCAACTTCGACTTGGAGAACCACTACGAGCCCAACATCCGCTTCCTCGAGAAGTTTGACCCGCAGAAGGTGTGGACGGCCGTCCTCTACGATGCCGACCAGCAGGGCTATCCCTACATCAAGCGTTTCTGCTTCGAGCTGGCAGCCCGCAAGCAGAACTACCTGGGCGAGAACCCCAAGAACCAGCTCATCCTGCTGACGGACGAGTATTACCCGCGCCTTGAGGTGGTCTTCGGCGGGCATGACGACTTCCGCGACCCGCTGGTGGTGGAGGCCGACGACTTCATTGCCGTCAAGGGATTCAAGGCCAAAGGCAAGCGCCTCACCACCTACACCATCGACACCGTCAACGAACTGGAGCCCACCCGTCATCCCGAACCTGCATCCGAAGCCTCCGGCACGTCCCCCGAGGAAGAACCCGAAGACCTTGACCCCGACAAGGACAAGACGCCCGGCGACATCCTGGACGAGCTGACGGGGCAGATGAAATTGTTCTGAATATGCTGTCAATGCTGTCTACACTCCTCCTCTGCGCCACCTTGTCCGCGGCTGTCCCCGCGGACACCGTGCGGACACCCGGCGCCCGCCCCGTGGAGCGCGCCACGATGTACGGCCTGGGCTGGGCCAACGAGTATGACACCTACCTCTCGCCCCAGGAATACCGCGGCATCGAGTTCCGCCTTTCGCGCGAGAGCCTGCGCCGCACCCCTTGGGGAGGTGGCCGTTGGGTGCGCCAGACTTTCTTCCAAGGCTATGCGAATTATACGCACAACCACGTGGACAACAACAATGCCTTGGGTGCCCTGGTCAACTGGAATTGGGGGCTGCTCCGCGACTTCCCCGTGGCCGATGGCCTGCGCCTCCAGGCCGGCGGCCTGGCCGACCTCTCCGGCGGCTTCCTTTGGAACTTCCGCAACGGCAACAACCCGGCCAATGCCCGCGCCTCCGTGGCCGTGGACGCCGCCGTGGGGGCCGTGTGGGACTTCCGCCTGCGCCACGTGCCCTTCTGCCTGCGCTACCAGCTGGACGTGCCCCTGGTTGGCGCGATGTTCTCGCCCCACTACGGGCAGTCCTACTACGAGATATTCTCCCAGGGCCATGCCAAGGGCGTGGTCCGTTTCACCTCCCTGCACAACCGTCCCTCGTGGCGTCACCGCCTTTCGCTGGACTTCCCCGTGGGGCGTGCACGGATGCGCTTCACGTACCTGTGGGACGTGCAGCAGGCCGAGGTCAACCACCTCCGCACGCACGCCTATTCGCATGTGTTCATGGTGGGATTCGTCAAGCGGTTTACCCTGATACCTAACTCCTTGCTTAAGAACTCAAGATGAAGCGATACCTTTCTTATGGGGGCATCTTTTTGACCCTCCTCCTCGCCTCCTGCATCCGCGAGGAAGCATACGACAACAGTCCCGCGGGCAACTTCGAAGCCCTGTGGCGCCTGATAGACGAGCATTATTGCTACCTGGACTACAAGGACATGGACTGGGATGCCGTGCACGAGCAATACCGCGTGCAGGTGACGGACGACATGGGCGACGATGCCCTCTTCGAGGTGCTGGGCAACATGCTGGCCGAGCTGAAAGACGGCCACGTCAACCTCTACTCCGCCTGGAACACCGCACGCTACTGGGATTGGTACCTGGACTACCCGCGCAATTTCAGCGAAGAGCTGGTGGAGGACTACCTGGGTCGCGACTACCGCATCGGCGGCGGTGCCGAATACACCATCTTGAAAGACAACATCGGCTACGTCCGCTATGCCGACTTCTCCGCTGCCATCGGCGAGGGCAACCTGGACGAGATGCTGCTCTACCTGGGCGTGTGCAACGGCCTCATCATCGATGTGCGAAACAACGGTGGCGGTGCCCTGACCACCTCCAGCCGTCTGGCCGCCCGCTTCACCAACGAGCGCGTCCACGTGGGCTACCTGCAACACAAGACCGGCCCCGGGCACTCCGACTTCTCCGACCCCGAACCGGTCTACATCGACCCTTCCGACGGCGTGCGCTGGCAGAAGCCCGTGGTGGTGCTGACCAACCGCCACTCCTACAGTGCCACGAACGACTTTGTCAACTCCATGCGCTGCTTCACCCAAGTCATCCTCCTGGGCGACCGCACGGGGGGCGGGGGAGGATTGCCTTTCTCTTCCGAGCTGCCCAACGGGTGGGGCGTGCGCTTCTCCGCCAGTCCCATGCTGGACGCGCAGGGGCAGCACATAGAGGACGGCATCGACCCCGACATCCACGTGGACATGACCGAGGAAGACGAAGCCCGCGGGCGGGACACCCTCATCGAGGCGGCACGGGCGTTGCTGGGTGCGGAATGAAATCCAAGGCTCTTTGGCTTATGTTGTCAAAAGAACCAAAAGAGCCTGTGAAATCCGCAAATCCTGTCCCGATAGTTTGCGGAACGGAAAAAACTCCGTATCTTTGCCGCCGTTCACACTGACAGCTGCGGGTGTGGCGTAATTGGCAGCCGCGCCAGACTTAGGATCTGGTGCCGCAAGGCGTGCAGGTTCGAGTCCTGTCACCCGCACAAATCTAACATACAGATACAATGGCACAAGAAGACGTTTTCAAGAAAATCGTCTCGCACTGCAAGGAATACGGCTTCGTGTTCCCCAGCAGCGAGATTTACGACGGACTGGGCGCGGTGTACGACTACGGTCAGAACGGCGTGGAACTGAAAAACAACATCAAACAATACTGGTGGCAGAGCATGGTGCTGCTGCACGAGAACATCGTGGGCATCGACTCCGCCATCTTCATGCACCCCACCATCTGGAAGGCCAGCGGACACGTGGACGCCTTCAACGACCCCCTCATCGACAACCGTGACTCGAAGAAGCGCTACCGCGCGGACGTGCTCATCGAGGACCAGATAGCCAAGTATGACGAGAAAATCGCCAAGGAAGTGGCCAAGGCCGCCAAGAAGTATGGCGAGGCGTTCAACGAACAGGAATTCCGCAGCACCAACGCCCGCGTGCTGGAGCACCAGCAGAAGCGCGACGCCCTGCACGAGCGCTACACCCAGGCGATGAACGCCGGTCCCGACCTGAACGAGCTGCGCCAGATCATCCTGGACGAGGAAATCGTCTGCCCCATCAGCGGCACCCGCAACTGGACGGAGGTGCGCCAGTTCAACCTGATGTTCTCCACCGAGATGGGCAGCACCGCCGACGGCGCGATGAAGGTCTACCTCCGCCCCGAGACGGCGCAGGGCATCTTCGTCAACTACCTGAACGTGCAGAAGACGGGCCGCATGAAAATCCCCTTCGGCATCGCACAGATAGGCAAGGCGTTCCGCAATGAGATTGTGGCCCGCCAGTTCATCTTCCGTATGCGCGAGTTCGAGCAGATGGAGATGCAGTTCTTCGTGAAGCCCGGCACCGAGCTGGAGTGGTTCAAGAAGTGGAAGGAGACGCGCCTGAAGTGGCACGAGGCCCTGGGCTTCGGCGACGACCACTACCGCTACC
>CALNEX010000128.1 GCA_939791845.1 uncultured Mediterranea sp. | reverse complement strand
ATCATCCCCTCAACTACATTTTCATGCGCCTGCAGCCCGTGGGCAATACCCGTCCCCTGCTGCTGGGAAACATTGTCAACCTGTTCCTGGACGAATGGATTCACGCAGAGACCGGGCCGGACTACCTGGCCTGCATGAAGAAAGCCTTCCGCCTTTATCCCATCGAACTGGCCGCCTGCGCCGACCTGCGCGATGCGGAGAAGGAGCGGCAGTTCTTTGCCGACTGCAAGCTGCACTTCGAGCACCTGCGCCAGACGGTGACGGAGACCTTCCATGCCTCCGGCTACGACCTCGACCGCCGCGATGCCGTGCTGGAGCCTTCGTACCTGTGCGAAGCCCTGGGCCTGCAAGGACGCTTGGACTATATGCAGCGCGACATGACTGCGTTCATCGAAATGAAATCCGGCAAGGCGGAGGAATACGCCGTCCGCGGCAAGATTGTGCCCAAGGAGAACAACCTGGTGCAAATGTTGCTCTACCAGGCCGTGCTGGAGTACTCCATGGGCCGGGATCACCACGGCGTGAAACCCTATTTGCTCTACACCCGCTATCCGCTGCTCTATCCGGCACGGGGCTCGTGGGCCATGCTGCGCCGGGTGCTGGACGTGCGCAACCGCATCGTGGCCGGGGAGTACGGCATCCAGCGTCACAACGACCCTGCCTATACCGCCAGCCGGCTGAAGGCCTTGACACCGGACACGCTGAACGAGCGGGGACTGAACAACACCTTGTGGAAGCGCTACCTCTATCCGAACATCGACCAGGTGCGGAAAAGCTTGGACGCCCTTTCGCCGCTGGAGTCGGACTATTTCCATATCCTCTACAACTTCATCACCAAGGAACTCTATACCTCCAAGTCGGGCGACGTGGCTTACGAGGGGCGCACGGGAGCATCATCGGTGTGGCTTTCCACGTTGGCGGAGAAGGTGGAGGCGGGGGAAATCCTCTATGGCCTCACCATCCGCGAGAGCCATGCGGCGGACGCGCACAAGCCCTGCCTCGTGCTCGAACGGAAGGCAGGGGAGGGCGATGCCGAGGCTCCGTTGCCCAACTTCCGGCAGGGCGATGCCGTGGTGCTCTATGAGCGTAACGCCGATGCGGACAACGTGACCAACAAACTGGTGTTCAAGGGAAACATCGAGGACATCACCGAGCGGGAAATCCGCATCCGGCTGCGTGCCGCCCAGCAGAACACGGGGGTGCTGCCTCTCGGCGCCCGGTATGCCGTGGAGCACGACTATATGGACACTTCCTTCCGCAGCATGTATCGCGGGCTTTCCGCCTTTCTCTCCGCCACGCAGCGGAGGCGTGATGTCCTGTTGGGACAACGTCCGCCGGAGTTCGACACCTCGCTGGATGCCGCCATAGCCGCGGCGCCGGACGACTTCGCCCGCATCGCGCTCAAGGCGCAGGCGGCCCGCGACTTCTTCCTCCTGATAGGCCCTCCGGGCACGGGCAAGACTTCCCGCGCCTTGCGGGGCATGGTGGAGGCCTTTCACGCTTCGCGGAAGCAGATCCTGCTCCTGTCCTACACCAATCGGGCGGTGGACGAAATCTGCAAGATGCTGTCAGCCATCACGCCGGCCATCGACTACATCCGCATCGGCAGCGAGTTGGCGTGCGAGGAGCAGTATCGCCCCCATCTGATAGAGAATGTGCTGGAGGATTGTCCCAACCGCCGGGCCGTGCAACTGCGCATCGCCGCCTGCCGCGTGTTCGTGGGGACGGTGGCCACGCTCTCCTCCAAGACGGAGCTGTTCCGCCTGAAGACGTTCGACGTGGCGCTGGTGGACGAGGCCACGCAAATCCTGGAGCCGCAACTGCTGGGGCTCCTGTGCCTGCGTGCCGAGTCGGGGGCGGATGCCATAGGGAAGTTCATCCTGATAGGCGACCACAAGCAGTTGCCGGCGGTGGTCTTGCAGTCACCTTTGCAGTCCGAGGTACACGTGGAGCGTTTGCGTGCCATCGGATTGCTGAACCTGAAGGACTCCTTGTTCGAGCGGCTGTATCGCGTCTGGTCGCAGGGTGGGGCGGAGACTTCGGGCCGTGCCTTCGACATGCTGCACCGCCAGGGACGCATGAACGAGGAGGTGGCCTTGTTTCCCAACCGCGCTTTCTACGGCGGTCTGTTGGAGCCGTTGGGCTTGCCCCATCAGCACGGGGACCTGACATTGGCACCTTTGCTGGCAGGGGATGAGTTTGCCGGTGTGCTGACCCGCCGGGTGGCCTTCCTGCCTTCCGAGGCGGAGCCCATGACCCGTCCGGCCAAGGTGAACCGTTCGGAAGCGGCGATAGTGGCCAGGTTGTCCGCAGCGGTCTATCGGCAATACCGGGAGACAACCGGCTTCGACCCTGCGCGTACCTTGGGCGTCATCACTCCCTATCGCAGCCAGATAGCCTTGATCCGGAAAGAACTGGAGGCGCTGGGCATCCCGCCCTTGCAGGACGTGCTGGTGGATACGGTGGAACGTTTCCAGGGCAGCGAGCGCGATGTCATCATCTACTCCTTCTGCATCAACCGCGCCTACCAGCTGAAGTTCTTGGCCAATCTGACGGAAGACCACGGCGTCTTGATAGACCGCAAGCTGAACGTGGCCCTGACCCGCTCCCGCCGTCAGATGTTCATCACCGGGGTGCCGGCGCTGCTCGGACAGAACCCCATCTACAGGCAGTTGCTGCAATACCTGGAGGGGGAGCAGGGACAGACGTGGTGAATTAGTAAATATTAAAAGCGTGTTTCGTTCTTATAACATTTGTGCTACGGCCTCTTGCGGGAGAATGCCTACCTTTGTGCACGTTTTTTTCATAAAGATTTAGATTTAAGGTTAGAAGAATGGCGGAGGTCGTGAGGCTCCCGCCTTTTTCATGGCCATCTGGGGGAGGCTTCCCCTTTTGCGGTGGCTGTATTCCCATGATGAATATGGGGCCGTTTGTCCGCGGAGGTACGAAAAAGATTCCCTTGTATAGTCTAAAAAAGATGGTGTTTCTTGCTGAAAAACTTGCCGATGCCGCTAAAAAGCCATATCTTTACACTGGATTTATATATCTCCAAGCTGGAGATATACATCTTTAGGCTGGAGATATATAAATCCAATCTGGAGACATAGTTAACTAAAGGCATCGGGGACTTTTTCTGCCACATGGAGGAAGTTTTTCTCCAAGCACGGCGAAGAGTTTTTCCCTTGACAAGACAGGAGGAATCAGACATGGCATCGTATGAAATGCAAGAATCGAACCTGCCCGGCAAGGACGGCGAGCGGGTGTTGTTTCCCCGCATGAAGTTGTGGGGACAGATGGATTTGGACGAAATCACGAAGAACATTTGTCGCGCCAGCACGTTCACGCCGGGCGACGTGAAGGGGCTGGTGATGGCTTTGTCCGAGGAGATAGCCCGCGGGATGGCCGAGGGGAGGTCGGTCAAGATTGACGGCATTGGCGTCTTCACACCCGCCTTGGGCTTGCGCGAAGGCTTCGAACGCGAGACGGGCAAGGAGGGCGACAGGCGGCGCAACGCCACGAGCATCTGCGTGGATCGCATCCACTTCCGTGCGGGCAAGGAACTGCTGCAGGAGACCGCACGCCATTGCAGGCTGGAGCGGTCGGCTTGGAAGTTCCGCAAGTCGTCCACCCGCTACACCCCCGAGGAGCGGCTGAGGCTGGCGAAGGAACATTTGGAGACACGCCCGTATATCACCGTGGCGGATTATGCCGCACTGACCGGCCTGCTCCGCAACGCGGCCGCCAAGGAACTGAGGCGTTGGGCGGAGGACAAGTCGTCCGGCATCGGCAGTTCGGGACGGGGGACGCACAAGGTGTATGTCAGGAGGAAGGCAGAGGTGTGACCATTGACTTTTCCTAAAGAAATCGTTTCCCATTGGAAGCGTTTTATTACCTTTGCGCTACAAAAGAAATCATGGAAGAAATGAATTATAAGACATGTACAGCGGCAAAGCCCTTTGTAAAATGGGTGGGTGGAAAGACTCAGCTCTTGGAGGACATCAAACGTGCTTTGCCGTCGGATTTTTCACGGAAGAAGGATATTGTCTATGTGGAACCTTTTCTCTTTTTGTTATGAAACAATATGAAGCCGTTATTGAAACATTAAAGCATTTGGGAGGGATTGCTACATTGGGACAATTGTATCAAGAAGTTTTTAAGATAAACGATTGCCAATGGAATACCAAAACGCCCTTTGCAAGCATACGTAGAATTGTGCAAGAACGCAAAGAGATTTATAAAATAAAACCTGGTCTATGGGCTTTAACCTCTTGTCAGAAGCAACTTGAAACCAATGGATTTATAGTGGAGAATGCTCACAATTCTGATTCCACACAGATGAAAGAATTTAATCATTCTTATTATCAAGGTCTTCTATTGGAAATCGGTAATTGCAAGAATTTATTAACCTATGTTCCGGAACAAGATAAAAACAAAAGATATGCCGGTACTACATTGAAAGAAGTACGTACATTAAATGAAATTCCTCTATTTTCTTTTCCTGAATTAGTGCATAGAAGTTCTACAATTGATGTAATTTGGTTTAATGACAGAAAAATGCCTCACGCTTTCTTTGAAGTAGAACATTCTACCGACATACAAAATTCGCTTCTTAAATTCTTTGACTTGCAGGATTTCTATTGCAAGATGTTTATAGTCGCTGATAATAAACGTATGGATGAATTTGAAAAGAAATTGCATTATAGTGCATTTAAGGAATTGGTAGATAATAAGCGTGTCAAATTTTTAAGCTACGATGCCCTAAACAAACAATATAACATAGCTATTGAAAGCAAGCGAAACTCCATATTCTTGTGATCATATTTTAACCTTACTGTATCATTCCATATATGCAATTGGCTGATATATTGATTCAAGTTTCGCAAGTTAATAGATAACCTTCTTCTTGGGATATAAAAGAG
>CALNEX010000127.1 GCA_939791845.1 uncultured Mediterranea sp. | reverse complement strand
TTCCCGACCTTGATGCGTTGTGAGCAGACGCATTTCTATGGCTATCTGCAAACGCCCGCCGGACATACGTTGGGCATCGTGTCGCCCCAGCCCGTGGCATCGTGGAGCGTGGAATACAACCTGGGCTATCAGGACCCGGCTCCCCATTGGTTCATGGGACACCGCATCGAATCGCTGAACCTTGACTTGATGAATGCCTTGCCTCTGCCCGACCGCCATCCGCAGGACTTGTGGATGCTGGAGCAAGGCGAGTCCAAGACTTGGATTATCGCTTTGGTGGATATTGACCGGCCGGAGGAGTTTGAGGAAAACGTCCATCAGTTGGCCGGGGTGCCGGTGCTCCGGATGCCGCAGACCACGTGCCGTCCCGGCGAGGAAATCTCATTTGATGTCTTGTCTGCGGATGCCGTTGTGACGGTCTGCGATGACCAAGGGCGCGAGTTGCCCCTGCAGAAGACATCCCATGCGGGCGACGTGCAACGGATGGCCTGCACTTTGCCCCAAGTGGGGCTTTATACCGTGCGTGCCGTGGAGGGTGACAAGGTGGCCGAAGGCGTCCTTTCCGCCCACGCTTCGTGGCAATGGACGCTGGAGCAGGCCCGTGCCAATGCCTGGAAGTATCATCAGAAAGCCACCTCGCACATCGAGAGCTGGTATGGTTTCTATTCCGCTTTCGAGGCGGCGAAGCATTTCCCGGAAAAGGAGTTGGACCACAAACTGCGCGACCGCTTCGACTATCTGTTCGACCTCCTGCACGACACGGTGAAGATGGAGCCCAAGTACCATGTCTCCCGTATCCAAAACACGTCGGGCACCATCAACCTGCTGGTGTACAAATATGCCGCCTACCGGGATGTGGAAGACTTGAAGAAGGCCGCGCGTCTGGCCGACTGGCTGATAAAGACCTGGCAGCGTGAGGATGGGGCTTATGTCAATCATAATACCGTCTATACCAGCGTGATTTATGTGGCCAAGAACATCCTGGAACTGGCTTTGATGGAAGAGGAACTGGGCAAGCAAGACCTGGCCTGGAAAGAGGCTGCCGAGCGGCATTACGCTTCCGCCAAGCGTGCCATCGACCAGTTGGTAAGTGCGCAAGGCGACTTTGAGACGGAAGGCGAGCTGACCTTCGAGGACGGCATGGTTTCCTGCTCGGCCTTACAGATAGGCATGTTGGGACTGATGCAGTCCGATGAGGCTGCCCGCAAGCATTATACGGATGCCATGTTGCAAATCCTGCGCAGCCACGATTGCCTGACCCAACTCCGTGTGCCCGATGCCCGCCGCCGCGGAGGCACGATGCGTTATTGGGAGGCGCAGTACGATGTGCAGATGCTGCCCAACATGTTCAACTCGCCCCACGGCTGGAGCGGATGGCGTGCATACGCCACCTATTACGCCTATCTGCTGACGGGCGATGAGCGTTGGTTGCGTGAGACATACAACGTGATGGGTGCCTTCTCGAACCTGATAGACTATCGGACGGGAAATTTACGTTGGGCTTTCGTGGTGGACCCCTACTTGAAGGTGCGCCAGACTTGCAGCGCAGACACCCACGTGACGGCCGACTCGTTGAGCTTTGGCAATCCGCATCCGGACTTGTATGAGACACGCACGTTTGTCATCGGCGAGCAGTATGTCAACATGATCAGCGACTGGCAGGGAGTGAACACGCAGGATAATGATGTGCACGAGGTGTTCAAGTTCCTGAGCGAGGCCATGCTGACAAACGCTTTTGTCGTGGAGCGCGCGGACGGCACGGTCGTTGGCTACAACTGCCGGGTGACCCGCCGGGGCCATACGCTGGAAGTGAAGGCGGACGAGAAGCAAATGACCAACCTGCATTGCAACCTCCGGGACGCTTATAAGGTTTCTTTCCGTGGACAAACCCGTGATTTGGAACCGGATTACTTGGGCTGGGCGTTCGGGGAAGACATCTATGCGGGGCAATGGTAGGAAGCCTGCCTGGATGGCTACGGATGTGGCCGCCCCTTGCATGGGAAGTAGGATAGGAATCAATGGCATTGATTGGGGAGAATCAATGGCATTGATTGGGGGGGAATCATCGGCATTGATTGGGGGAATCATTGGCATTGATTCCTATCCTCCTTCCTATGCAGGTCAGGCTTACTCCTGGAGACGGGTGTTGTTCCTCCGCAAGACGGGATGATGACATAGAATATATAGACTTAATTTCAAACCAATGAGAAAACTCTTTCTACTCTTCGCCTTCTGTCTGACCATGGGTCTGGCACAGGCATCGCCGATAACCGGCTTGTTGGAACGTATCGACCCGGGCGCGTCGGGCAAGTTCAAAATCGAGTTGCAACGCGGGGGCACCGACTTTTTCGAGTTGGACCAGGCGGGCAACAAGGTCGTGGTGCGCGGCAACAACTACGTCAGCATCGCCACCGGCATCCACTGGTACCTGAAGTATCATGCGGGCATCCATCTGTCATGGAACTGCATGAAAGCCCAGTTGCCCGACGTGCTTCCGCCGGTTCCTCGGAAAGAACGGCATGAGACGGCGTTGCAGGACCGCTATTACCTGAACTACTGCACCCACTCCTACAGCATGGCTTTCTGGGACTGGGCACGCTGGGAACAGGAGATTGACTGGATGGCCCTGCACGGCATCAACCTGCCGCTGGCGTTGGTGGGAGCCGACACCGTGTGGCGCAATGTCCTGCTGAAACTGGGCTATACCAAGGACGAGGCCAATGCCTTCATTGCCGGTCCGGCTTTCCAGGCCTGGTGGCTGATGAACAACCTCGAAGGGTGGGGCGGCCCCAACAGCGACCAATGGTATGAGGACCGCGTGGCCCTGCAGAAGAAAATCCTGAAGCGGATGCGCGAGTATGGCATCCGGCCCGTGTTGCCCGGCTATTCCGGCATGTTGCCGCACGATGCCAAGGAGAAATTGGGAGTGAACGTCACCGACCCGGGCCTGTGGAACGGTTTCCATCGTCCCGCCTTCTTGCAACCCACGGACGAGCGTTTCCAGGAGATTGCTTCCTTATATTATAAAGAGATGAACCGCCTCTTCGGCAAGGCCGATTATTACTGCATGGACCCCTTCCACGAGGGAGGCAGCGTGAAAGGTGTGGATTTGGAAGCCACGGGACGGGCCATCCGGGATGCCATGAAGCGGAACAATCCGAAGGCCGTCTGGGTGGTGCAGGCCTGGGGGGCCAATCCGCGTCCGCAGATGCTGAAGGGCGTGCCGCAGGGCGACATGCTTGTGCTCGACCTCTATTCCGAAAGCCGTCCGCAATGGGGCGACCCCTCGTCTTCGTGGTATCGCAAGAACGGCTTCGATGGGCACGAGTGGCTCTACTGCATGTTGCTGAACTATGGCGGCAACGTCGGCCTGCACGGCAAGATGGCCCACGTCATCGACGGGTTCTACAAGGCCAAGGAAAGCCCCTTCGGCACAACCTTGCGCGGTGTGGGACTGACGCCGGAAGGCATTGAGAACAACCCCGTGATGTATGAGTTGGTGACCGAGCTGCCTTGGCGCGAGACCCGTTTCACGAAAGACGAATGGCTGGCCGGCTACTTGAAAGCCCGCTATGGCAAGGCCGATGCACGGGTGCTGGAAGCCTGGACATTGCTGAGCAACACCATCTATGCCTGTCCGGACGGCTCCACCCAGCAGGGCACGCACGAGTCTGTGCTTTGCGCCCGTCCTTCGTTGCAGGCCTATCAGGTGTCCACGTGGTCCGAGATGGCGGACTATTACGAACCGATGGACATCATCCGCGCGGCGGGCATCCTGCTGGAACATGCCGAGGAGTTCCGGGGCAACAACAACTTCGAGTACGACCTGGTGGACATCGTGCGCCAGGCCGTGGCCGAGAAGGGCCGTCTGGTCTATCCGGTGGTGGTCAGCGCGTTCAAGGCCGGTGACAAGGAACTGTTTGCCGCCGCTTCCCGCCGCTTCCTCGACCTGATTCTCTTGCAGGACAAGCTGCTTGCCACACGTCCTGAATTCAAGGTGGGCCAATGGATTGAGCGTGCGCGTTCCTTGGGGCATACGCCCGAAGAGAAGGACCGCTACGAGTGGAACGCCCGTGTGCAAATCACCACGTGGGGCAACCGCGTCACGGCCGATGACGGAGGCCTGCGCGATTATGCCCACAAGGAGTGGAACGGGCTTCTGCGCGACTTCTACTATATGCGTTGGAAGACCTACTTCGATGGGCTGGCCCGCCAGTTGGAGGGGGAGGCACCGCAGACCATTGACTTCTATGCGTTGGAGGAAGCCTGGACACTCCGGCACAATGCCTATTCCGCTGCTCCGGAAGGGGATGTGCTGGACACGGCCCGCGAGGTTTATGAGGAAATAGCCCGTTGACGGGAGTGTAAATTGATTGTTTTCAGGCGCGGATTACACGGGCGTGACAAGGCCCGTTGTAATCCGCGTTTTGTTTCGCAGTCATGGCACACTTTGTTGCGCTAAAAAACGTCATTTCGCCCGGGGGATGTTCTTGTTTGTCGGTAATTTGATGTATCTTTGCCCACTACAAACATAGCAAAAAGCATAGAGCAATGGAAAATCAAAGACCTTTGATACTGGTTTCCAATGACGATGGCATCACGGCCAAGGGAATCAGCGAGTTAATCAAGTTCCTCCGCCCGCTGGGCGAGATTGTGGTAATGGCTCCCGACATGGCGCGTTCGGGCACCGCCTGTTCGCTGACGGTGAAGGAACCCATTCATTACCAGTTGTTGCGCAAGGAGGTGGGCCTGACCGTCTACAAATGTTCGGGCACGCCGGCGGATTGCGTCAAGCTGGCTTTCCACACCGTGCTGGACCGCAAGCCTTCGCTGGTGGTGGGCGGCATCAACCACGGGGACAACTCGGCCGTCAACGTGCACTATTCCGGCACGATGGGCGTGGTGATGGAAGGTTGCCTGAAGGG
>CALNEX010000126.1 GCA_939791845.1 uncultured Mediterranea sp. | reverse complement strand
TCGAAGATGCGGTCGGCACCGAAGGAGATGCCCACGCCGCTCACGCCCGGCATACCGAAGACGCCCGTCAGGTTGTCATAGCGGCCGCCGCCCGTGATGCTGCCTATCTGCACGTCCAGCGCCTTGACCTCGAAGATGGCACCGGTGTAGTAGTTCAGTCCGCGGGCAAGGGTCAGGTCAAGCTCCAGCTCGTTCTTCAAGCCGAGGTTTTCGAGGGTGGAGAGGATGAAGGCGGTTTCCTCCACGCCTTTCAAACCCGTCTCGCTCGTGGCAAGGGTCTGCCGAAGCGTCTCCAATTTCTCGGCGTTCGTGCCGCTCAGCAGGATAATGGGCTGGAGCTTGGCGATGGCTTCCTCGGAGATGCCTTTCTCGCGCAACTCAGCGTTCACGTTGTCCAAGCCGATTTTGTCCAACTTGTCGATGGCCACGGTGATGTCCACTATCTTGTCGGCCTCGCCGATGATTTCGGCTATGCCCGTCAGAATCTTGCGGTTGTTTATCTTGATGCAGACGCGGATGCCGAAGCGGGAGAACACGGTATCGACAATCTGCATCAACTCCACTTCATTCAGCAGGGAGTCGCTGCCCACCACGTCGGCATCGCACTGGTAGAACTCGCGGTAGCGTCCTTTCTGCGGACGGTCCGCACGCCACACGGGCTGTATCTGATAACGCTTGAAGGGGAAAGTCAGTTCATCGCGGTGCATCACCACATACCTTGCAAAGGGCACGGTGAGGTCATAGCGCAAGCCCTTCTCGCAGAACTTGCAAGCCAGCTTCGGGGCGTTGCGGCTGAGGAGTTCCTCGTCGGTCAGGCCGGAGAAGTAGTCGCCGGAGTTCTGTATCTTGAACAGGAGCTTGTCGCCCTCCTCGCCATACTTACCCATCAGGGTGGAGAGCATCTCCATGGCGGGCGTCTCTATCTGCTGGAAGCCGTAGAGGTGGTAGACGCTGCGGATGGTGTCGAATATATAATTGCGCTTCGCCATCTCCACGGGCGAAAAGTCGCGCGTTCCTTTCGGAATACAAGGTTTTGCTGCCATAATCGTATCAATGTTTGTCTAAATATGGGGCAAAGGTACGGGATTTTTTCGGGTTAAGGAACAGTCAGGGGCAAAAGACTATGCCAGCCCGTTCTTTTGAAGCAATTCTTTCAGTTCTTCCTTGCTGATGGAGTCGCGTTCGGCTTTGTCATAAATAGTCAGCAGGTTGATTTCTGCCTCATTCACCTGCACAATGATGGTATAAGTAATGACACGCGCGCCGCCGCTCTTTCCCTTCCCTTTGGAGGTGATGGCCATGCGTATCTTGCGCAAGCCACCACCAAGGTCGGCGCCCAGGCGTGGGTTTACAAGAATTTCCCTACCCAACTCATTAACATCTTCCTTCAATGAAGGATAACGTTTACCCAAACGCTTCGCTTCCTTTGCGAACGTAAACAAAACTTTAAGTTTGTATTTCATTTCCATTCGCTCATAAATTCTTCAAAAGATTGCGAACGCCCAGCTTTCACGTCTTTCAGTCCCGAGTCAATCATTGCCAAGACTTCTTCCTTGCTGATATACTCGGTTTCTTCCTCTTCCTTCACCTGTTTGTGGCCGGTTCCTTCCAGCAACTTGTCTGCCAGCCACTCACGGTTGCGGTTGCTGAGCGAAAGCGACTGGATATACTGCCACAAGCTCTCCATGGATGCTGATACCTTCATACGTCTGTCCTCCTTATCCGTTAAATTGCAAAGGCAAAGATACGGGATTTCCCGGAAAACCCCGCAACTTTGTAGTAAAAAAACGATCCGCAGGAAAACTCAAAGGCCTCACCTCTCCCATCTTGACTTATGTCGTTATTTCCACCCGATTGCCTTCCGGGTCGGCAACGACACTTTCATAACAGCCGTCACCCGTCATTCTCGGCTCGCCCAATATCGTATAACCATCTGCCCTTAACCGTTCGGTAAGCACATTCACAACTTCCCGGTTTCCCACGGCAATGGCAAAATGTGCCAATCCTTTCAGGTTTCCTCTGCTTGCCGGACTTCCCATATCGGGGATATGCATCAGTTCTATGCGGGCCTTATCCTTCCCGAAAGACAGGAAATAAGACGTGAAACACTTGGACGGATTCGTATATTTATCCCCGCACTCCATATTAAAATATCGGGTGTAAAAGGCACGAAGCAATTCAAGGTCGTCCGCCCAAATGGCGATATGTTCGATTCTCATAATCAGCCTCCACTGTTACT
The DNA here is from genome assembly GCA_939791845.1 of uncultured Mediterranea sp. Taxonomy (GTDB): domain Bacteria; phylum Bacteroidota; class Bacteroidia; order Bacteroidales; family Bacteroidaceae; genus Bacteroides. The sequence continues at coordinate 2,824 of CALNEX010000126.1, read as the reverse complement.
TGTTCTCCGCTTTATTTTTCTCCAGCCACTGCACCCTGCGCAAGTCGGGCAAGTGCTTGATGGAGAAATCCTCGAACCGGGCTTGAAAGCCGTCGCCGTCCGGACAAGCCCCCATGATGCCCACCATGACCGGGTGGTTGTCCTGCAACCAGGCATTGCGCATCATCGTATATTCCTTGCCGTCAAAGGAATAGAACACCTCCACGGCATCCAGGCGGCGCACCGCCTTTATCCACACAAACGGCACAGGCTTGTCCAAGGGGATGATGCTCCAGTCGCTCGTGTGATGGGTCACCACCGTGCTGAGGTTGTACTTACCGTCCACGAACTCGATGCCCGCCTTGATGTAATTCTCGTGGTCGATGCGCAACATCAGTCCCGACTGGTCGAAACGCGTCCGGTAATCACCGGATATCTTCACCTTGACTTCAAACTCCCCGCCGCGCAAGGTGTACAGGAACGGAGCATCGTCCACCGTGAACCCGTAATGGGAGATGCGCCAGTAGTCCGTCTGGGGAGTGACGTTCATCAAGAGCGAGTTGCCCTCTATTTCCCATTGCTCCGGCTCATTGAACCACTGCATTTTCTCCAACGATTGCGCCATGCAACCGAGGGAAGCGGCCATCATCATGCCGCCAACAACCAACTTTTTCATGTCCATACGTTTATAAACTGTCTTCTTTTGATTACTTTTGCAAAGGTAAGGCATTGCCCGATACTGCACAATGACTAAAAATAACCATTTTCATCACCGCCCCATGAGCACCATAGACTTGCTGAACAAGGAATTCTCCACACAAGACTTTGCGGAGGAACAACCCTATACAGAACAGCTGAACAGCTACAAGGCCATTGCCTGCAACTATGCGCGGATGGAGAATGCCATTGCCGTGTTGAGCGACCTGCGCACCCACACCAGCCATATCTATTACGGAGGCTTCGCGCAGATGCTGGGCACAGACCTGTGTGGGAAAGAGAACCGGGTGGACTCCATCTGGGAAGAAGAGATTTTCCGGCTGATTCATCCGGACGACCTGGCGAGGAAACATTTACAGGAACTCTGCTTTTTCCACTTCATCAAACGCCAGCCTCCAAGGAAACGCGCCGAATATTACCTGATGAGCAAGCTCCGCATGAGAAACGACGCGAACAACCACCTGCCGGCATTGCATCGGATGTTCTACATCTCCACGCCTCCCGGCAACGCCTTATGGCTGGCTCTTTGCCTTTACAGTCCCCTGCTGCTCGACATTCCTGCCCAAGGCCTGATTGTCCATGCCACCGACGGCCAACTGATGGAATTGGACAAAGAGAACAACACAAAGATATTGTCCGCCCGGGAGAAACAGGTGTTAAGCCTTATAGACAAAGGACTGACAAGCAAAGACATTGCCGAGGCGCTCTCCATCAGCCGAAACACCGTCAGCCGGCACAGGCAGGAGATTTTAGGGAAATTGCAGGTCAGAAACTCGATTGAAGCCTGCCGAATAGCGAAAGACTTAAAACTGATTTGAGCGGCGTAAACAGGGATTTGAGCGGGCTAAAGTCCCTCTTTAGGCGGCGCATCATGGATGTTCTCGTAAATGATGATGCCCCTCCGCCTGATATGGTCCAACAAGGCTTCGTTCTTCAAGGCATGGAACAAGGACAAATCGACATGATAAGGCAAGAGCAGATCATCCACGGCAAGCAATAGCCGGTTCAAATCCATACGCGACAAGTCGTCGCCCACCAATGCAATGTCTATATCGGAGAAAGGCTTGTAAGTACCTTTGGCCCGCGAGCCATAGAGTATGGCTTGCCTGATGCGTCCATTGCCCGCAAAAACCCCAAGCAACTTGCGCCATTCCGTGTCAGTCAATCCGTAAGGCATAATCAAAAAAGGTTATCTGCTCCTGCCAACGGAAGCATCGTATTTTCAAAACTCCGGAAAAGAGGATAGTACACATGCACGATAGCCTCATAGATTTCCTCGGCCGTTTCGTCATCGTAATTATGTGAAGTCAGATTCCGGTCTTCTATGGACTCCATCCACCTTTTGTCCGCAATGATTCCCATCTCAAAAGCCTTGCGGAAAGCATCGCGCGAGCCACGGATTTCCGTATAACCTTGATACTCGGCATAATCCTTCATCACCTTCCAGGCCAATTCATGCGTATATTCAAAACGCTGTATCAGCCCCTCCTTCATCAGTTCCTTCACTGCCTCATCCGCATCCTGCCGCGCAATGATTTCAACGGCCTGTCCCAAACGGTGCAGTGCCTTGCGGTAATTGGCAAACCGCTGTACCCAACGTATGTCCTGCTTTTCCATAATCCGGTATTCTAATTCATGCTGCACAAAAATACCGCTTCCCGCAGACATACCCAAAGAATACAGGGACAAACTTGCGGAATTTTTCCTACCTTTGCCACACACAAAAACAACAAGCCCATGCTGAAACCCAACAACCAAGACCGCCACTGGACCATACTGGAGAGTGAATACCTCATCCGCCGCCCGTGGCTGACCGCCCGCAAGGACCGTGTGCGCCTGCCCAACGGCGCGGAGAACGAAGAATATTATGTATTGGAATATCCCGACTGGGTGAATGTCATCGCCCTGACCCGCGACGGCCGCTTCCTGATGGAGCGCCAGTACCGCCACGGCCTGCAACTGACCTGCTATGAAATCTGCGCAGGCGTTTGCGAGCCGGGCGAGACGCCCTTGCAGTCTGCCCAACGGGAATTGTACGAAGAGACCGGCTACGGAGGCGGCACATGGACTCCTTGGATGGACATCTCCGCCAACACCAGCACCATGACCAACCTGACCCACTGCTTCC
>CALNEX010000125.1 GCA_939791845.1 uncultured Mediterranea sp. | reverse complement strand
CGATGATTTGCAGCGTGTCGCCCGGCAGGCCGGTGCAGCGCTTCACGTAGTTCTCGCGGCGGTCCACGGGGCGCACCACGATGTCGCCGTACAGTTGCGGGTTGCTCAGTATCAGTTTGCGGCCGGCCGCGTAGTAGAGGTCATAGATGGCGCGCTGCTGTTCGCGGGTCAGGCTGTCCATTTCCACGGGGTTGGGGTAGAGGCGTCTGCCTTCGCGGTAGGCCAGGCTGTAGAAGTCCTCCATCTGGTGGTTCAGGGCCACGGTGTCGCCCGCGGGGAAGTTGAACACCACGATGTCATGCAGCTTCACCCGTCCGAAGCCTTTCACGCGCTTGTAGTCCCAGTGCGGCCACTCCAAGTATGATTTGCAGTTGAAGATGGGCAGTGTGTGCTGCGTCAGGGGCATGGACAGCGGCGTGTTGGGCACGCGCGGGCCGTAGCTCACCTTGCTGACGTAGAGGAAGTCGCCCACCAGCAGTGATTTCTCCAGCGACGACGAAGGTATCTGGTAGTTCTGGAACAGGTAGATGTTGACAAAGTAGACGGCCACCAGCGCGAAGACGATGGCGTCCACCCAGCTCATGACGCTGCGCACGGCGGGGTTATTGGATTTCTTCCAGAATCCCCAGGGGATGAACTTGGTGATGTAGATGTCGAAGATGAAGGGCACGACGATGAGGCCCCACCAGCTCTTGACCCAGAGGAGGAACAGCAGGTAGAGCAGCGTGACGATGCCGAACTTTATCCAGCGGCCGATGCCCGGTTTGCGGGGACGGTCCAGTTTCGGGTTATTGGTAAATTCCATGGCCACTTATGCTTTCAGAAAAGGGAACAAGTCTTCCATCGTCAGCAGGCCCGTGTGCTGCGCGGTGTATTCGGCGGCCAGCACGGCGCCCAGGGCGAAGCCGCCGCGGTTCTTGGCGTCGTGGGTGATGGTGATGCTGTCCGCGGCCGAGTCATAGCGGATGCTGTGGATGCCGGGCACTTCGCCGCGGCGTATGCAATGAATTGGCAGCTCCTCCGGGGCACATTGCGCGGTGCCGCTCACGGTGCCGTCCGGGGCCTGGAAGGTGCCCTTCACCCAGCGCGTCTTGCGGCCCAGGTTGTCCAGGATGCCCTCTGCCAGCGTGATGGCGGTGCCGCTCGGCGCGTCCAGCTTGTGGATGTGGTGCGTCTCCTCCATCGTCACGTCATATTCGGGGAACTGGTTCATGATGCGTGCCAGGTATTTGTTGACGGCGGAGAAGATGGCCACGCCCAGGCTGAAGTTGCTGGACCAAAACAGCGTCTTGCCCCCTTCGGTGCAGAGGCGGCGCACCTCGTCGCCGTGGTCCTTCAGCCAGCCGGTGCTGCCGGACACCACCTTGACGCCCGCCTCGAAGGCACGCAGGTAGTTGCCGTAGGCGGCTTGCGGGTTGGTGAATTCGATGGCGACGTCCGCGCTCCGGAAGGCTTCCGAGGCGAAGTCCTGTTGGTTGTCCAGGTCGATGATGCTCACGATTTCGTGTCCACGGCTCCGGGCGATGCGTTCTATCTCCTTGCCCATCTTGCCGTAGCCTATCAATGCTATTTTCATTGTGCTCTATGATTGGTTGTTTATACTATGTGTCGCAAAGGTAGTGTTTTTCTTGCTTGCAGGGATAGGATTTCTCATATTTTAACCGCTGCGCGTGCGCGGCTGTGCACAAATTGGCGTATCTTTGGCCTGTGTAAACCCTAATCGACGGAGAAATATGAGGAAAGTGCCTAAGTTCTTTAATACGGCGGGGCCGATACAGCCCGATATCCATTACAATGTGGAACCCCTGAGCCGCATGGATTTGGAAGAAGTGGAACAGCTGATTTACCAGCGGAAGTATTTCGTGCTCCATGCCCCGCGGCAGACGGGCAAGACATCGTGCCTGCTGGCCTTGCGCGACTATCTGAACGCACGGGGCGAGTTCATGGCGGTGTATGCAAATGTTGAGGCGGGACAGGCGGCGCGCAATGATGCGGAGAAAGTCGTGCAGGCCACGGCAGCTGCCATTGCCGACCGGGTGGATATATTGCGTGGGGGCAACGAGGCTGTCAAATTGCTGCGCACAGTCCGTGAATCGGAATCTTCCGGCAATTTGCTGACGGCTTTCATCCGTGCCCTTTGCGAATCCCTTCCGCTTCCCTTGGTGCTTTTCCTCGACGAGATAGACGCCTTGGTGGGCGACGGGTTGGTCAGCGTGCTGCGCCAGATTCGCGCGGGTTATGACCAGCGACCGCAGCATTTCCCGCAAACCATCATCTTGTGCGGGGTGCGCGATGTGCGGGACTACCGCATCGTGCTTTCCAACCAGGACATCGTGACAGGCGGTTCAGCCTTCAATATCAAGGCTGAATCTTTGCGTTTGGGCAATCTGACCAAGGAAGAGATACACGACCTCTATATGCAGCACACGGCAGCTACGGGCCAGGAGTTTGACGAAGCCTGCTTTCCGATGATATGGGAGGCCACGGAGGGCCAGCCTTGGCTGGTGAATGCTTTGGGTTACGAGGTGACGATGAAGATGAAGGAGAATCGGGACCGCAGCATCCGCATCATCCCGGAGATGATTTACCGTGCCCAGGAGAATATCATCTACCGCCGCGACACCCACATAGACATCCTGATAGACAAGCTCCGCGAAGACCGGGTACGGCGGGTGATTGCGCCCATACTGGCCAATGAAGATGCAGAGGTGGAGCACCATTTGTCGGACGATGATATCCAATACGTGGTGGATATGGGCTTGGTGGTGCGGGACAAGCCGTTGCGCATTGCCAATGCTATCTACAAGGAAATCATTCCGCGCGAACTGACTTGGGCACGCCAGCAGACGCTCATCCAACAAGCGGCGTGGTACATCAATCCCGACAACAGCATCAATATGGAGAAACTGTTGCTGGACTTCCAGCAGTTCTTCCGCCAGAATGCCGATTCGTGGATAGAGCGTTTCGACTACAAGGAGAGCGGCCCGCAACTCTTGCTGCAAGCCTTCCTGCAACGGGTGGTGAACGGGGGTGGCTATATCGATCGCGAATATGGCCTGGGGCGCGGCAGGACAGACCTGCTCATCACAAAGCCGCTGACCGACCATTATGGCGGTCCTTACCAGCGCATCGTGTTGGAGTTGAAGATATTGCGCTCCAATGTGGAAGAGACCGTCCGCAAGGGCTTGGAGCAGACGGCAGGCTATATGGACAAATGTGGCGGCACCATCAACGAAGGTCATTTTATCTTGTTCGACCGTCGTCCCGGGCGTCCTTGGGAGGAAAAACTGTGGCATCGCACGGAGCAGTACGAAGGGCGCGAGATTATGGTGTGGGGAATGTAGAATTTTTTACTATCCATTCAAGGAAAGGACAGGCATGATATGGTTCAATGGTAGTTGATTACCTATCTGAATATCAGTTTCTTATGCAGACCCATCTTCACCCATGTCCCCGCCCGCACTTACCCATACCCCCGCCCGTGCTTGCCCGTACCCCCGCCCGCGCCCGGCGGTACCGCCAAGCACGGGCGGGGACATACCTCATTCCGCTTGTCAAATAGAATTATCTCTTTGCTCAAGGCTTCCGTCCGTAGTTCCGGCGGATAATCGTGATGCGGGAAAGTCCTTTGTCCAATCGGATTAAGTCCTCGTCGTTGAAGCGGCGCAGCTTGAAGCAGAGTAGCAGGTCGGTCGTGCCTAAGATAAACCCGATGAGTCCGCAGGTGTAGATGTAGCCGTTGCCGATGCAGAAACCATGCACGGCAGGCAGCACGCCCAGCAGGAGGGAGGGCAGCAGGGACCAAAGGCGGAAGTTCTTCAGCGGGACAGGCTGTTTCGGGAGAAAGCCCAGAAATGTCCATCCGAAGTGGAAGTGCAGATTCTTTGGTTTGCGTCCGGTCAGGAAATAAATCAGCAAGCTTTGTAAGAACATGTATGCCGAGCATATAACGGCCAGTTTCAGCCAGATGGGAGGGGCGGCCCAATAGCGGGCGATATAGTAACCAAGGGTATAGGCATTGGCTTCCTCCCAGATATAAATGAAGAGCAGGGTGCCTCCGCAAGCATAAAGTACCCAAAGGACGAGGATGAGCAGAGTGAGCTTGGTGAGGTTGAGTCTTATTTCCGAACCATCCTTGCGGGGTGCGGTCATCGTTTGATTCCGAGTAGTTTCCATTATCGTTGTTTTTTTATTCCATTACTTTTTTCCATAATTCCGGCGGATGACCGTGGCCTCGTAGGGCTTTTTGCCCCCTTGAACCAAGTCCTCCCCGTCAAAGCGGCGCAGCTTGAACCAATAAGTCACATCGTATGAGCTGAGGAGCAGGCCCATCAAGCCGAAAGTGTAAATGCCGCCATTGCCCGTGCAATACCCGTGGATGAGCGGCAAGACGCCCACCAGGAGGGCGGGGAGCAGCAGGACGGGGCGGAATTTTTTCAGGGGGATGGCTTTGGCCGGATAATACCCGGTGGCATTGAATTGGAAACGCCAGCCGATTTTGTCCATTTTACGTCCTTGGGAGAAGTAGAAAAATACCCACTGGATGAGGGTATAGCAGAGCGAGGCGCCCAGCAAGTTCAAGAATACGCCTGCGTATGTCCAGTGTTGGCGGACATGGCGGTCGAATGCCGGGAAGGAAATCTCGTCCCAAATGTAGAGGAACAGCAGGGTGCCCCCGATGAAGAACAGTAGCATGGCTGGCACGAGGATGATAAAGATGCTGCTTTTGGGAAGCCTTATCTTTATTCCGTTCTTCGGGGAAATGATGGAGTTTGGGGTCATTGTTTCCATAGGGTTGATTCTGTTTTTGGGGTGTTGTTTTTTGTCAGTTCATCAAAGTCGCGATAAATTCGCCTACCCCCATTCCGAGGAAGAAGCAGCAGGCCAATGAGGCCAGGCCGATGGCTGTCAGCGCGAGTGTACGGGTCCATTCATTTTTGTAAGTCATAATCATTTATGGTGTTAAGTGATACATCTGTTTTCGTTTTACGTTGCAAAGATACGCTGTCCGAAGCCTGTCCCTACGTTAACGCTACGTTATTTTTACGTTAACGTGCGCCTGTGAGCGGGAAATATCCGTATCTTTGTCCGCGTTATGAAGAAATCCGCTTATATGCTCCTCACCATCGTCGCCGCCCTGGCCGCCCTC
>CALNEX010000124.1 GCA_939791845.1 uncultured Mediterranea sp. | reverse complement strand
TATTTCCCCGTGAAGGACGAGAACGCCGACCACGACCCGATGCTGCAACGCATGTACAAGGGCTTGGATCAGAATGTCTTCACCACCAACCGCAAGCCCGAACCCATCTTGCACATCGAGGACCTGGAAGCCTACAACGAGCAGGAAGGCTTGGCGCTCAGCCCCGAGGAAATCGCGTACCTGAAGAAGGTGGAGAAGGACCTCGGCCGTCCGCTGACCGACAGCGAGGTCTTCGGCTTTGCACAGATTAACTCCGAGCATTGCCGCCACAAGATATTCGGCGGCACGTTCATCATCGATGGTGAGGAGAAGGAGTCTTCCCTCTTCCAGATGATCAAGAAGACCACCAAGGAGAATCCCAACAAAATCATATCCGCTTACAAGGACAACGTGGCCTTTGCCGAAGGACCCGTCATCGAGCAGTTTGCTCCGGCAGATCATTCGAAGCCCGACTATTTCCAGGTGAAGGACATCAAGAGCGTCATCTCCCTGAAGGCGGAGACGCACAACTTCCCCACCACCGTGGAGCCGTTCAACGGCGCCTCGACGGGTACGGGCGGAGAAATCCGCGACCGTATGGGCGGCGGCAAGGGCTCTTGGCCCATCGCAGGTACGGCGGTGTACATGACTTCCTATCCCCGCACGGAGGAAGGCCGTCCTTGGGAAGAAATCCTGCCCGTGCGCAAGTGGCTCTACCAGACGCCCGAACAGATACTTATCAAGGCATCCAATGGTGCCAGTGACTTCGGCAACAAGTTCGGCCAGCCGCTCATCTGCGGCTCTGTGCTGACTTTCGAACACAAGGAGACGCCCGAAGATGCCGAATATGGCTACGACAAGGTCATCATGCTGGCCGGTGGCGTGGGCTACGGCACCGAGCGCGACTGCCAGAAAGGCAAGCCCGAGGCAGGCAACAAGATTGTGGTGATGGGCGGCGACAACTACCGCATCGGCTTGGGCGGCGGCTCCGTGTCGTCCGTGGACACAGGCCGGTATAGCAGCGGCATCGAACTGAACGCCGTGCAGCGTGCCAACGCCGAGATGCAGAAGCGTGCCTACAACGTGGTGCGTGCTCTCTGTGAGGAAGATACCAACCCCGTCGTTTCCATCCACGACCACGGGTCGGCCGGACACGTCAACTGCCTCTCCGAACTGGTGGAGGAGTGCGGTGGCCTGATAGACATGAGCAAGTTGCCCATCGGCGACAAGACGCTTTCCGCCAAGGAAATCATCGCCAATGAGAGCCAGGAGCGCATGGGCCTCCTCATCAAGGAGGAAGCCATCGAGCACGTGGCCAAGATTGCCGAGCGCGAGCGTGCCCCGATGTACGTCGTGGGCGAGACCACGGGCGACCACCGCTTTGCCTTCCAGCAGGCAGACGGGGTGCGTCCCTTCGACTTGGCGGTTGACCAGATGTTCGGCTCGTCGCCCAAGACCTATATGGTGGACAAGACCGTGGAGCATCACTATGCCATGCCGACCTACGAGCTCTCCAAACTGCATGAATACCTGGCCAATGTGCTCCAACTGGAAGCCGTGGCCTGCAAAGATTGGCTGACCAACAAGGTGGACCGCTCGGTAACGGGCAAGATTGCCCGCCAGCAATGCGTGGGCGAACTCCAGTTGCCTTTGAGCGACTGCGGCGTGGTGGCTTTGGACTACCGGGGCGAGAAAGGCATTGCCACCGCTTTGGGCCATGCACCCCAGGCTGCTTTGGCCGACCCGAAGGCGGGTTCTGTCCTCTCCGTGGCCGAAGCCCTGACCAACCTCGTTTGGGCACCCATGGCCGACGGGTTGGACAGCGTTTCCCTCTCTGCCAACTGGATGTGGCCCTGCCGCTCGCAAGAGGGCGAGGATGCCCGTCTCTATACCGCCGTGCAGGCGTTGAGCGACTTCTGCTGCGCCCTGCGCGTCAATGTGCCCACGGGCAAGGACTCCCTGTCCATGACGCAGAAATATCCCGACGGCAGCAAGGTCATCTCTCCGGGCACGGTCATCGTGTCTGCCGGAGGCGAGGTGAGCGACGTGAAGAAGGTCGTTTCACCCGTCTTGGTCAATGACCCGCACACGACGCTCTACCACATCGACTTCAGCTTCGACACCTTGAAACTGGGCGGCTCGGCCTTCGCGCAATCGCTGGGCAAGGTGGGCAGCGACGTGCCTACGGTGCAGAACCCCGAATACTTCCGCGATGCCTTCCTGGTCGTGCAGGATTTGATAAGCAGAGGCTTGGTATTGGCCGGACACGACATCTCGGCCGGTGGTCTCATCACCACCCTGCTGGAGATGTGCTTCTCCAACATGGAGGGCGGACTGGAAATCAGCCTCGACAAGATAAAGGAAGACGACCTCATCAAGATACTCTTTGCCGAAAATCCGGGCGTGGTCATCCAGTTGGCCAACAAGCACAAGGATTTGGTGAAGAAGATACTGGAAGATGCCGGCGTGGGCTACGTCAAGTTGGGCAAGCCCACCGACGAACGCCATATCCTCGTGGAGAAGGACGGTGCCACCTACCAGTTCGGCATTGACTATATGCGCGATGTGTGGTACTCCACTTCCTATCTCCTGGATCGCCGCCAGTCGATGAACGGTTGCGCCAAGGCCCGTTATGAGAACTACAAGATGCAGCCCGTGGAACTGGCCTTCATGCCCGGCTTCACCGGCAAGTTCTCCCAATACGGCATCAGCCCCGACCGCCGCACGCCGACAGGCATCCGCGCCGCCATCATCCGCGAGAAGGGCACGAACGGCGAGCGCGAGATGGCTTACTCCCTCTACCTGGCCGGTTTCGACGTGAAGGACGTGACCATGACCGACCTTGTCAGTGGCCGTGAAACGCTGGACGATGTCAACATGATTGTCTTCTGTGGCGGCTTCTCCAACTCCGACGTGCTCGGCTCCGCCAAGGGATGGGCCGGTGCCTTCCTGTTCAACCCGAAGGCGAAGGAAACCCTTGACCGCTACTATGCCCGCGAGGACACGTTGTCTTTGGGCGTGTGCAACGGCTGCCAGCTGATGATGGAGTTGAACCTCATTGCCCCCGAGGACGAAAAGCGCATCCGCATGTTGCACAACGACTCGCACAAGTTCGAGAGCCGCTTCCTGGGCGTCACCATCCCGACCAACCGTAGCGTGATGTTCGGTTCGCTCAGTGGCAGCAAGCTGGGCATCTGGGTGGCCCACGGCGAAGGCAAGTTCTCCCTGCCCTACGACGAGGACCATTACAACATCGTGGCGAAATACAGCTACGACGAGTATCCGGGCAACCCCAACGGTTCGGACTATTCCGCCGCCGCCGTGGCCAGTGCCGACGGACGCCACTTGGCCATTATGCCCCACTTGGAGCGTGCCATCTTCCCGTGGCAGAACGCCTGCTATCCCGCCGACCGCCTGCACAGTGACCAGGTGACGCCGTGGATGGAGGCCTTCGTCAACGCCCGCCGTTGGATAGAGAACAAGCTGGGGAAATAAATCCCCCAGGCACTTGGAATTACCCGCGGGATAGCCCACAAACTACCCGCGGGGATTTTTGTTGGTAGTCTTTAATGATGTGATAAACTGATGATAATGCCTCTCTTATTATGCCTGTATAACGTATGCGTGCCCTGTGCCTTGTCCGCTTTTCCCTTGGCGTTGACCGGGACTTTGTCCGCGCGGGTCAATACGTGGATGTGGGTGATTTGTGTGTTGGCTGCCTTGGTCTTGCTGGTGGTCACTTGGCGCGACTGGCTCATCCGGAAGCAGCGCAAGCGCTACGATGACAAGGTGCGCGATTTGGTCCGCACCCTCTACGGCATCCGTTTGCCTTTGGCTTCCATCAAGGCGCCGCTGGAGGAACTGGCCGGACAAGGGAGCTTGAGCGATGAGGAACGGAACCGCATCTGTACGGCCTTGCGTCATACGGATTCCTTGCTTGACTTGGTGGAAAACCTCAAGAAGGAGTGGCAGATGAACGTGTGGTCCGATGAGGACGGCATCGCGGACGATGAGTTGAACGCCCGCCTGGAGGAAATCATGGCATTCTTCCGCCTCTATGCCGATGAGGCCCAGGGCAGGAATGGCCTGTCGCCTTCGGGGTGTACCAATTGCAACAACGAGCTGGATTGGAAGTTCATCGCCTCCGTCCAGAAGGCAGTGGAAGACAATATGGACACGCCGGGCTTTACGGTGGATACCCTATGCAGCATGCTCAACATGAGCCGCACCAGCTTCTACAACAAACTGAAGGCCCTCACCGACCAGGCACCGGCCGACTATGTGCGCCTCATCCGGCTGAACCGCGCCAAGCAACTGTTGAGGGAGCAACGCTATACGGTCAGCGAGGTGGCCGGGATGACGGGGTTCAGTGATGCCGCCTATTTCCGCGAGGTGTTCAAGAAGCATTACCACATCAGCCCCACCCAATACGCCAAGGGCGAGGAACCAAAACCTGCATCGAAATGAACCTGTATTTAGAAGCCTTTTCCATTTTCTTCAAGATTGGCGCCTTCACCATCGGCGGTGGTTATGCGATGGTGCCCCTGATAGAAGACGAAATCGTGACCAAACGCCGTTGGCTGGCCAAGGAGGACTTCATCGACCTGCTGGCCATCGCCCAGTCATCGCCGGGCATCTTGGCGGTGAACATCTCCATTTTCATCGGTTATCGGCTGAAGGGAGTGCCGGGCAGCATTGTCACCGCCTTGGGCACGGTGCTTCCGTCTTTTCTCATCATCCTGGCCATCGCGCTGTTCTTCCACAACTTCAAGGACAGCGTTGTGGTGGAGCGCATCTTCAAGGGCATCCGTCCGGCGGTGGTGGCCCTGATTGCCGCGCCCACGTTCAGTATGGCCAAGTCCGCGAAGATTACCAAATACAACATGTGGATTCCTGTCGTGTCCGCCTCGCTCATTTGGTTGCTGGGCTTCTCGCCCATTTGGATTATCATCGCGGCGGGCGTGGGCGGATTCATTTATGGTAAATGTTGTAAATAGGAATTTAATTTTGGCGCGGATTACGCGGATTTCACGGATATATTATTTGTGAAACCATTAGCATCCATAATTCTATAATAAAACTTAGTCCGTGAAATCCGCGTAATCCGCGCCCAAAAAACCGATAAATTATCATCTAAATCTATGATTTTTCTTCAACTCTTCTACACCTTCTTCAAGATAGGCCTTTTCGGCTTTGGCGGAGGCTATGCCATGCTTTCGATGA
>CALNEX010000123.1 GCA_939791845.1 uncultured Mediterranea sp. | reverse complement strand
TCGCGACCCCGACCTTGGCAAGGTCGTGCTCTACCAACTGAGCTATTGCCGCAGGGCTTAAAGAACGGCTGCAAAGATAGGAAGTTTTCTGTTTACTGGCAACTATTTCTTTAAATAAATATGATGCCCGGCCTCGAAGAGGGGCGAAAGAAGGAGCGTCGGTCTGAAGAAAACGGGCAGGGAGAGCCTCCCCGCCGTCAAGACTTATCTGCCCAGCAAGGCTTTTTCGGCCTGCTCCATTCTCTCGAAGTGGAAGCCCTCGGTCACCTCGTGCATCAGAGCAGTGATGCGGTCGTTGCACAGGTTGCCGATGCTGCCCTCGTGCGTGTGGTGCACTTCCTTGACGGGCGTGAATTCTCCGGCTTCAATCTCCAACCCCACTTTCTTGTAGGCATCGCGGAAAGGCATCCCCTCGCGGGCCAGACGGTTCACTTCCTCCACGCTGAAGATGGGGTCATAACGCCGGTCGTCCAGGATATGCTCGTTCACCCGGATTTCGTGCATGATGTAGGTTGCCATTTGCAGGCAGTCTTTCAGTTCTTGGAAAGCGGGCAGGAAGACTTCCTTGATGATTTGCAGGTCGCGGAAATAGCCTGATGGCAGGTTGTTGGCTATCATCATGATTTGTTGGGGCAGGGCTTGGAGCTTGTTGCACTTAGCGCGCGTCAGCTCGAACACGTCGGGGTTCTTCTTGTGCGGCATGATGCTGGAGCCCGTGGTACAATCGTCCGGCAACTTCACGAAACCGAAATTCTGGCTGTTGAACAGGCAGGCATCGTAGGCCAGCTTGGAAAGCGTGCCGGCAAGGGTAGCCAAGGCAAAGGCCACGTTGCGCTCCATCTTGCCGCGGCCCATCTGGGCATACACCACGTTGTAGTTCATGGAGTCGAAGCCCAGCAGTTCCGTGGTCATCGTGCGGTTCAGCGGGAAGGAAGAGCCATAGCCGGCAGCCGAACCCAGGGGATTGCGGTTGCACGTCTTGTAGGCGGCTTGCAAGAACAGCATATCATCGGCCAGACTCTCGGCATACGCCCCGAACCACAAGCCGAACGAGGACGGCATGGCCACCTGCAAGTGCGTGTAGCCGGGCATCAGCACGTCCTTGTAACGTTCGCTCTGCTGTGTCAGCACGGTGAACAACTGTTCCGCGGCTTCGGCAATGTCCTTGATTTCCGCGCGGGTGTAGAGTTTCAGGTCCAGCAGGACTTGGTCGTTGCGCGAGCGTCCACTGTGTATTTTCTTGCCCACATCGCCCAGGCGGCGTGTCAGCATCAGTTCCACTTGCGAGTGCACGTCTTCCACGCCTTCCTCTATCACGAATTCGCCCCGTTCGGCCATCGCGTAGATGGACTTCATTTCGGACAACAGTTGTTGCAGTTCATCGGCCGTCAGCAGGCCGATGCTTTCCAGCATGGTGATGTGGGCCATGGAGCCCAACACGTCATATTTCGCCAAATAAAGGTCCATCTCGCGGTCGCGTCCCACGGTGAAGCGTTCAATGTCCTTGTTGATTTGGACCGATTTCTCCCAAAGTTTCAGAGCCACGTCGTAAAAATTAAGGTGCGAATAAGCATTAGTCGTTTTCCGTGTACGGAATCATGGCCAGCAAGTCGGCCATCTTCTCCAGTCCGTCCTGCAAGGGCCGCTGAATCATGTTCTTGATGAAGGGGTTCACCTCCATGTTGATGACCAGCTTCAGTTGGCATTCGGCCTCCGACACCGGCGTGATGTGAATCTGCAGGTCGAAGGGCAGGGGCGAGGAGGTGGTGCCGAACGTGATGCAGCTTTCCGGCTCTCGGGCCACGATTTTCAGCGTGATGGTGCCGATGGGCGGTGCCTGCATGCTCAGCGTGTCCGTGTCGAACGTCATGTTCTTCACCTTGTGCTCAGGAAGGCGGTCTTTCACTCGGGCCAAGTTGCTCAGGTCCGACAATTTGGCGTACACGGCTCCTTGGGAGGCCTGTACGGGCTTGATGTTGCTTTCAAATGTAGTCATGGCGGTTATTTATTTGCCGGCATCCCAATGGGCCGGGTCTTTTCTCCATTCGTTCAGTGTCTCGATGTCTTCTTCCTTGATGTAGCCGGTCTTGAGGGCCACGTCTATCACGGCCTCATAGTTGGTCAGTGTCACCAAGGAAACCTTGGCATCCTTGAAAGCCTTTTCGGCCACAGGGAAACCGTAGGTGTAGGCGGCCACCATGCCGATGACCTCGCATCCGTCGCGGCGGATGGCATCCACGGCCTTCAGGCTGCTGCCTCCGGTGGAAATCAGGTCTTCCACGACCACCACCTTCATGCCCGGGCGCAATTCGCCTTCAATCAGGTTCTCCAGCCCATGGTCCTTCGGGGTGGAGCGTACATAGACAAAGGGCAGATTCAAGGCGTCTGCCACCAAAGCTCCCTGCGGAATGGCACCGGTGGCCACGCCGGCAATGGCGTCCACTTGTCCGAAACGCTCCAGGATGAGCCGCGTGATTTCCGTCTTCACGAAGCTGCGCAGCGAGGGATAGGACAAGGTCTTGCGGTTGTCGCAGTAAAAAGGCGACTTCCAGCCGGACGCCCACGTGAAAGGATTGGCCGGTTGAAGTTTGATGGCTTTGATTTTCAACAGCTTTTCAGCAAATAGTCTTTCTAAATTTTTCATAGCTAACCAATGTTTATGTGATTAATCCAGTGCAAAAGTAAGCAAACAGAATGAAAATAAAAAAGAGAATGGCGATAATTTTTAGTCAAGGCTCTCATTTTCATCCTGCCAGTCGATGCATTGGCGGATGTCGTCGGGGGCGAATCCCCGGCTCAGGGCGAAGCGCATCAGCTTTCCGTTGCGCTCGTAGTCATTGCCGGTGCGGATGCTCCGCCGCTTGGCCTCCAGCAGGGCTTGCAGGGTGGCGTGGTATTCCTGCGGGTCGATGCGGTTCAGCAATGGGCGGTAGGTGTAGGGATCTATCTTCTTCAGCCGCAGGGCTTGGTCTATTTTCTGCTTGCCCCACTTGGCGAAGCGGAACTTGTCGCGGATGAAGGCGTTGCAGTAGCGTTCCTCGTCGATGAACTTTTCCTGCTCCAGCCGGTCCACGATGCGATTGGCCGTGTCGTAGGGCAATCCCCAACGCAGCAGCTTGTCGGTCACTTCCGTGCGGCAATGTTCGGCGGAGGCACAATAAGCCTCCATGCGTTTCAACGCTTCATTTTCGTTTATTTCTGTCATAAGCGATGGTTTATGATGGTCTTGTATGTGAAAATTCGCTTGTGTCCGTAGGTTTAGCAAGGTTGCGTGGCGATGACGAAGCGGTCGTTGCCGCTCAGGTCCTTGTCCGTGCGTGCGTTCGTGTAGCCTTGACGGCGCAGCAGGGCTTCCGTTTCCTGTCCGTAGGCCCGGTTTGTTTCAAAGTAAAGTTTGCCGCCCGGCACCAGCAGTTGGCGGCCCAGTTGTCCGATGCGCCGGTAGAACCGCAACGGGTCTTCGTCCGGGACAAACAGCGCGCTTTCCGGTTCGTGAAGCAGCACGTTGGGCTCCATGCCGGCCCGTTCGGCTTCGGTCACGTAGGGCGGATTGCTCACGATGACATCCCATGTGGCCTGTTCTTTCGGTTCCCAGGTCAAGACATCGCGCAGTATGAAGTCCACGCTTGCCTGCCAGGCTTTTGCATTCTCTTTTGCTACTTGTAGGGCCGTTTCCGAGATGTCCCAGGCCTGCACCTGCGCGTCGGGCACTTCCAATGCCAGTGTCACGGCAATGCATCCGCTGCCCGTGCCGATGTCCAGTATGCGGGCTCCCGCCGTTGTTTCTTTCAGTATCTTTTCCACCAGTTCCTCCGTTTCGGGGCGGGGAATCAGCACGCCTGGCTCCACGCGGAAGTCGCGTCCCAGGAAGCGGGCTTTTCCTTGGATATACTGTATCGGTTCAAAGCGGAGCAGCCTCCCGATGGTGTCTTCCAGCAGCCGCGCCTGTGCCTCGTCCGTTTCCAACGGCTCGTTCAGCACAAAGTCCGTGACCCGTTGCCCCAGCATCTCGCAGCAGACGATGCGCGCCAAGGCTGCCGCTTCGGTGGCGGGATAGCAGGTTCTCAGGCTGTTGCGCAGTTCGGCAGGAGATATTTGCATGGGTTCTTACATTTTGCGGGCGCAAAAGTAATGCTTTTCTTTGAAATATGGCTTCCATCGTCCCAAAAATGCACCTTCTCCCTACCTGCTCCCTACCTTCTCCTTGTCCTTAAGCAAGGACCAGGTAGGGACTTGGTAGGGAGGAGGGGCGACTTTGGTATGACTTTGGATGGGGCAAAGCGTCAAACTGCGCAGCCTTGATTTTCTTTCGTTTTCTTTTGGTAAATACCGGAAGGCTTCCTAAATTTGTGACCTATGAAACAAACTGTGATAAACATCTGGCATTTCTACCGCGATGGCTTCCGCTCCATGACGTGGGGGCGCGTCCTGTGGGTCATCATCCTGCTGAAACTGTTCGTCCTGTTCGGGGTCCTGAAGCTGTTCTTCTTTCCCGATTTCATCCGGGAGTCTTCCGGCACGCTGGACGGGGAGGAGTTTGTCAGCCGCGAACTGATAGGCCGTATGCCTTCCACAGGGGAATCCTTCTGAAATTATCCATAAAACAAAAACGATATGCTTATGAAACGACTTCAACTTTGCCGGACGCTGGCTTGCGGAGGTGCCTTCGTGGCATCGGTGGGCCTGTTCGCCCAGACGCCGCAAGAGATGGCGGCTTACTTCACGCAACGCATCGGACAACCGTCCGTCTTCACGCCTGCACAAGGCGATGCCCTCTCCCCTGAAGGGCTGGCCCCGGCACGAGACATGGTTTGGGCCGCCTGGCAGGAGGCCAATGCCCGCCTGGACGAGCCCAAGCTCCCGGCGCTTCTTCCTTTGACCGCCGACACGAAAGGCGCCCTTGCCCTGCCGGACTCGCTGGAGCCTTCCGCCACGATGGATTACTATTGGGGCAGCAAGGGCGAACAGCCTGCTGCCGGTTGGCCTGTCTACATCTACCTGCATGGCTCCGGTCCCCGCGAGCGCGAGTGGAGCAACGGCCTGAAGTTCGCCACCACCTTGTTCGAAGACGCCCCTTCGGTCTATTTTGTGCCCCGCATCCCCAACGAAGGCGAATATTACCGCTGGTGGCAACGCTCCAAGCAGTGGGCGTGGAACTGGCTGCTGCGCCAACTGATGTTGCAGGACGGGCTGGATGCGCGTAAAATCTATGTCTTCGGCATCTCCGAAGGCGGTTATGGCAGTCAACGCCTCGCCTCCTTCTACGCCGACTATTGGGCGGCGGCCGGTCCCATGGCGGGAGGTGAGC
>CALNEX010000122.1 GCA_939791845.1 uncultured Mediterranea sp. | reverse complement strand
AAGTGCATTCCCAGTCCTCCAGGCCAAGGACTCCAGTCCTTCTACTGCAAGGACTCCAGTCCTCGGCTGCAAGGACTGGAGTCCTCCGAGGCGGGGACTGGACTCAAGAGCATGTGCCTTCTTTGCCCCGGTATGTGTCGTCGGCGGATATAAAAAGAGCAGAGCCTCTTCTTCACGAAGAAGCTCCGCCATTTCCTTCTTTTTCCCTTTTCCCCGTATAGGTGAAGAGTAAAGAAAGAATCCCTGTAATGTTAAACTTAAACAAGAGGCTTGGCGACTGGGGTCGCCAAGTCGTGGATGCCGGAAACGCTTTTCCGGCATAGAGCTATGCATGTGTTTTAATCGATATCTGTGTTATAGTCAGTCTCTGTTTCGGGGATGTCCCAAGTCCAGTCCGAGCTGCTTGCCGTGATGGTGGTGGCGGTGGCATCGTGGCAATTGCCTCCCTCGGAGAAGGACTTGCGGGTGATGTCACGGTTCCAACGCTTGATGTCGTACCAGTTGAAGCCTTCGCCCCAAAGTTCCAGTTCGCGGTAATCCACGATTTCTTGGAAAAGGTCTTCGCCCGACTTGTCGCACGTGTACGAGCTGTTTCGTCCGCTGGTGGCGTTCAGCTCGACCAGGGCAGCGCGTGCTTCGGCTTCGTTGCCCAAGAAGTAGTTGGCTTCGGCTTCGATGAGCACCATTTCCGACGAACGGATATGGCAGAGGTAGGAGAGGCCGGGAGAGCCGAATACCCAGAATTTGAGTTGCCCGTTCAGGTAGTAAATTCCTGACTGGTAAGGCTCATCCAAGCCTGCCGGGGTCATGGAGGCACAGTATTCCTGGGCTTGGCTGCACAAGTCCTCGTCCTCGAAGAAACCGTAAGTCAGATTCATCGTTTCGCCGTCATACAGGTCAAAGTCGGGAAATTTGTCTTCGGTCAGGAACAAGCTCATGCGCACGTCTTCCGTGGGCATGCGGTCGGTCAGCTCTTTTTCGATGTCGCCCGCTCCATAGGCGGCGTTCGAGGCATAGTAACCATTGCAGGCAAATTGGGTGCCGAACGTCCAGTACCACATGTTTTCGCTGTCGTCGGCATAGCTTCCGAAGAGCCATTCGCTGGTGGGCTCACAAAAGCCGGAGACATATTCCTCATTGCTCATCAGTGGGTAGCCGTCGCGGGCCTGCGGGGCCATCTCGAGTGCAGTCTCATAGTCTTGGCGATTCAGGGCGGCACGTGCGTAGATGGCGTAGGCTACGTTGAGATTGGGTAGCCAGACTTCTGTATCGTTGCGATCCAAGCCCGATTCGGTGTAGTAGCCGATGGCGTCATCCAAGTCTTGGTAGATTTGTGCATAGCACTCAGCCACCGTGGACAGAGGCATGCTGCCGGTCGATTCGTCCAGGCGGAGTACGATGCCGTCCGTTGCGCCCTCGTTGGTGTCTTGCCAGCGCGGGGTGTATAGCTCCATCAGCATGGTGGTTGTAGCGGAACTCTTGCGAGGGGTATTCCATGTAGATGGATTTGATGCGGTTTTCGCCGCAATACCCTTGACTCCAGGCACTGTGCTGTACGCACATCAGGTAGGCCATGCCGTTGATGGCCATTTTCACGTTTTCCGTACTCGAAAAAACGGTTTCCGTGGAGGTGGACGATGTCGGTGTAGTCTCCAAGAAATCGTCCGAGCAGGCTTGCAGTCCCAAGATCAATGCCCCGAGAAGCAGGGGGCGGATATGTTTCTTCATCATAGTTTATCGTTATTAAGTGGAATAAATATGTGTTTCAGTATCTAAGTCGGCATTCAGAATTTCAGCGTTGCGCCAATGTTGAAGATGCGGGCCGTGGTATACGTGGCATCCTGTTCACCACTGAAGCTATATTGCGGGTTCAGCCCCTGGCGCGCGGTGAGGGTGAAAGCGTTCTCCACGCCGGCACTTACCGTGAGTCCCTGGAGTCCCCATGATTGCACCAGTCGTCGGGGCAGCTCGTAGGAGAGGGTGATATTCTTCATGACCAGATATGAGGCATTCGTCAGCCAGCGGTCTGAAGTAGCGTTGTTGTATGTGGACAGATTATGGTCTATCACGGGGATGCCGTTCGGGTCAATGCGGTTGGCAGAGGTCTCTGTCATGCCTTCTGGCGTGCCATCCCAGGAATGGAGGATGTCTTCATGCAGGGCCGAAGCACTCGAGGCATAGGTGGACATCAGGGACTGGTAAGAAGAATCATACACCTTCCCGCCCAGCGAATAGGTCATCAGCAGGTCCAGAGACAGCCCTTTCCACTGCAATCCTGTGCGTAGGGCGCCGTAGACTGTGGGCAAAGCCGAGCCTGCCCAGTCTTTCAGGCCGTAAGTCGTGTCTGTGGTATAGTCTTGGCCATTGATGCTGACCAAGGCACCGGCACTCGATGCGGCTTCTGCCTGTTCTGGGTCGAGGGTGTAGAGCGAATTACCCGTCATCTGGTCCACACCGACGAAGTGGTAAGTGTAGAATTCATAGATGGAATGTCCTTCGGAAAAACGTCTCAGGCTACCATTGGCAATGTCATCGCCATTGGGTAAGGACAATATCTTGTTCTTCAGGAATGTGGCATCAATGCCGATATTCCATTTCCAGCCGTTCTTTTTAATGACGTCCACATCGAAGGCCAATTCCCAGCCGCGGTTGCTCACCGAGCCAATGTTTTGGTATTGGGTCAGGTTGTAATCTCCGGAATCGCTCCATACATACCCGCCGGCCGATGAAGGCAGGGGCACGGCAAACAGCAGGTCCTTGGAGCGCTTGTCGAAGTAGCCGATGCTGAAGTTGAGCCGGTCGAACAGGCGCCCTTCCAAGGCTATGTCCACGGTCTGGGTGGTTTCCCATTTAATATCGTCGGCTGACAGCGTCTGCTTGATGAGGGCGCCGTTGCCGCCGTTCTTGTCCAAGTAATAGAGGGCTTGGTAAGCGTAGTAATTGACCGAGCCGCCATTGTCCACATAGTTGTTGCCCACTTCGCCATACGAAGCACGGAGTTTCAAGAAGTCTACCCAACTCACATCTTTCATGAAAGCTTCTCGACTGATGTCCCAAGCCGCACCTACGGAGAAGAAGTTACCCCAACGGTTATCCGGGTGGAAACGGGAAGACCCATCGCGACGGAAAGAAGCCTCGAAGAAGTAGCGGCTGTCGTAGTTGTAGCGCGCACGGGCCAGGTAGGACTCCGTGGCATCTTCGTCCTCAGAGCCGGTGTAAGAGGAATTGGTGGTGAAGTTACCCATCGTGGTGTTGCCTTCTACCGACATATTGGTGTTCATGCCATAGACCAGGCTTGCCTTGTATTGGTAGCTCTCGTGAGCCAACATGGCGTCCACATGGTGCAGGCCGAAGTCGTGTGCCCAGTTCAGTTGTTGCTGGAAGTTGGTGGTCTCGTAGCGGTATTCGTAGTTGCTCAGTCGGCCATTGTTGTCAGCTCCGTCACCTATTTCAGGATTGTCATACCTTGAGCGTTTGCGTGCTGTATAGCTTTTGGCTCCTTTTACCGTGAAGTCGAAGCCGTAGGGCAGGATGAACGTGGCATAGGCGTTGACGTCTGCCGTGAGGCGTTCGTTCTTCTCCACGTCGTTGAGGCGTTCGAAGATGATATGCCGGTTGTCCAGGTAGTCCGAAGTAGTGTCAAACACTTTGTTGCCATCTTCATCGGTCACGATGCTGCCGTCGGCATTGTGCTCGTAGATGGGGTAAACCGGTGCCATGTAGCGGATGGCGTAGAAAGGGTTGGCGTAGTAGCTGCTGTAGGCCACTGAATTGTAGTTCTGGGTTTGCGAGGTGGCGGCCACGCTGATGCCTCCCTTGAACCATTTGGTTGGGGTGAAATTGGCATTGATGCGACCAGTATAGCGTTCAAATCCGGTATTGATGATGTAGCCTTTTTCGTTGAGATACCCCAAGGAAGCATAGACGTCATACTTGTCTCCACCCGAGGTGAACGCAAGGCCGTATTCTTGGCGATAGCCCGTCCGCTCCAGTTCGTCTGCCCAATCCAAGTCAGTATATCCGGGCAGAATGTTTGCGGTGAGGTTGCCCTCGCTATCAAACAGGGCGTCATCGGCCGCATCGTAGATGTTGCGTTTCACCAAGTCGCCGATGAGGTGTTCGGTGGCGTAAGCCGATGCTGTGGCCTCATCATACCCCAACGAGGAAAGCGACATGGCATAGTTCTTCAGGCCTGTCCACTCGGCTTCCATCCAATCGTCGGCTCCAAGGCGCGCATATTCTTTGATGCCTCGGGTATAGGCGCCATGTTTGGTGGTGAAGGTCACGGTGGGTTTACCCTCCTTGCCTGCTTTCTTGGTGGTGATGAGGATGACGCCATTGGCGGCACGGTTGCCGTAGAGGGCTGCGGACGACGCGTCTTTCAGCACTGTCATGGATTCTATGTCGTTGGCGTTCAGGTCAGAAATGTTTCCGTTGAAGGGGACACCATCGACGACGTAGAGTGGAGAGTTGCTGCCATTGACCGATCCGAAGCCTCGGATGCGGATGCTGGGCTCGGAGCCGGGTTCACCATACGTGTTGTTCACCTGGATGCCCGGTGACGAACCTTCCAAAGCACCGGTCACGCTTGTGCCAATGTTTTTCTCAATGGTTTCTGAATTGACGGACGAGACGGCTCCGGTCAGCGAAGAGCGTTTGGCTGTACCGTAAGCTACCACCATCACTTCGTCCAGCAATTCTGCATCAGGCTCCAAGGTTATCCGGATGATACCCGGCTGGATGCGTACTTCTTGCGTCTCCATACCCACGAAAGATATGGTCAACGTAGTCTTGTCCGACGGGATGTTGCGGAGGACAAAGTTTCCGTCAAGGTCAGTGATTGTGCCTTGTGAAGTGCCTTTCACCATCACTGATGCACCTGCCACTGGTGCTCCGTCTTCTGCAAAGGTCACTACGCCCGTGGCGGTGCGGTCTTGTGCCATGGCCAGTCCTATCCCGGCTATCAGGCACACTAAAAACAACATTACTTTTTTTCTCATAATTCTCTCTTCTTATGTTAAACATTAGTACATCGTTTCTCGGCTATTTCCCGTCGTGGGATAGCGAGTATAGGATAAATTAAGAAATTAATCCCAAGAATTGTTAATGTCTTCTTGTGGCGCAAAGGTCTTGATGATAATTTGAATAGGTAATGTCTTTTTTGATACGCTTTTAGTCCATTCAGAAACCAGATTCGTGAATTTGCTGATAGGGAAACGGGGACTGGTTATAACGAAATGTTTTTTGGAAATACTTTGGATACTACGGAATGACATGGCAGATGCGGGTTTGGCATTCTTTTTGCAGAAATAATTGGGTTGAAAAAGTTGCGCCAAATT
>CALNEX010000121.1 GCA_939791845.1 uncultured Mediterranea sp. | reverse complement strand
AAGATGAGGGCCGTCAGCACGACGGTGACTAAAAAAATGAAGTTCATAAATCTATTAGATTTTGTACATATATATAATGTGTAATAATTACTTGTTTTTCATTCTCTATCAGTCTGCAAAGATACAAACATCTGTTTGTCCGTTTGCTATCTCCAAATGACAAAAAGTGGTTATTTTACATATTTTTACCCTAATTAAAAAACTTTTCTATCTTCTTTATCATCATGCTCAGGCAAAACACCACCACGTGGTCGCCCGGCTGGATGAGGGTGTCGCCCATCACCACGATGCCTTCCCCGTTTCGTATCAGGCCTCCGATGGTCATTCCCTTGGGCAGGCCGAGGTCCTTCACCGGGTGCTTGGTAATCAGCGAGCCGGCTTTCACGGTGAACTCCGCCACGTCGGCATTGGCGAAGGTCAGGCATTTCACGTTGCTGACGTCGGCATCCAGCATCATTTGGTAGATGTGGCTGGCCGTAATCATCTTCTTGTTGATGACCGAGCCGATGTCCAGGCTTTCGGCCATGCCGATGTAGTCGATGTTCTCCACCTCGGCCACGGTCTTGCTGACACCCATGCGCTTGGCGGCCAGGCAGGCCAGGATGTTGGTCTCCGAATTGCCCGTCAGGGCCACAAACGCATCGGTGTTCTTCAGCCCTTCCTCCACCAGCAGGTCCATGTCGCGCCCGTCCCCGTTGATAATCATGGTCTTGTCGTCCAGCAACTCGGTCAGGCGGTTGCAGCGGTTCAGGTCATTGTCCACAATCTTCACCTGCATGTAGTCTGGCACGTATTGGGCGGTGCGGACGGCAATGCGGCTGCCGCCCATGATCATCACGTTGCGCACGTCCACATAGTCTTCCTTGCCGGTCACCTTGCGCACATAGGGCAGGTACTTGCGGGTGGTGGTGAAATATACGATGTCGTTCATGCGGATGGCGTCGTCGCCTCGGGGAATCAGGGTCTCATTGCCCCGTTTGATGGCCACGATGTGGTAGGGCAGGGTGGGACCGCCCAGCTTGTAGAGGGGGACATCCAGGATTTCGGCTTTCTCGCGCATCTTGGTGCCTATCAGGATGAGGGCGCCGCCATAGAATTCCCACCACTGGCGTACCCAGCTCATGCGGATGGAGGAGACTATCTCCTTGGCAGCCAGCATTTCGGGATATATCAGGGAGTCGACTCCCAGTTTGTGGAAGAAGTCCTTGTTGCGGGGCAGGAGGTATTCATAGTTGTCTATGCGGGCCACGGTCTTCTTGGCTCCCAGGTTGCTGGCCAGCATGCAGGCCGTCATGTTCCGGCTTTCGTCGGGGGTGACGGCAATGAAAAGGTCGGCATCGTGGGTCCCCACGTCTTCCAGTCCTTTGATGGAGGTGGGCGAGGCGACTACCGTCATCAAGTCAAAGTTGGAGCTGAGCGCGCTGAGCCTTTCCTCGTCATCGTCCATCAGGATGATGTTCTGTCTCTCGCGCGAGAGCAATTTGGCCAAGTGGGTGCCTACGGCTCCGGCACCTGCAATGATGATTTTCACGTCTTTATTCTGCTAATTGTTTTACAATTTCGTCTTCGTCCATGTGGCAGAGCCGGTAAAGCTCCTGCACGCTTCCATGATCCACGAACGTGTCCGGCACGCCGATGCGCTTCACTTGGGGCGTGTATCCGTGGTCGGCCATGAATTCCAGCACCGCGGTGCCCATGCCTCCGATGCGCACTCCGTCTTCCACGGTCAGTATGCGTGTGAACCGTTGCCCCACTTCGTGCAGCAGTTCCTCGTCCAGTGGCTTGAGGAAGCGCAGGTCATAGTGGGCGATGGAGAGTCCTTTCTCTTGCTCGGCCCGTTCGATGGCGCGTGCCGCCATGTTGCCTATGGGGCCTATGGTGATGACCGCACAGTCTTTCCCGTCTTTCAGCCGGCGGCCTTTTCCCACCGGGATTTCTTCCAGCGGGCACCGCCAATCCGTGAGCACGCCCCGTCCTCGCGGATAGCGGATGACGAAAGGCCCCTTGTCCGGCAGTTGGGCGGTGTACATCAGGCGGCGCAGTTCGTGCTCGTCCATCGGCGAGGCGATGGTCAGGTTGGGGATGGGGCGGAAATAGGCCAGGTCGAACACGCCGTGGTGCGTGGGGCCGTCTTCTCCCACCAGGCCTGCACGGTCGAGGCAGAGCACGACGGGCAGGCGCAGGATGGCCACATCGTGTATCACGTGGTCGTAGGCCCGCTGCATGAAGGTGGAGTAAATGTTGCAGAAAGGTTGAAGCCCTTCCTTGGCCATGCCGCCGGAGAAGGTGACTGCGTGGCCTTCGGCAATGCCCACATCGAACGTGCGGTCGGGCATGGCTTCCATCAGCTTGTTCATGGAGCATCCCATCAGCATGGCCGGAGTGACGCCCACGATGCGTGGGTTCTGTCGGGCCAGTTCCACCAGTGTCTCGCCGAACACGTCTTGGTAGAGAGGGGGCAGGTGGCTGTCATCGGTGACATGCCGTTCTCCTGTTTCCGGGTTGAAGCGTCCGGGCGCATGCCAAGTGCCGGGATCCTTCTCGGCAGGTGCGTATCCTTTTCCCTTTACGGTGTGCAGGTGCAAGATTTTGGGCCCCTTCAGGTCCTTGATGTCCCGCAGCACGCGTGCCAGGTTCTTGACATCGTGCCCGTTGATGGGGCCGAAGTAGCGGATGTTCATCCCCTCGAAGATGTTCTGCTGCTGGGCGGCCATCGATTTGATGCTGTTGGTGAAGCGTATGAGCGCCTTCCGGCGTTCCTCGTTGAGGATGCCCATCTTGAAAAGCAGCCGCTCCAGCTTGAAGCGAAATTGATTATAGCGGTTGCTGGTGTTCAGGTTGAAGAGATACTGCTTCATGCCGCCCACGCTCCGGTCGATGGCCATGTCATTGTCATTGAGGATGATGAGCAGGTCGTTCGGGGTGGAGGAGGCATTGTTGAGACCCTCGAAAGCCAAGCCGCCGCTCATGCTTCCGTCACCGATGACGGCCACGATGCGCCGGTCGGTCTCTCCTTTGCGGGCGGCGGCCACGGCCATGCCCAAGGCGGCCGAGATGGAGTTGGACGCGTGTCCGCAAGTGAAGGTGTCATATTCGCTTTCTTCGGGCGAGGGGAAAGGGCGTATGCCTTTCAGTTGGCGGTTTGTGCAGAACGAGTCCCGCCTGCCCGTCAGGATTTTGTGTCCGTATGCCTGATGGCCCACGTCCCAGACGATGCGGTCGTAGGGCGTGTTGAACACATAGTGCAAGGCGACGGTCAGTTCCACCGTCCCCATGTTGGCGGCAAAGTGTCCCGGGTTGCAGGACACCTCCTGTATGATGTCCTCCCGCAGTTCGCGGCATACTTCCGGCAACTGTTCCACACGCAGGCGGCGCAGGTCGGCGGGAGAATTGATGGCATTCAGTAAACTGTATGTAGTAGGTTCTGTTCCCATTGGTCAATCCTTAACAGTCCGCAAAAATAGCAAAAAGAAATCGAATGCACCCCTCTTCCGCTGAAAAAATCTCCCTCCTGCTGTTTCTTTGCTTCCAAAGTCGCCCCTTCTTTCCACCTCCTCCCTACCAAGTCCTTGTGCATGGACAAGGAGAAGGTAGGGAGGAGGGGCGACTTTGGGACGACTTTGGAGGGATGGGGGCTTGGGTTTTTTAGGAACAGATATGCTTGCTTCCTCCCGGAAGATATACTTCTCCGACAAGGTCAGTATATCTTCCCATGCGATGGAAGTATAACTGCTACAACTCCCTTACAAAATGCGGGAACAACTCTTCACCCAATCTTGGCGCATATTCAAAGCCTTCATGGCTGAATGCCGCCAGTTCTTGGGGTGAAACCAGCCGGTTGTTCAGGATGAATCTCGTCATGGCCCCGCGGCAGGACTTTGCCCACACGGCTTGCATCTTCAGTCCGCCATCCTTCTGCCGGACATAGAAGAGGGGATGGACCACTTTCACTTCGCGGCATACCCTCTTCCAGTCGAACAGATGTTCATATTCTTCGGTGGAAAGGTGGATGAGGATGCCATCGTCTGCCTTGACGCTGTCTGTCAAGACCTGCGTCAGCTTGTCTTTCCAGAATTGGTGGACGGGTTTGTCTTGCGTGGCTTCCAGGGAGACGCAGTGCTCCATGCGGTAGGGCACAATGCCATCCAGGGGCCTGAGCAGGCCATAGAGGAAGCAGGTAATCCAGAGATGCCCTTGTGCATACGTCAAGGCTTCCTCATTCAACGTGTGGGCACGCAGATGTTTGTATGCCTGTCCGTTGTAGGCGAGGATGGCCGGCATCTTCTCCGCGATGTGAAAGTTTTGGTAACGCTTCCGGTTTATGGCTGCCAGTTGGGCATTGCAGTCCAGTTGGCGGGCCAGTTCTTCCACGTCCATCTGTGCCATTTCATTGGCCAAAGTGTCGGCTATGGATTGGAAAAGCGGGGTGGAGATGGGCTTGCGGCCGGCCTTCTCGTACATTATCTTGGCGTTGGCTAAGAGTATCTGCATGGATTGTATGGGGTTCGTAAATGGTTTGTTTATGATTGAAATCAAAAATTGGATTGGTTTTGTGTGCAAAGTTAGCAAGTTTGCCTGTAGGTTGGATTGATTTTGGGAAAAAGAATAGGGGGTGTGCGAAATATGTCTATCTTTGCACAAAGAATCAATATTGCATTTCCCTCATTGAAATGCCGGTGAAGACGGTGGTTGTCGATAAATTCCGTTGCAACGCATTGGTTCAGACGGGCAAGTTTCGCAACAGAAAGTGAAGAAAGGAGAATGAATATGAATATGGAATTGTCATTGAAATATGTACATTCGAATGATTTGGTGAGTGATAGCCGTGCGATTATCGAGGCGGCTCGCCATCAGGCTTATATGGCAGTCAATACGGCTATGGTGGAGCGTAATTGGCTATTGGGGAAACGGATTGCCGAAGAAGAGTTGAAAGGCAAGGATAGGGCAACATACGGCGGTGAGATAATCAAAGGCTTGGCGCGTGAGTTGACAGCTTTGTATGGGAAAGGGTTTACAAAAACCAATTTGTATCAGTTTGTTCAGTTCTATAAATATTTTCCTCAAATTTTCCACGCGGTGAGTGGAAAATCCGTATTGCTCACTTGGACACACTACCGCACCTTGCTGCAAGTGGACAATGACGAGGCACGAGAATGGTATGCCCGCGAGACGGCAAAAGAGATGTGGAGCGTGCGCACTTTGCAGCGGAACATTTCTTCGCAATATTATTTCCGCCTCTTGCAGTCGCAACACAAAGACTTGGTGGAAAAAGAAATGAAAGCGTTGACCGCGCCTCTGCAAGGTGATAAGTTGGAGTTTATTAAAAATCCCGTAGTAGCTGAGTTCTTGGGACTCGCGCCTAATTCGGATTTTACGGAAACCGAGTTGGAGAAGAACATCCTTGCCAACCTGCAGAAGTTCTTGATGGAAATGGGAAAAGGATATGCCTTCGTGGC
>CALNEX010000120.1 GCA_939791845.1 uncultured Mediterranea sp. | reverse complement strand
AATGCCGTTATAGCTCAGTTGGTAGAGCAACGCATTCGTAACGCGTAGGTCGCCAGTTCAAGTCTGGCTAACGGCTCCAGAAAAGAGATGCGGATGCATCTCTTTTTTTATTTCTTCCCACCCCTCCAGGCAAAGCAACGGCCTTCTCGAGCACAAGCCCCGCCTTTTGCGAGCACAAGGATAGGCCTTTGCCAAACAATGATTCAAAGAAAATCCTTATCTTTGCCCCATGAAAAAGAATAAAAAGAAACTCATCTTACTCCTGAGCATTGTCGCCGCAGGCATAGGCATGGCTTGTGCGGGCACATTGGCTTATCTATGGTTCGGCCCCCTCTTCCGCCCCACAGATACCGCATACCTTTATATCGACCGGGACGACACGATAGACTCTATATATTATAAGGTGGAAAAAGCCGGGAATCCGAAAATCTTCATCGGCTTCCGCTGGATGGCCGCCTATCGGGAATACGACCGGCACATCCGGACAGGACGCTATGCCATACGCCCCGGAGAAAACGTCTACCACGTCCTGAGTCGCCTGCGCTGGGGCTATCAGGAACCGATGAACCTCGTGGTGGGCAGTGTGCGGCAGTTGGACCGCCTGGCCCGCAACGTCGGACGACAACTGATGACAGACTCCGCTGATATCGCCCGCCTCCTGACAGACAGCCTGCACATCGCCTCGCTGGGATACGACCGCCAGACCCTGCCCGCCTTGTTCATTCCCAACACGTATGAAGTCTATTGGGATATGCCTGCCGAGGATTTCCTACAGCGAATGGTGCAGGAACACGAGCGTTTCTGGAATAAAGACCGCCGAGCCAAAGCTCAAGCATTGGGTATGACGCCTGCCGAAGTAGCCACTTTAGCCTCCATTGTAGAGGAAGAAACCAACGCCAAGGAGGAAAAGCCCATTGTGGCAGGCCTCTACATCAACCGCCTGCAACGGGGCATGCCCCTACAGGCCGACCCGACAGTACGTTTTGCCATCGGCGATTTCGGGCGGCAACGGGTGACGTATGCCGACCTGACCCTGGATTCCCCCTACAATACCTACCGCTACACCGGACTTCCCCCCGGCCCCATCCGCATCCCTACCCCCGAAGGCCTGGACGCCGTGCTGGATTATGCCCGGCACAACTACCTCTATATGTGCGCCAAGGAGGACTTCTCCGGCCGACACAACTTCGCTTCCAATTATGCTGACCACCTGCGCAATGCCCGCCGATACCAACAGGCATTGAACAAACGGAAGATTTTCCACTGAAAAGAAAACGAACTATCAGCAAAAACCGTATATTTGCAGAATTATTGATATTTTCAACCCTGACTAACAAACCATGATGATGAAAAAACAACTCTTATTGGGAGACGAAGCCCTTGCACAAGGAGCGTTGGATGCCGGACTTTCCGGTGTCTACGCCTACCCGGGCACTCCCTCTACCGAAATCACCGAATATATACAAGGGGCTCCCGAAACCGCCGAACGGAAAGTACACAGCCGCTGGTCGGCCAATGAGAAGACGGCCATGGAAGCTGCCTTGGGTATGTCTTTTGCCGGCAAGCGAGCCATGGTGTGCATGAAACACGTGGGCATGAACGTGGCCGCGGATTGCTTTGTCAATGCCGGCATCACAGGCGTAAGGGGAGGATTGCTGGTCGTGGCTGCCGATGACCCCGGCATGCACTCCTCACAAAACGAGCAAGACAGCCGCTTTTATGGCGACTTTTCCCTCATCCCCATGTACGAACCCAGCAATCAGCAAGAGGCTTACGACATGGCCCGCTCCGGATTCGATTTCTCCGAACAGACTGGAGAACCGGTATTGATGCGTCTGGTCACCCGCCTGGCTCATTCACGCGCCGGTGTGGAATGCCGGGAAGCCCAAATTCCTCCGACATTGCCTGCCGTGGACGATGCCCGCCAGTTTGTACTTCTGCCCGGCATTGCCCGTCAGCGCTATCACGCCCTATTAGAGAAACAACCGGCATTGGTACAAGCCTCGGAAGAATCGCCCTACAACCTATATACGGACGGGACAGACAAGAGCCTGGGCATCGTAGCCTGCGGTATTGGCTACAACTACCTGATGGAGAACTATCCTGACGGCTGCCCGCACCCGGTACTGAAAATCGGACAATACCCCCTCCCCCGCAAGCAACTGATGAAAATTGCCGCCGAATGCGACACACTTCTGGTCATTGAAGACGGACAACCCTTCGTGGAAAAACAACTGAAAGGCTACCTGGGCAATGCCCTGCGTGTGAAAGGACGCATGGACGGCACCCTGCCACCGGACGGAGAACTGAATCCGGACATCGTTGCCCGCGCCTTGGGCTTTGAAAACAAGTCCACCTTTGCCATACCTTCC
This sequence comes from uncultured Mediterranea sp., assembly GCA_939791845.1. Lineage (GTDB taxonomy): Bacteria > Bacteroidota > Bacteroidia > Bacteroidales > Bacteroidaceae > Bacteroides. The sequence continues at coordinate 3,085 of CALNEX010000120.1, read as the reverse complement.
ATCGTAGAGATGCGTCCGCCTGCTTTGTGCGAGGGATGCGGGCACCGCGACATGTACACCATCCTCACCAAAGTGCTGCGCGAGGAATTCCCCGGACATCGCGTGTTCGGCGACATCGGATGCTACACGCTCGGAGCAGGCGCCCCCTTCCATGCCATCCACTCCTGTGTAGACATGGGTGCCTCCATCACGATGGCCAAAGGAGCGGCAGACGCAGGCATCTATCCGGCCGTAGCCGTCATCGGAGACTCCACCTTCACCCACTCCGGCATGACGGGACTCCTGGACTGTGTCAACGAACAGGCCAACGTGACCATTGTCATCTCTGACAATGAAACCACCGCCATGACAGGCGGACAAGACTCGGCCGGAACCGGACGCCTGGAGAGCATCTGCGCAGGTATCGGCGTAGAGCCGGAACATATCCGCGTAGTCATCCCCTTGAAAAAGAACTATGAGGAGATGGAGCGGATTCTCCGCGAGGAACTGCTGTATCCCGGCGTATCGGTCATCATCCCACGCCGCGAATGCATACAAACATTAGCACGCAAGAAAAGAAAACAAGCAAAGTAAACAGCCATGAAGAAAGACATCATACTTTCAGGCGTGGGAGGACAAGGCATCCTCTCCATCGCCGCCGTCATCGGCCAGGCAGCCCTCAAAGACGGATTATACCTGAAACAAGCCGAAGTACACGGCATGAGCCAACGCGGAGGAGACGTACAATCCAACCTGCGCCTCAGCGACCGTCCCATTGCCTCCGACCTGATTCCCACAGGCAAGTGCGACCTCATCATCTCCTTGGAGCCGATGGAGGCCCTACGCTACCTGCCCTATCTGAGTCCGGAGGGATGGCTGGTGACCAACGCCGTACCCTTTGTCAATATCCCCAACTATCCGGCGGAAGAAGCTGTCACGACAGAAATAGACCGCCTCTCGCACCACATCCTGCTGGACGTGAATCAGGCAGCCAAGGACATTGGCAGCCCGCGCGTGGCCAACATCGTGTTGCTGGGAGCCACAGTCCCCTTTCTGGGCATTGGCTACGACAAGATACAAGACAGCATCCGTGATATCTTCCAGCGCAAAGGCGAAAACATCGTGGAGATGAACCTGAAAGCGTTGGAAGCCGGAAAACAAATTGCCGAGAGAATGATACAACCCCAATAATCAACAACTAAACAACAGCATTACATAAACCATGAATAGCAAATATTGGGAAGAAGACATAGAAACCATGCCTCGGGAGGCGTTGCGCGCACTACAGGTGCAACGCCTTCAAAAGACCATCCGCATTGCCTCACACTCGCCCTACTACGGAAAAGTTTTCAAGGAGTGCGGCATTACGGCCGAAGATATTCATTCCGTCGAGGACATACGCCAATTGCCCTTCACGACCAAGGCCGATATGCGTGCGAACTATCCCTTCGGGCTGGTGGCAGGCAATATGCGTGAAGATGGAGTACGCATCCATTCGTCGAGCGGCACTACAGGCACACCGACCGTCATCGTGCATTCCAAACACGACCTGGACTCATGGGCCAATCTGGTAGCACGTTGTCTCTACATGGTAGGCATCCGCAAAACGGATGTTTTTCAGAACAGCTCCGGCTACGGCATGTTCACCGGAGGCTTGGGCTTCCAATATGGCGCGGAACGCCTGGGAGCCTTGACCGTCCCCGCCGCAGCCGGCAACAGCAAACGGCAGATCAAGTTCATTACCGATTTTGGCACCACTGCCTTGCACGCCATCCCCAGCTACGCCGTCCGGCTGGCCGAAGTCTTTCAGGAAGAGGGCATCGACCCGACTTCCACCACCCTGCGCAGGCTGGTTATCGGAGCAGAGCCACATACCGACGAACAACGCAGAAAGATTGAACGCCTGCTGAATGTCAAAGCCTACAACAGCTTCGGTATGACGGAAATGAACGGCCCGGGCGTAGGATTCGAATGTACGGAACAGAACGGTATGCACATTTGGGAAGACTGCTACCTGATAGAAATCATTGACCCGGAAACGGGTGACCCCGTCCCTGACGGAGAAATCGGCGAGATGGTGCTCACCACCCTCGACCGCGAGATGATGCCATTAATCCGCTACCGTACCCGCGACCTGACACGCATCCTGCCGGGCAAATGCCCCTGCGGACGTACCCATGTACGCATAGACCGCATCAAAGGCCGCAGCGACGATATGTTCATCATTAAGGGTGTCAACATCTTCCCGATGCAAGTAGAAAAAATCCTGGTACGCTATCCGCAACTGGGCAGCAACTATCTCATCACCCTGGATACCATCCACAATCAAGATGTCATGATCGTAGAGGTTGAACTCAACAACCTATTGTCTGACAATTACATCGAATTGGAAAAAATACGGAAAGACATCACGCGGGAACTTAAGGACGAGATTTTGCTCACACCCAAGTTGAAACTGGTCAACAAAGGCTCACTGCCACAAAGCGAAGGCAAGGCTGTTCGTGTAAGAGACCTGCGCGATAACCAATGAATGCCCTATCGTCAGCCTGTGATAGGGCTATTGCAGGCTGACGATAGTACTATCATCATCGTGTGATAGCCCTATCGTACACCAAATCGAAAAGAGGACGATTCTTCACAGTGGAAGAACCGTCCTCTTTTTTATAGAAAGCCGCATCGATGATGTGATGAAACTCCGAATGACATGGTTTGAGTGCTCGTCCTCTTTGTAATCCACCGACTCAAAGGTTACCCCGAAGGGCGTGGCCCGCCATTGAGAAGCGAAGCTTGTCTCGGTATTTCATAAAAATTGATGAGTTTCCCGATCCAATCAATGCGGCTATTTTTTCTATGACAAAGATAAAAAGATTCTTTGAAAGAAACAAGAAAAATCGCCATCCATTTATAATATTTCAGATTTCAAAGAAAGATTTGCAATTCCATCTCTCCAGATGCTCCTTATGATACTGAAAATTCTTGATATCCTATTCTTAATGTGACATTCCGCTTTTTAATGAAAGTTTGTTACAGAAAATATTATTATAAACCCGTTGGCGGAATAAGGTCAATGTACACTTTATCCTGTCGGTCAGTCACACGGCATTGC
>CALNEX010000119.1 GCA_939791845.1 uncultured Mediterranea sp. | reverse complement strand
AGATATCTGCGAGCAAGGACGGAGATATCTCCGGACAAGGACGGGGATATCCCCCCGCAATGCCGTGTGACTGACCGACAGGATAAAGTGTACATTGACCTTATTCCGCCAACGGGTTTATAATAATATTTTCTGTAACAAACTTTCATTAAAAAGCGGAATGTCACATTAAGAATAGGATATCAAGAATTTTCAGTATCATAAGGAGCATCTGGAGAGATGGAATTGCAAATCTTTCTTTGAAATCTGAAATATTATAAATGGATGGCGATTTTTCTTGTTTCTTTCAAAGAATCTTTTTATCTTTGTCATAGAAAAAATAGCCGCATTGATTGGATCGGGAAACTCATCAATTTTTATGAAATACCGAGACAAGCTTCGCTTCTCAATGGCGGGCCACGCCCTTCGGGGTAACCTTTGAGTCGGTGGATTACAAAGAGGACGAGCACTCAAACCATGTCATTCGGAGTTTCATCACATCATCGATGCGGCTTTCTATAAAAAAGAGGACGGTTCTTCCACTGTGAAGAATCGTCCTCTTTTCGATTTGGTGTACGATAGGGCTATCACACGATGATGATAGTACTATCGTCAGCCTGCAATAGCCCTATCACAGGCTGACGATAGGGCATTCATTGGTTATCGCGCAGGTCTCTTACACGAACAGCCTTGCCTTCGCTTTGTGGCAGTGAGCCTTTGTTGACCAGTTTCAACTTGGGTGTGAGCAAAATCTCGTCCTTAAGTTCCCGCGTGATGTCTTTCCGTATTTTTTCCAATTCGATGTAATTGTCAGACAATAGGTTGTTGAGTTCAACCTCTACGATCATGACATCTTGATTGTGGATGGTATCCAGGGTGATGAGATAGTTGCTGCCCAGTTGCGGATAGCGTACCAGGATTTTTTCTACTTGCATCGGGAAGATGTTGACACCCTTAATGATGAACATATCGTCGCTGCGGCCTTTGATGCGGTCTATGCGTACATGGGTACGTCCGCAGGGGCATTTGCCCGGCAGGATGCGTGTCAGGTCGCGGGTACGGTAGCGGATTAATGGCATCATCTCGCGGTCGAGGGTGGTGAGCACCATCTCGCCGATTTCTCCGTCAGGGACGGGGTCACCCGTTTCCGGGTCAATGATTTCTATCAGGTAGCAGTCTTCCCAAATGTGCATACCGTTCTGTTCCGTACATTCGAATCCTACGCCCGGGCCGTTCATTTCCGTCATACCGAAGCTGTTGTAGGCTTTGACATTCAGCAGGCGTTCAATCTTTCTGCGTTGTTCGTCGGTATGTGGCTCTGCTCCGATAACCAGCCTGCGCAGGGTGGTGGAAGTCGGGTCGATGCCCTCTTCCTGAAAGACTTCGGCCAGCCGGACGGCGTAGCTGGGGATGGCGTGCAAGGCAGTGGTGCCAAAATCGGTAATGAACTTGATCTGCCGTTTGCTGTTGCCGGCTGCGGCGGGGACGGTCAAGGCTCCCAGGCGTTCCGCGCCATATTGGAAGCCCAAGCCTCCGGTGAACATGCCGTAGCCGGAGCTGTTCTGAAAAACATCCGTTTTGCGGATGCCTACCATGTAGAGACAACGTGCTACCAGATTGGCCCATGAGTCCAGGTCGTGTTTGGAATGCACGATGACGGTCGGTGTGCCTGTAGTGCCGCTCGACGAATGGATGCGTACTCCATCTTCACGCATATTGCCTGCCACCAGCCCGAAGGGATAGTTCGCACGCATATCGGCCTTGGTCGTGAAGGGCAATTGGCGTATGTCCTCGACGGAATGAATATCTTCGGCCGTAATGCCGCACTCCTTGAAAACTTTTCCGTAGTAGGGCGAGTGTGAGGCAATGCGGATGGTCTTTTGAAGGCGTTGCACCTGTAGTGCGCGCAACGCCTCCCGAGGCATGGTTTCTATGTCTTCTTCCCAATATTTGCTATTCATGGTTTATGTAATGCTGTTGTTTAGTTGTTGATTATTGGGGTTGTATCATTCTCTCGGCAATTTGTTTTCCGGCTTCCAACGCTTTCAGGTTCATCTCCACGATGTTTTCGCCTTTGCGCTGGAAGATATCACGGATGCTGTCTTGTATCTTGTCGTAGCCAATGCCCAGAAAGGGGACTGTGGCTCCCAGCAACACGATGTTGGCCACGCGCGGGCTGCCAATGTCCTTGGCTGCCTGATTCACGTCCAGCAGGATGTGGTGCGAGAGGCGGTCTATTTCTGTCGTGACAGCTTCTTCCGCCGGATAGTTGGGGATATTGACAAAGGGTACGGCGTTGGTCACCAGCCATCCCTCCGGACTCAGATAGGGCAGGTAGCGTAGGGCCTCCATCGGCTCCAAGGAGATGATGAGGTCGCACTTGCCTGTGGGAATCAGGTCGGAGGCAATGGGACGGTCGCTGAGGCGCAGGTTGGATTGTACGTCTCCTCCGCGTTGGCTCATGCCGTGTACTTCGGCTTGTTTCAGGTATAATCCGTCTTTGAGGGCTGCCTGGCCGATGACGGCGGCGATGGAGAGGATGCCTTGTCCTCCCACGCCTGAAAGTATGATGTCTTTCTTCATGGCTGTTTACTTTGCTTGTTTTCTTTTCTTGCGTGCTAATGTTTGTATGCATTCGCGGCGTGGGATGATGACCGATACGCCGGGATACAGCAGTTCCTCGCGGAGAATCCGCTCCATCTCCTCATAGTTCTTTTTCAAGGGGATGACTACGCGGATATGTTCCGGCTCTACGCCGATACCTGCGCAGATGCTCTCCAGGCGTCCGGTTCCGGCCGAGTCTTGTCCGCCTGTCATGGCGGTGGTTTCATTGTCAGAGATGACAATGGTCACGTTGGCCTGTTCGTTGACACAGTCCAGGAGTCCCGTCATGCCGGAGTGGGTGAAGGTGGAGTCTCCGATGACGGCTACGGCCGGATAGATGCCTGCGTCTGCCGCTCCTTTGGCCATCGTGATGGAGGCACCCATGTCTACACAGGAGTGGATGGCATGGAAGGGGGCGCCTGCTCCGAGCGTGTAGCATCCGATGTCGCCGAACACGCGATGTCCGGGGAATTCCTCGCGCAGCACTTTGGTGAGGATGGTGTACATGTCGCGGTGCCCGCATCCCTCGCACAAAGCAGGCGGACGCATCTCTACGATGGAAGGTATGGCAAAGGTGGACTTGTTTTCAAAGCCCAAGGCGCGGGCAACGATGTCCGGATTCAGTTCTCCGTCCGGTGGCAGGGTGCCGTCCATGCGTCCTTTCACACGCAGGGCATTGCCCAGGTAGCCTTTCAGTTGTTTTTCCACGAAGGGTTGTCCGTCTTCAATGACCAGAAGTGTGTCGCATTCGGCGGCAATTTTCATCAGTTGCTTGCGGGGGAGGGGGTATTGTCCGATTTTCAGTACCGGGTGCGGGCAGCCGTCAGGATAGTTCTCCATCAGGTAGTTGTAGCCAATACCGCAGGCTACGATGCCCAGGCTCTTGTCTGTCCCGTCCGTATATAGGTTGTAGGGCGATTCTTCCGAGGCTTGTACCAATGCCGGTTGTTTCTCTAATAGGGCGTGATAGCGCTGACGGGCAATGCCGGGCAGAAGTACAAACTGGCGGGCATCGTCCACGGCAGGCAATGTCGGAGGAATTTGGGCTTCCCGGCATTCCACACCGGCGCGTGAATGAGCCAGGCGGGTGACCAGACGCATCAATACCGGTTCTCCAGTCTGTTCGGAGAAATCGAATCCGGAGCGGGCCATGTCGTAAGCCTCTTGCTGATTGCTGGGTTCGTACATGGGGATGAGGGAAAAGTCGCCATAAAAGCGGCTGTCTTGCTCGTTTTGTGAGGAGTGCATGCCGGGGTCATCGGCAGCCACGACCAGCAATCCTCCCCTTACGCCTGTGATGCCGGCATTGACAAAGCAATCCGCGGCCACGTTCATGCCCACGTGTTTCATGCACACCATGGCTCGCTTGCCGGCAAAAGACATACCCAAGGCAGCTTCCATGGCCGTCTTCTCATTGGCCGACCAGCGGCTGTGTACTTTCCGTTCGGCGGTTTCGGGAGCCCCTTGTATATATTCGGTGATTTCGGTAGAGGGAGTGCCCGGGTAGGCGTAGACACCGGAAAGTCCGGCATCCAACGCTCCTTGTGCAAGGGCTTCGTCTCCCAATAAGAGTTGTTTTTTCATCATCATGGTTTGTTAGTCAGGGTTGAAAATATCAATAATTCTGCAAATATACGGTTTTTGCTGATAGTTCGTTTTCTTTTCAGTGGAAAATCTTCCGTTTGTTCAATGCCTGTTGGTATCGGCGGGCATTGCGCAGGTGGTCAGCATAATTGGAAGCGAAGTTGTGTCGGCCGGAGAAGTCCTCCTTGGCGCACATATAGAGGTAGTTGTGCCGGGCATAATCCAGCACGGCGTCCAGGCCTTCGGGGGTAGGGATGCGGATGGGGCCGGGGGGAAGTCCGGTGTAGCGGTAGGTATTGTAGGGGGAATCCAGGGTCAGGTCGGCATACGTCACCCGTTGCCGCCCGAAATCGCCGATGGCAAAACGTACTGTCGGGTCGGCCTGTAGGGGCATGCCCCGTTGCAGGCGGTTGATGTAGAGGCCTGCCACAATGGGCTTTTCCTCCTTGGCGTTGGTTTCTTCCTCTACAATGGAGGCTAAAGTGGCTACTTCGGCAGGCGTCATACCCAATGCTTGAGCTTTGGCTCGGCGGTCTTTATTCCAGAAACGCTCGTGTTCCTGCACCATTCGCTGTAGGAAATCCTCGGCAGGCATATCCCAATAGACTTCATACGTGTTGGGAATGAACAAGGCGGGCAGGGTCTGGCGGTCGTATCCCAGCGAGGCGATGTGCAGGCTGTCTGTCAGGAGGCGGGCGATATCAGCGGAGTCTGTCATCAGTTGTCGTCCGACGTTGCGGGCCAGGCGGTCCAACTGCCGCACACTGCCCACCACGAGGTTCATCGGTTCCTGATAGCCCCAGCGCAGGCGACTCAGGACGTGGTAGACGTTTTCTCCGGGGCGTATGGCATAGCGTCCTGTCCGGATGTGCCGGTCGTATTCCCGATAGGCGGCCATCCAGCGGAAGCCGATGAAGATTTTCGGATTCCCGGCTTTTTCCACCTTATAATATATAGAGTCTATCGTGTCGTCCCGGTCGATATAAAGGTATGCGGTATCTGTGGGGCGGAAGAGGGGGCCGAACCATAGATAAGCCAATGTGCCCGCACAAGCCATGCCTATGCCTGCGGCGACAATGCTCAGGAGTAAGATGAGTTTCTTTTTATTCTTTTTCATGGGGCAAAGATAAGGATTTTCTTTGAATCATTGTTTGGCAAAGGCCTATCCTTGTGCTCGCAAAAGGCGGGGCTTGTGCTCGAGAAGGCCGTTGCTTTGCCTGGAGGGGTGGGAAGAAATAAAAAAAGAGATGCATCCGCATCTCTTTTCTGGAGCCGTTAGCCAGACTTGAACTGGCGACCTACGCGTTACGAATGCGTTGCTCTA
>CALNEX010000118.1 GCA_939791845.1 uncultured Mediterranea sp. | reverse complement strand
GTCTACCTATATTAGTCTTATTCATACGGGACACCACACGGACAAACCAACCTGCAGTAGACAAGGGAAACGAACAACATCCGAATACAATAAAATAGGTTAAAAGCAAGTACTTTTGTCGAATAAGATTTTATAAATTAGTAGAATTATGCTTATTTTGCAAAAATATTATCTAAAATCAATAACAATGTTATGAACAAGAAGAACTTATCGCTATTCATCCTGCTCACCTGTGCAGGAACGGCTTGGGGCAGCCCCCATGCCGCCACCAAGCATGCGGCTTCAACGTATGCTACCCAAGTGAGCCAGCAACAAAACCCATGCAAAGGAGTTGTGAAAGACCCCGCAGGCGAAACTCTGATTGGGGCATCCATCAGTGTGAAAGGAACTACGATGGGAACCATCACCGACATAGACGGCGCTTTCTCACTGCCGGGTGTCAAACCGGGACAAACATTAGTGATTTCCTACATTGGTTACAATACACAGGAAATCGTGTGGGATGGAACCCCTTTAAACATTACCTTGCGTGAAGATGCCGCCATGTTGGACGAGGTCGTAGTGGTAGGTTTCGGATCGCAGAAGAAAGAGAACCTGACAGGTGCCGTTTCACAAGTAAAAATGGACGATGTTTTGGGCGAACGCCCCATCACCAGCGTGAAAGATGCCCTGCAAGGCGCCATGCCCGGCTTGACCGTCAGTGGAGGAGCCTCGCCCGGTGAATCAAAGACCTTTAACATCCGAGGCACAGTGTCTATCAATGGTATGGACCCATTGGTACTGATTGACAATGTGGAAGGCGACATCGACCTGCTAAATCCCGAAGACATTGAAAGCGTGTCTGTACTGAAAGACGCGGCTTCCTCTGCCATCTACGGCGCACGGGCTGCGGCAGGCGTCATCCTTATCACCACCAAGAAAGCCAAGGAAGGCGACAAATTCACTTTAAGCTACAACAACAACTTCGGTTTTTCATCATCCATCAACAGTCCCGAACAGGCTTCGCTTGACGAATATCTGCGTGCCTACCAGGCCGCCGGCTTTGCCGACCAATTTTATGCCGGTGGTGCCTCGGTGAGCAAGTGGCGTGAATATCTGGCAGCCTACCAGGCCGACCCGTCATCCTTCAACACCATCGGTGACGGCATCTACGTAGGCGATGATGGTAGGCCCTACTATCTGCACGAAAAGGACGTCTACAAATCCTTCCAGGAAACCAGTTTCATGCAGACCCACAACATATCGGCCACGGGAGGTACGGAAAAGTTGACTTACCGCATCGGCTTGGGATACACCAAGTCGGACGGCCCGCTGATTTACGACCGTGACACCTACCAGCGCAAGAACCTGACTTCTTTCCTGAGCGCCAAAATCACCAAATGGTTTAAGCAGGAAGTGGATGTCCGCTACACCGTAGCCGACCGCTCGCAACCACGGGGAAGCGGCGACGGCATCTACGGTATGAACCACATCTCCTTCTATCCTGCAGGCATGATGCCTGCCGAATTGACCGGCACCGGAACGGAATTACCCATTGGCACACCTGAGAACCAGATCCTTTACAATAACCCGCAACTGACCGACACGGACAATACGCGCGTCTACCTACGCTCCATCTTCACGCCTCTCAAGGGGCTGGAGATTGTAGGCGAATACACCTATGACCGACGGAACCGCCAGAATTCTTACTATGCCAACAACTGGACGTACATCAACGAACAGCTTGGCGTCCTAGAGGCACAAACCGGAGGCGACCACCTCTACAAGCAGGAAAGCCACCGGGACTACAATGCCTTCAACCTTTACGGCACCTACAAATTCTCCCTGAAGGACGAGCACAACTTCTCCATCATGGCAGGCTTCAACCAGGAACGTACGCAGGAATCGGCCATGTCCATAGATGCCTATGACATGGTGGCACCCAGCGCGCCCTCGTTCTCCAGCGCCACAGGCCGTGTCATTACCAATAACTCTTACAGCGATTATGCCATCCGCGGTGGTTTCTACCGCGTCAACTACAACTACAAGGACAGATACCTGTTCGAAGCTAACGGACGCTACGACGGATCGTCCAAATTCCCCAAGAACTCCCGCTTCGGTTTCTTCCCCTCTTTCTCCGCAGGTTGGAATATCATGGAGGAATCCTGGACACAACCCCTGAAAAAATGGGTCGGCGGACTGAAACTACGTGCTTCGTGGGGACAAATCGGCAACCAGAACATCGCAAATTACCAGTATTATTCCTCCATGACACCCACCGGCAACAGCAACTACTGGTTGAAGGACGGTGAATACATCACCTACATTTCCACGCCGGGCCTTATCTCGTCCAACTTCACCTGGGAAACCGTAGAAACCTTCGACATCGGTGTGGACCTCAATATGTTCAACAACCGACTGAGCGCCACTTTCGACTGGTACAACCGCACCACACGCGACATGCTGATGTCCGGTGTACAACTCCCGGCTGTCGTAGGAACCAGCGCCCCCATGCAGAACGCTGCCGACATGCGTACGAAAGGATGGGAAATCTCCATCAACTGGCGCGACCGCATCGGTGACTGGAACTACAACATCGGCTTCAACCTCTACGATTACAAGTCCAAGATACTGAAGTACACGGCCAACGAAGACAAAGTGATAGGCGACTGGAACGGCTATTACTACTATGAAGGCATGGAGTTGGGTGCCATCTGGGGCTACGTCAGCGACGGGTTCTATACGATAGACGATTTCGAATCACCGGAAACGTGGATCCTGAAAGACGGTGTCACCAGCATCCAGGGCGTCAATGTACGTCCGGGCGACGAGAAGTTCGTGAACCTCAACGATGACCTCAACGAGAACCAAATAAACAGCGGACTCGGCACTGTGAACAGCCCGGGCGACCGTAAAGTCATCGGTAACTATACTCCACGCTACAACTTCGGTATCAACTTGGGCATAGGATACAAGGGATTCCAGCTGACAGCCCTCCTGCAAGGCACTGGCAAGCGCGACTATTGGCTGGGCGGCAATGCCCTCTTCCCCTTCGGCGGAGGAGCCACGGCATTCTATCCCGTCTACTACAACCAGACAGACTATTGGGAACCGATGGGCGACCAAGGCGGACTCTATACGGAAGCCGACCCGGAATACTGGGCAGCCAAGAATCCTAACGCCAAGCTGTTCCGCCTCTATGGCATGCTGAACAACAGCGGCTCGAACACCCGTATATCCACCAAGTACCTGCAAAGCGCCGCCTACATGCGTATCAAGAACATCACACTCTCTTATTCCTTCCCCAAGGCATTGCTGAGCAAGATCTACTTGAGCGGTCTGAAACTGTTTGTCAGCGCCGAAAACCTGCATACATTCACTTCACTACCCAAAGGCTATGACCCGGAGCGCCTGAGCTGGGGATACCCCTTCTACCGCACCATTTCCTTTGGCTTGAATCTCACACTCTAAACGCTACGAATCATGAATAACAGAATACTGAAATATATCGCTTTGGGTGGCTTGCTGCTGAACGCAAGCGCCTGCAATGACAGCTTTTTGGACAAGGCACCCACCACGACCATCAGTGAGGTGACAGCGTTCGAATCCTACGAATCCGCACAAGCCTACATGTGGCCGTGCTACTCCTTATTATATAATACGACCATCGGCACATCGGTGCAGGAATACGGCCTCGTATCCATGTACCGCAGCGACCGCAACGCCGGCTACCTGTCCAACCGCGACAACGACATGAATGACTATGCCTTCCAGGAACTCTCGCCAGCCTCGTCGGGCAACGGCTGGAATTTCAGCTGGATTTACCACATCAACATCATGCTGCGCGGCCTGGAAACCTCATCCATGCCCCAGGCAGAGAAAGACCACTGGCAGGCCGTGGGCTATTTCTTCCATGCCTATTGGTACATGGAACTGCTCAACCGCTTCGGCGACGTACCTTGGATTGACCACGTGATAGATCCCGAAAGTGAAGATGCCTACGGCCCCCGCACTCCTCGCGACGAAGTGGCCCACAATATCTTGACCCGCTTGCAATGGGCCGAACAGCACATCGGCGACTTCACCGACCGCGACGGTGCTAACTCCATCACCAAGGCCTGTGTGCAACTTGTGTTGTCGCGCTTTACCTTGCGCGAAGGCACCTGGAGAAAATACCACGGCCTGGGTGGCGAACAGGAGTACCTGCAGGAGTGTGTACGCGTATCGCAGGAACTGATGCAAAGCTATCCCACCTTGTACACCGGCACACAGTCCTACGATGCCGCCGGCTACGGAGAATTGTGGACATCGCCCAGCCTGGCCGGCGTGCCGGGAGTCATCCTCTACCGCGAATATGTCACGGGGTACCTCACCTCGCACTTCAATTTCCGCGAACGCAACGACCAGATGACCATGCAACTGTCGCAGGACATGGTGGACATGTATCTGACCAAAAATGGCCTGCCTATCCACAACCCCAACAACACGCAGTATGCAGGCGACTCGCATGACATCTACGATGTGTTCAAGGATCGTGACCCGCGCCTTTATCAGACCGTCACCCCGCCTTATTACATAAACCTGAACGCCTCCGGCGACATCCCCGAGGGCATGGATGAGAGCAACATAAAATGGAGCTACATCTCGGCCGAACAGGATCCCGAGAACTACCAAAAGTATCGTATGTACATCGACATGCTGGGCGCGGACACCTATTTGGGCAACCCCGGACAAAGCGGCTGGATGAAACGTCTGCCCGTGGCCAACTGGAGTTGTGACAATATCATCGACAAAGTGCCCAACCTGAAAGGCAACAAGGCTCCGCTGAGCACCTCCTCCGGCTACTATCTGTGGAAATGCTACAACTGCTGGGAGCAAAGCAACAACAACGCCTACGTGGGCGATGCCGATAAACCTATCTTCAAGATTGAGGAAGTGCTGCTGAACTATGCCGAGGCAGCCTGCGAACTGGGACAATTCGACCAGGCCGCTGCCGACCGCTCCATCAACCTGTTGCGGGCACGCGCCGGCGTGGCACCGATGCAGGTGGCACAGATTGATGCAGACTTCGACCCGAACCGCGACAAAGGCAACAACGCCTGGTGGAGCGGCGATATGCCCGACTACGAGGTGTCCCCCCTGCTGTGGGAAGTGCGTCGCGAACGCATCATCGAGTTGATGGGCGAAGGCTTCGGTTTCTATGATGTGCGCCGCTGGGCCAAGGCTCCCTACTTCGTCAATCGACAGGAGAAAGGCATGTGGTGGAATTCGGCCGATCCCGTCTACCGCGTCAACACCAACGGCATCCTCAACGAAAGTACCAAGCTGAAAGACGAGACCATGACCGAGGGCTACATCTACGTGCAACCTGACCCGCTGCTGCAGGGCAGAGGCTGGATAGACCAGTATTACCTCTACTGTATTCCGACGGAAGAACTGCTGCTGAACGACAACCTGACGCAAAACCCGGGTTGGCCTTCCACAAGTTCGAACGAATAAAGGACCTGAGCACAAAAGGGGGAGAGACACGATACGTTACGCCCTCTCCCCCTTTCCTGACAACAGACAAAAACAGGCGCGGATTACGCAGAGATGT
>CALNEX010000117.1 GCA_939791845.1 uncultured Mediterranea sp. | reverse complement strand
AAAGGTGGGCAAATCCTGCTTGGCCAAAAGGGGCAAAGTCGCGTGGCTTTTCCAGGAAGGGAAGCATGCACCTCCACATGCTTCACAGGAATGGAAACCACAAAGATACTTCCCCCGCCGGGATTGTCGGCCACACGCACCGTCCCTCCATGCAAAGACACGAAATCGCGCACCAAGCTGAGTCCAATGCCACTGCCCGTGGACGGAGGCACCTCACCCGTGTGCTCCGCCTGATAGAAACGTTCGAAGATATGCGCCTTGTCGGCATCGCTGATGCCCACGCCTGTATCGGCCACCTTTATCTCCAAAGTGCCAGGCTGTCCGGCCGGACAAACCAAAGATACCGTCACGCTGCCACCTTCCGGCGTGAACTTGAAAGCGTTGGACAAGAGATTCATCACCACCTTGCCTATCTTGTCCGCATCGAAGGCCATATTCAAACTATCCATAGCTGACGTGAACGTCAAACGCACGTCCTTCTTCTCGGACAACATCAGGAAGGAATTGCAGATATTCTGTACAAAAGGCACGATGTCTCCCTCGGAAAGCGACAAGTGCGACCCTGCCATCTCGTTCTTGCGGAAGTCCAGCAGTTGGTTCACCAAGTTCAGCAAACGCAGAGCGTTGCGGTGCATCATCTTCAGCTTTCCGGCCAAGTTTTCATCCTTCACCTCCTTGACAAGGCCCTCCAACGGAGCAATGATCAGCGTGAGAGGGGTGCGCAACTCATGGCTGACGTTCGTGAAGAAACGGAACTTCATCTGATTAAGCTCGTCCTTGCGCCGCGCATCCTCTTCCAGCTGACGCAACCTGTATTTATTGCGTTCCCGACGCTTCACCTGCAGATAGGCCAAGGTCAAGACACCCGCCAACAACAAGGCATACAGCAGGTACGCCCACGGTGTCAGCCAGAAAGGCGGACAGATGACAATCTTCAGGACAGCCTCGTCCGCCCCGGTGAAACCGTCGCTGTTGGCCGCCTTCACCCGCAGCCGGTAAGTGCCCGGAGCCAAATTAGTATAAGTGATGCGATGCAGTCCCTCCCTATCGGACAGCCAATCATCGTTGAAGCCTTCCAACTTATAATAATAGCGTGTCTTCTCCGGCAGGACATAATTGTCCGAAGCCAAAAAGACGGTGAATATATTTTCCTCATAGTCCAACACCAGTTCCCGCGTCTTGTTCAGGGCTTCCGGCAGAATGACCCGCCCGTTCACCGGCTTACCGACCTTGACCTCTGCGTTGAACAGTTGCAGGGCAGTGAACATTACCTTGGACGTTGCCCCGTTGTACTTGATATTGCCCGGCCGGACCATATTGAGGCCATACAGCCCGCCGGCCACCAACTCGCCCGTGTGCAACAGTTTCAGCGAACGTTGGTTGAAGTCGCAACTCTGCAGCCCGTCCCGGTCGGAATACGTACGGAAATCGAAGCTCAAGTTCCCCGTCTCCACCTCTGTCTCCGTCCAGACACGGATGAGCCGTCCTCCCACACTGGCCCACAAACAGCCTTGTCCGTCTTCGGCAAGCCCCTGCACCGGCAAGCGGGGAAAGTCCGCGTCCACAGGCACCTCATACAAGGAATCCTGAGCCGGGTCGTAGACTTTCAAACCGGCCATAGTGGCCACCCACAGCCTGGAACGACTGTCTTCATAGACCTGATTGACGGGCTCGGACTCAAAAAGCACCTTGCCGGCATGCGTGCCCTGCAAGCGGCTTATCACACGCGTGGCCAAGTCCAGGACAAAGACACCGCCCGTGGTGCCCACAAACAATTGTCCGTCCCGCCCCGCACAGAGGCTGCACACCCAGTCCGAGGCCAGTCCCGAATTGCCGGCATGGTAAGAATCAAACCGCCCGGTCCGCGGATCCAGGCATTGCAATCCTCCTCCCAGCGTGCCTATCCAGATGTTTCCTTCCTTGTCTTCCGCCAAAGCCCACACATTGTCATTGGCCAGCGAATGGGGCACGCCTTCTGTCCGGCGATAATGCCGGAAACGGTGGCCGTCATAACAATTCAAGCCGCCGTAGTAAGTGCCCGCCCAGAGGCGTCCCTGGCTGTCGCGCAACAATGACACGATGATGTCGCTCGACACCGACCCGCCATCGCCGGGGGCATGGGTATAGCGGGTCTGACTGCCTGTATGCAGATTGCGCCGTATCAGGCCTTCGCCATTGGTGCCCAGCCAAACGGTACCATCGCCGCCGTCTTCAATGCAATGGACATCCCCCACCTCGGCCAAGCTGAACTTGAAGGTGCTTTCGTTATAGTAGGAGACGCCTTTCTTGTAGGTGCCCACCCAAACGGTGCCATCCTCGTCCTCATAGAAAGCTTCTATCGTATTGTTGGACAAGGTGCGCACATCCTCCGGATTATTGGCCAGGCAGGTGGAACGGCCGTCACGTCCGATGATTTCGATGCCCTTCTGGTCTTTCCCCAGCCAGACGCGCCCGTCCTTGTCCTCCAATACAGCCCGTATGGCATCGAACGGCTCGTCCGCCCGGCGAAGTTGTTCCCATCGGCCTTGCGGCAAGTTGTAGCAGCCCACTCCCCGCTCACAATAAATCCACACACGGCCGGACCGCCCGGCATAGAGGGAGAGTGGCGGCATCCGGCCTTCGTACCTCATCAGCTCCTTGAAGCCGTCCTCCTTCCACTTCAACTGCAGGGTTTGCCGGTCCAGGGCATACAACGTGCCGGCTTCGTCCGCCATCAGCAAACAATCGCCATGCTCGGCGAAAGAGACCAACGTCCCCGCCCCTTGAGGGTCGAAGGCCACAGGCACTGCCCGGCCCCCGCCCGGTACATAACGCCACAACTGCCCGCTGCCAGACAGACACACCCAGAATACCTTCTCGGAATCAATGTATATGGAGGAGGCCCCACCTTCCATGCCGGCCTTGCGCAGCCATGTGCCCACATCGCGGCTGAAGGTCTCCGTGGCTGGATTGTAACGGGCATAGCCGTTGTCCGTCTGCACCCACAGGAAGCCGTCGCCGTCTTCCTGGATGGAAGAGATGAAGTTGCCCGGCAAGGTCGTGGTGTCATTGGGCTCACTGCGGCAAACCCTGATGCCATAGCCGTCATAACAGTTCAACCCGGAGGCGGTGGCAAACCACATATAGCCCTCGGAGTCCTTGCAGATGGCATTCACCTGGTTGTTGGACAAGCCGTCCTTCACCTCCAGGTGCTTGAACATGTAGCTTTGCGCGCCTGCCGGAAGAAGCGCGACGAGCAAAGCGAACATCCACACCAACCTGCCTTTCATGCCACCGGGACCTCAAAGAGTTTCATCGTAATACCACGTACAGCTGTCTTCGCCGTACTTGTTCTTCAGCACCAGGCGATTCTCGCCCTTGTGCAGGCGCACGTCCTTCCACTCCAGCACGTTCACCTCGTCGGGCGTGGCCTTGCCCAGCGACTTCCCGTTCAGCCACAACTCGGCGGGGCCGCAGTTGCTGAAGGCCTGTATGGTGGTCACGGGTTGCGTGCGCTTCACGGCCCGCTTGCCGGCCAGGTGGACGAACTTGTCTTCCTGGTTCCAGTTGGCCTTGTAGAAGTAGAAGGCGTCTTTCTTTATCTTGCGGTCGAAGGTCACCAGGCCCTTGTCATTGCGGCCCATGTCGAAGCCTTCGCGACGGCTGGACACCGCGAAGTCGAACATGTTCCAGACGAAGGTGCTCCACAAGTAAGGCCGTGCCTTCAGCTGCCGCCAGTTCTCGATGTGGTAATAGGTCTGCCAGTTCTCCGGATGCCACGGCCCGAAGGGTTCGGACTGCTTCAGGCTGTCGGTCTGCTGGAAGACGCACCCGCCCGCACCGTATTCGCTGATGCCGAGTTTGCGCTCGGGATGGGCGGCATGTTCGCGGTCCAGCCACTCTCCCATCTCGAACACGTTGTTGCCGTACCAGCCGAAGTATTTGTTGAAGTCTATCCAGTCGGTAAACCCGTTGAAGTCCGCATCGATGGCGCTGGCGCCCACGGTGGGCCGGCCGGGGTCAAGGCGGTGGGCAAGTTCGTTCAGGCGCGCCACCATGTCCGAGGGGTCGTCCTGCCACCAGGGACTGACTTCGTTGAACAGCCCCCACATCAGGATGCTGGGATGATTATAGTATTGCAGCACCAGCTCCGTGAGTTGCTGCTCCAGGTTCTCCGTGAAGGCGGGGGTGTCCACATAGACATTCACGAAGGGGATTTCCGCCCAGGCCACCAGCCCTCGCCTGTCCATCTGACTGTAGACGTACTTGTCGTGCGGGTAGTGGGCCAGGCGTACAGCATTGGCGCCCATCTCCTGGATAAGGTCCAGGTCCTCGTCGTGGTCGCACGGCTGGAGGGCCGTCAGGCGCTCGGCACGGTCCTGGTGGCGGCACACGCCGTGCAGGCGGTAGGGACGGCCGTTCAGGAAGAAGCCCTTGCCGGCATCGGCCTCATAGTATCGGAAGCCTATCTCCTCCTCCCTGCGGTCCAGTTCCTTGCCGTCCCGGCGAAGGATGACAACCGCCTGATACAGGTGCGGGTCCCGTACCCCATCCCACAGGTGGGGCCTCGGCACGGTGGTCTCGGCCACGGCGCGTCCCTCCGGGCTGAAGTCCGTGACGGTGGCCGCCTGGACCTGCTTGCCGTCGTTCCACAACTGGAACTCCACCTCGCAGCCGTCCAATGACGTGGCCTTGGCAGACAGCAGGGCTTCCATCTTCAGGCGGGCAGACTGTTCGCTCACCTCGCTCTGGGTGAAGAACACGCCCGACGACGCATGGTAGTCCGGCCGGATGCACGCGTCTTCCGTCACCAGCAACTCCACACCCCGGTAGAGCCCTCCCGGCAAGTTGAAGTCACCGTCTATGGGGGCAATGTCCATGCGCTGCGCGTTGCTCACCATGATGTCCAGCCTGGCTTCCTTGCCGGGCGTCAGACGGTCTGTCAGCTCCACCACAAAGGCCGTGTATCCACCCCGGTGTTGGGTGACGAAGCGGCGGTCCACAAAGACATCGGCCACCGTCTGCGCTGCCTTGACACGCAGGAACACCCGCTTCCCGGCCCACGAGGCAGGCACGGGCAGGCGCCGGCTGTAGCAGCACAGGCCCCGGTAATAGTCCGTGCCGGCAAACATCACGTCGCCCTTGTTCCACGTGTGGGGAAGGTCCACAGTCTGCACCTCGCCCACGGGCTGATAACCACGATGAAACTTCCAGCCGCGGTCCAGCGAGATGACGTCCGCGGCACTGACGGCCTGCCCGCACACGGCGCACAGGCACAGGAGGAGAAGAAGCAATTTGTCTTTCATATTCCAATAAGCTTAACAATGATACAGGTCCCCGCCGGGCACGCACGCGGCCGCCCGGCAAGGCGTGGCCAAAGATACGACATTTTCCGCTTCCGGCCACACACCCTGCCCGATTTTTGCGTACCTTTGCGCCCCGGAACAACCATTTTTTACATTCTACACTTATGAACGCAAAGCAAATCGTTTCCGTTGCAGCCCTGTGCCTGACCATGGCCGCCTGCAACAACGGCAAGGACGGCGCACAGACCATGGGCATCGACCTCGCCAACCTGGACACCACGGCCCTGCCGGGCACCGACTTCTACCAGTATGCCTGCGGCGGATGGATGAAAGCCCATC
>CALNEX010000116.1 GCA_939791845.1 uncultured Mediterranea sp. | reverse complement strand
CGACCGCAGCGGCCGCTACATGGCACGCGACTTCGGCGAGAACTACCTGATGTCCTTGCAGGAGAGCGGCAACCCCATCATCTTCACCAACGGAGACAACGACACCTTCCCCTTGTGGTACGGCCAGGAGACCGAAGGTTTCCGCCCCGACGCCCGTACGTGCAATCTCAGCTACCTGCAGACGGACTGGTACATCGACCAGATGAAGCGTCCGGCCTACGACAGCCCCTCGGTGCCCATCACGTGGAACCGCAGCGACTACATGGAAGGCAACAACGAATACATCCCCATCCACCCCGAAGTGGCGAAAAGCATCGACCAGCTCTATGCCGAGGCCGAAAAGGAAGCCGCGGCCGGCAATCCCGAAGTGCTGCTGAACATCCGGAAGGAATTCGGCGAGAACCCCTACGAGCTGAAGAACATCCTGGAACACTGGGTGCGCAACCCCAACAACAAGGACCTGAACATCATCCCCACGGACAGCATCGTCATCAAGGTGGACAAGGAAGCCGTGCGCCGCAGCGGCATGCTGATTCCCGGCGACAGCATACCGGACTACATGTCCATCAAACTGCGCACCAAGGATGCTTACGGCAACTACCATCCCAAGCGAGGACTGTACAAGAACGAACTGATGATGCTGGAGATGCTGGCACAGACCAACTGGGAACGGCCGCTCTACATCGCCATCAGCGTGGGTTCGGACAACCAGCTGGGCATGGACAACTTCTTCGTGCAGGAAGGACTGGCCTACCGCTTCACGCCCTTTGACAACACGAAGACGGGTGTCACCCTCGACTCGGAGAAGATGTATGACAACCTGATGCACAAGTTCAAGTTCGGCGGCATCGACCAACCGGGCATCTACATTGATGAGAACGCCCTGCGCATGTGCTACTCGCACCGCCGCATCTTCGCGCAACTGGTGCAGCAACTGATGCGGGAAGGCAAGAAGGACAAGGCCAAGGCCGCCCTGGACTATGCGGAACAGATGATTCCCGCCGTCAACGTGCCATACGACTTCCAGAACGGAGCCTTGCAGATGGCCGAAGCCTACTATCAACTGGGCGAGACGGAAAAAGCCGATGCCATTGTGAAAGCCCTGGCCGACAAGGCCGTGGAATACGCCACATGGTACCTAAGCTTGGATGACAACCGCTTCCTGGTTTCTAACAAGGAATGCCAGTATCACCTCTCCCTGCTGGATGCCGAAGTGAAGCAAATGCGGAAGTACAACTCCCAACTGACCGAGACCTACGAGGAACAATTGGGCAGCCTGTATCACCACTACATGGAACGTATAGGCTATACAGAATAACAAATGCCGTGTTCATAGAGCAACCTCCTGACATAGTACGCAAGCTCTATCCCAGTGCCCTCTGGCGGATGGAGCCGTCGGTGAAGAAAGTCTACCTGACCTTCGACGACGGCCCCATCCCCGAGGTGACGCCGTGGGTATTGGACCTGCTGGACCAACAGGGCATCAAGGCCACCTTCTTCCTGGTAGGCGACAACATACGCAAGCATCCGGACATCTTTCAAGAAGTGGTGAAGCGCGGGCATCGCATCGGCAACCACACCTTCAACCACCTGCGAGGCTTTGAACACGCCTCCTACCCATACCTGGACAATGTAAAACGTGCCCACGAATTCATGCTGGCCACCTGCGAGGAAGGAACAGACGACGCCTTGGTGGAACAGGCCTTGTTCCCCCTGCTTTTCCGCCCGCCCCACGGGCACATGACGTGGGGACAATACATGGTGTTGCGCAAGCATTACCGCATCGTGATGTGGGACCTCGTGACGCGCGACTACTCCAAGAAGCTGCGCCCGCCGCAGGTGTTGGCCAACGTGATGCGCTATGCCCGCAACGGCTCCATCATCACCTTCCACGACTCCTTGAAGTCCTGGAACAATGGCAACCTGCAGTATGCCCTGCCGCGAGGCATTGACTTCCTGAAAGAGGAAGGATACGAATTCGGGCTATTATAAAATCGCCATAAATACCGTCCTTAAGGGGAACTTTAGATGCCAGGGAGCAAATAACCTGCATTTCTTATGGCCGATTAAAGAATTTTTCCTTAACTTTGGAGCGGACTTCTCTAACTATACACGACCATGAAACAGAGCCTCTATCCCCCGACTCATCTTTCCCGGCACATCCGGGCGACTCAAAGCTATGGTCCAACGCCTTAAGCGACAACGACATAAGGAACTATTTATTAACCCTTTAAATCTTTCTAATTATGGACGAAAAAACAAAGAAGATGAAGTTCTTGCAGTTGCAATTCTGCATGTTGATGATGGCGTGCACACTGTTGCCCGACTTTTGGTCATTATTGGGCGTGCCCGATTTTGATGTGGCAGCTTTCTGTTGCCAAGCAGTGGGCGTGGTGGGTGCCGGACTGGCTCTGTATGCCTTTCACAAAGGAGGGGTGCAGATGCCTGCCCCCTTTTTGGGCATAGCAGGTGCAGGTGTACTTTGTGGCTTATTGTCACTGATTCCGGGCATGCCCAACTGGCTGGACTACATTGGATTGGTAGCAGCCTTGATAGCCCTGTTCATGAGCGGAAACAGTCTTGGCATCCAATGGGCAAGCCCAGCCAGCCAAGGCACCTACCTGGTGCTGATGGCCATTCTGTTGCATCTTTATGACAGCATTGGCGATTCGATAACCACAGGCATCGCAGCTTTGGTGGGCCTGGTACTCTTCTTTATCGGCTTGGGCAAACTCAAATCCGGTTTGGACGAGAAAGGCGCACAAGGTGTCTCCCGACTGAAGATTGCCGTCATCCTAAGCATCATAGCTGTCATTTTCGGATGGATTCCCCTCTTGGGAAGCATTGTAGCCGGAATTCTGCTGATTATCGCATTCATTGTCGAGTTCCTGGGTTACACCGCCATGACACAATCCGCCACTTTGGGCACTGAAGGCCAAGCCGGCGCAGGCAAATTGCGTATCAGCATGATTATCCTCTTGGCAGGCAGCATCATCGGCTTCTTCCCCTTGACAGGCATGATAGTAGGGCTCATCTCACTGGTAGCCCTTTGGTTCGTGTTCAAAGGCTGGAGCATGATCCTGCAAGCACTTGAAGCATAACAAATATCCTTGGCATCCGCCTATGGAAAGATACCTCGGGAAGTGCCCTGTCAATCACTTCCCGAGGTGTTTCATTCATTTCTACAAATCCACCACTACCTCCACCGGACAATGGTCCGAGCCGTAAATCTCCGTATGTATGCCCGCGCTGACCAGCTTTTCATCCAACCGCTTGGACACGAGGAAGTAGTCGATGCGCCAACCTGCGTTCTTCTCGCGCGCCCGGAAACGGTAGGACCACCACGAATAAATATCTTTTTGATCGGGATGGAAATAACGGAAAGTGTCCGTGAAGCCGGCTGCCAGCAGTTCCGTGAACTTGGCACGCTCCTCGTCCGTGAAGCCGGCATTACGACGGTTGGTCTTGGGATTCTTCAGGTCGATTTCTTGGTGCGCCACATTGAGGTCGCCGCAGACAATGACAGGCTTACGTGCATCCAAAGCCAGCAGATAGGCACGGAAGTCATCTTCCCACGTCATACGATAGTCCAGACGGCGCAACTCGTCCTGTGAGTTGGGCACATAGACCGTGACGAGGAAGAAGTCCGGCATTTCGAGGGTAATGACACGTCCTTCCTTGTCATGATGTTCAATGTCGATGCCATAGGTCACGTTCAGAGGCTTGTGGCGGGTATAGATGGCCGTACCCGAATAACCCTTCTTCTCGGCATAGTTCCAATAAGACTCATAGCCCTCGAAGGACAAATCCAATTGTCCTGCCTGCATCTTGGTCTCTTGCAGGCAGAAGAAGTCGGCGTCCAACTGCTTGAACGCTTCGATGAAGCCCTTGTCCTTGCAGGCACGCAGGCCGTTCACATTCCAGGAAATGAATTTCATACGATTATAACTGTTGCTTAAAAATTCCGGGTACAAATATACCAGCTTTCTGCCAATCGGAAAAACGGCCGTCTCATTAATTTCCCGCATACCAATATACGGAAGAAAGTGCACTTCTCAAGAACAATCAGTATGCTCCTTTCCACCTGCCCGCCCCATATACCCCGCCCAGAATGAGCACCACGCCCGCCCAGGCCATCGGCGTCAGCCGTTCGTCCAGCACCATGGCCGAACCGACGAGGGTGAACACGGGATTCAGGTAGATGTAGTTGGAGGCCGGCACGGTGCCCAGCCGCTTCAGCACCACATTCCACACGGCAAAGCAAACCAAAGACGCCAACACGCCAAGGAAAAGCAGGTGGCAAAGTATTGCGGTGTCCAACAGGCGCGCCACCTCGAATTGCCAAGGTCGGAAGAGGAAGACAGGAAGGATGGTCAGCACGCCGTAGAAGAATATCTTGCGCGTGATGAAAGTGACGTCGTAACGGTCGGCCATACGCCGCATGACCAGGCTGTAGACCGCCCACGACAAGGATGCCAGCAGGGAAAGCAAATCGCCCACGGGCGAAAGCCGGAGCACGAAATGGCCGTTGCACACCACCAACGCCACGCCTGCCAACGCCACCAGTGAGCCGCCAATCAGCCCGCGCGTGGCCTTCACATTTTTATATAGGGCCAGCGAGAGCAAGGTGGTCAGCAAGGGCGTGGTGCAAACCAGGAAAGCCACGTTAGTAGCCAGGGTGTACTCCAAGGCCGTGTTCTCCGTCAGGAAATAGAACGATCCGCCCGTCACACCACCCAAGAGCAACCACAACTCATCCCGCCAACTGTCCGCCCACAAACGACGGGGAGCCAGGAACCAAATGCCCGCATAGGCCATCAGGAAGCGCAGCAGGAAAATCTCGTGCGGAGACATCCCCTGCCCTATCAACAGCTTGGTGGAGATGAAGGTCAACCCCCATATCCCCACAATGGCAACCGCCACCAGGTGGAAGGCCGCCAAACCCCGTGTAGTATGTAAAAAAGTACTCATAAGCGCGCAAAGGTACGCATAACCGGGCAAATATGAAGGAAAAAACGGACAATTCGCCGCTTTTTTCAATCAATATTTTGCAGCCGAACAGATTATTACTATCTTTGCAGCGGAATGGATGAAAGGTGAGGGGCAATCAAGCTCCTCTTTTTTGTTCCTAATGGTCGTTAATCTATGATAGAAAAGAAAACTGTTTGCCAAATCGTTGACGAATGGCTGGAAGGAAAGGACTACTTCCTGGTGGAAGTCAACATCAGTCCTGATGACAAGATTGTGGTGGAAATAGACCACAAGGAGGGTGTCTGGATAGAAGATTGCGTGGACCTGAGCCGCTACATCGAATCCAGACTGGACCGTGAACAAGAGGATTACGAACTGGAAGTAGGCTCGGCAGGCATCGGGCAGCCGTTCAAAGTGTTGCAGCAATACCTGGCCCACACGGGCGAAGAGGTGGAGGTGCTGACCAAGGACCACCGCAAGCTGCAAGGCCTCTTGAAGGAAGCAGATGAGAACCACTTCACGCTGACCGTCCTGAAGAAAGTGAAAGAAGAAGGTGCCAAACGCCCCAAGATGGTGAGCGAGGACCTGAATTTTTCTTATGATGATATAATTTATACTAAATACTTAATCACTTTTAAATAAGAAGCATGGCCAAGAAAGAAGAAAC
>CALNEX010000115.1 GCA_939791845.1 uncultured Mediterranea sp. | reverse complement strand
TCACAAAGACATCGCTGTCCTTGTAGACCTCGTACACCTGCTTGCCCTTCATGAAGCCGGGGAAGTGGAAGCGGTCGGCAATGCCACGCTCGGCGGCCAGGTTGATCATGGCGTTCATCATGTCGCCCGAACCGGCCATGACGAAGCGTATGTTGCGCGTGCGCTTCAGCACCATGGCGGCAGCCTCGACGAAGTACTCGGGGCCTTTCTGCATCGTGATGCGGCCCAGGAAGGTAACCACCTTCTCCTTGTCGTGCACGGGACGCGGGATGTCCTGGTACTCCTGCGGCAAGGGATAGACGGCGTTGTGCACGGCGAAGACCTTGCGCGGGTCCTGATGATACTCGTTGATGACCGTGCGGCGCGTCAGCTCGGACACGCACATGATGCAGTCGGCATAGTCCATGCCGTTCTTCTCGATGCCGTAGACGGTGGGGTTGACCTTGCCGCGGGAGCGGTCGAAGTCGGTGGCGTGCACGTGGATGCACAGCGGTTTGCCGCTCACCATCTTGGCATGCACGCCTGCGGGATACGTCAGCCAGTCGTGCGCGTGGATGATGTCGAACTGCTGTTGGCGGGCCACCACGCCTGCGATGATGGAGAAGTTGTTGATCTCATCATTCAGGTTGGACGGATAGCCGCCGGCAAACTCCATGCAGCCGATGTCATTGACGTGCATGTACGAGAAATCGGCATAGATATGGTTGCGCAGGTCATAATACGTCTCCGGCGTCATGCCGGGAGCCAGACGGCCCTTCAACCACTCATAATCCACATCGCGCCAAACGATGGGCACCTGGTTCATGCCGATGATGTTCAGGAAGTTTTCTTCATCACCGCAGGGCTTGGGCATGCAGAACGTGGTCTCCACGTCTCCCTGCACGCTCAGGCCTTTCGTGATGCCGTAAGTGGCGACAGCCAGGCCGCCGTATATCTTGGGAGGAAATTCCCATCCGAACATTAAGACTTTCATGCTGTTCCTCCTCCTTATTATTCTGCGTTGTTGTTATACTTGGACAATAATCTCAGTGCGCGCAGGATTTCGGCCACGTTCATAGCGAAGGACACTGCGCCGCGCCCGGTGAAGGGCGGGTTGCCGTCGAACAGCTCGGGCAGGGTACCGATGCAGTGGCAGGTCATCTCGTCTTCCATGCCGACCAGGGCACGCTCCACGAAGGACAGGCCGCTGGCCTTGTGGATGCGCAGGTAGGCCTCCACGTAGAATCCCAACAGCCACGGCCAGGCCGTGCCCTGATGGTAGGCGTAGTCGCGCTGCGTCTGCGGGCCCACGTAGTTGGGGTTGTAGCCGCCGCTCTTGGGGCTCAGCGTGCGCAGGCCCTTGGGCGTCAGCAGTTCCTTGGTGACGATGTCCAGCACCTGCTTCTTCTGCGCCTTGTCCAGCGGAGAATAGTCGAGGGCCACGGCGAATATCATGTTGGGGCGAACGCTCCAATCCATCATATAGCCGTCCACATAGTCGAAGAGGTAGCCATACTCGTTGCGGAACACCTCGACGAAGGACTTGCCCGTCCGTTCGGCCTGGGCATCCAGGGTGTTGGCACCCACCTCGTCGCCGGCTTCGCGCGCCATGTCTGCGGCAAAGCGCAGGGCGTTGTACCAAAGGGCGTTGACTTCCACCACATAGCCCGTGCGCGGGATGACCGGACGGCCGTTGGCGGTGGAGTTCATCCACGTCACGGCGTGGTCGGCGCCGTTGGTGTAGAGCAGGCCGTTGTCATGCAGGAAGAGGTTGTCGTGCTTGCGGCTCAGGATGTACTTCATGATGTCCTGCAAGAGGGCACCGTACATTTCGCGGCAATGCTCGCGGGAAGTCTCCCTGGCATACTGCTGAAGGGTCCACACGGCCCACAGGAGAACGTCGGGATGCTCCATCTCATACACCTTGTAGGTCAGGGGTTCGCCGGACATGAACTGGCGGAGGGCCTTCTCGGCCGTCTTCATCACGTCCTCGAACTCGTCCTGCTCGCCCACGGCCAGCGTCAGGCCCGGCAGGGAGATGAAGAGGTCGCGCGCGCGGCACTTGAACCACGGATAACCGGCCAGGATGTAGTGATCCTCGCCCTGCTTGTTGTGGAACTGGTGGGCGGAGTTGGTGAGACAGTGCAGGAAGTTGTCGCGCGGCGTGCGGTCGGCCACTTCATACTCGAAGGTCTCGATCAGGTTGTTCGTGGCCACTTCGGACACGCCTGCGGAGAACACGATGCTCTCGCCCTTCTTGATGTCCATCTCGAAATAGCCCGGCACGTAGAGGTCTTCGTTGAAGTCGTAGCCACGTTCCTGCTCCTTGGTGTAGACGATGCCGCGGTACCAGTCGGGCTGGAAGTGGAATTCGCACTTCTTGTTCAGCTGCATGTACAGCTCCGGATAGCCGGGATACATGCACGTCTTGATGCCGTTCTCCACCTGCTGGTAGTCACGGTTGGCCTGCGCATTCTCGTGCGTGTATTCGCGCACGCTGCGGAAGGCGAGGAACGGACGGAGGCGGAGGGTAGTCTCGGAATGGGCGTCTACCAATGTGTAGCGGATGAGGATACGGTTTTCATGGTGAACGAAAATCTTCTCCTTGCGCAGAATAACGCCTCCCACACGGTAGGTGGTGGCGGGGATGTGCTCGCAATCAAACTCGCGGATGTACTTGTGACCGTTGGGGCTGAAGTGGCCATTGCCATAGTAGTGCAGTCCCAGGTTGAATTCGGCGCCATGCTGAATCACCGTTTCGTCCAGTGAGGACAGCAACACGTGGTTCTCATCGTCCAAGTTGGGGACGGGAATCACCAGCAAGCCATGATACTTGCGGGTGTTGCAATCCACAATCGACGTACAATGATAAGCGCCCGACTTGTTTGTCCGGAGTATTTCTCGCGGCAAAGACTCCTGAAGGTTGGTCATCAGTGTCTTGTCAAATCGTAAATAGCTCATGTTGTACTTTATTTAAAGGTTAATTGTCCAGGTTCACTTGTGCCACATTTCTCGTAGCAACGTCCAAAAGTACGAAATAATGTGCACAAACAAAATAAAAAGCGTGTTTTTTTTCAGATTTCGGACAATTTGTTGTAGTATTGCACCGCAATTTCGGGAAAATATCCGCCCACTTGCCTCAAAACTCCCCCGGAAAGAAGGGATATGCCCCCGAGCACGGGCGCAGGCTCGCCCAAGCACGGGCGCAGGCATACCCGGACACGGACGCGGGCATAGGTACGGTGGGACTACTAAATTATCATTTGACAAACAATGGAAGGATACATATCAGACAGTGTTTACGTGGCGAACAAGAAACGCAACAGCCTCATCAACCGGCGCATCATCTGCCGCGTGCTGGGCGTGCTGCTGCTGGTGGAGGTGTGCATGTTGCTGACGTGCGTGGGTGTGGCCTGGGGCTACGGCGAACAAGACGGGCTGGACTTCCTGCTCTCGGCGGGCATCACCGCCCTGGCCGCAGGACTGCTGCTGCTGGCAGGACGGCGGGCCGAACGGCGCATGAGCAAGCGCGACGGCTACTGCGTGGCGGCGCTGACGTGGGTGCTGTTCAGTTTCTTCGGGATGCTGCCCTTCCTGCTGAGCCACAGCGTGCCCACGGTGGCCGACGCGTTCTTCGAGACCATGTCCGGCTTCACCACCACGGGCGCCACCATCATGGACGACATCGACTCGCAGTCGCACGCCATCCTCTTCTGGCGCGCCCTGACGCACTGGATTGGCGGCCTGGGCATCGTGTTCTTCGCCATCGCCATCCTGCCGGCGTTCAGCGAGGGGGGCAACCTGCAGCTGTTCTCGGCCGAGGCGGTGGGCGTGACGCACGACAAGATACACCCCAAGGTGAGCACCATGGCCCGCTGGCTGTGGACCATCTACCTCTTCCTGACCGTCAGCCAGACCATCCTGCTTTGGCTGGGCGGCATGGGGTGGTTCGACTCCGTCTGCCAGACGTTCGCCACGTTGGCCACGGGCGGCTTCTCCACCAAGCAGGCCAGCATCGCCTACTGGAATTCCCCCTATATAGAATATGTGACAGCCATCTTCATGGTGCTGGCGGGCATCAACTTCTCGCTCTACTTCTCGTGCCTGAAGGGCAAGTTCGGCAAAATCTGGCGCGACGAGGAGACCCGTTGGTTTCTGGGCTCCATCCTGACACTGACCCTTTGCATCGCGGTGGCCTTGGTTCTGAAGAACAATTACGGTATCGAAGAGGCTTTCCGCAAAGCCTTCTTCCAGGTGGTGACGCTACACACATCGACCGGCTTTGCCACGGACGACTACATGCTATGGCCTTCCTTCACGTGGGTGCTGCTCATCTTCGCCATGCTGGCAGGCGGCTGCACCGGCTCCACCAGCGGCGGCATCAAGAACCTGCGCCTGCTCATCATGTCGCGCGGCATCCGCAATCACTTCCGCAAGCTGCTGCACCCCAACGCCGTGATGCAGATACGCGTCAACCGGCAAGCCGTCAGTCCCAGCGTGGTGCTCAGCGTGGCCATCTTCATCTGCCTCTACATGCTGTGCATCCTGGCAGGATGGATTCTCTTCATGCTGATGGGCGTGGACTTCATGGAGGCGCTCAGCGTCACCGTCTCCAGCATGGGCAACGCGGGCCTGGCCCTGGGCAACTATGGCCCCGCCTACTCCTGGAGCGCACTGCCCGAAGCCGGCAAATGGCTCAGCTCGTTCCTCATGCTGCTGGGACGTCTGGAGATGTTCGCCGTGATGCTGATGTTCTACTCCGCCTTCTGGAAGAACCGCTGACGCGGCGGGGCATTATTAAGAAATGATAAAAAAGCGCGGGTTGTCAACCCCGTCCCCCCAAGAATGCGTATTTTTGCCGTCAAACAAGGAGGCAAATACCGATTATGGACACAATGTTTGACACACTGCTACAACTCCCCCTCTTTCAGGGATTGGCACACGAGGACTTTACCAGCATCCTGGAGAAAGTCAAGCTACACTTCACCAAACACAAAACGGGCGAAATCATTGCCGCTTGCGGGGACAAGTGCGACCGCCTCATCTTCGTGTTGAAAGGCACCTTGAGCGCGACGTCACCCGCCACCGACCGCTCGTTCCAGTTCACCGAGCAACACACGGCCCCCTGTCTCCTTGAACCGTATTCCATGTTCGGCATGTACACGACCTTCTCCGCCACCTACACCGCCCTTGAGGAGACGCACACCATCTGCATCAGCAAGCGTTTCGTCATGAACGAGATGTTCAAGTACGAGATATTCCGGCTGAACTACCTCAACATCATCTGCAACCGCGCCCAGAAACTGCACCGCCGCCTGCGGGTTTTCGAGGCGGGCGATGTGGAAGACCGCATCATCCGCTTCATTGCCGACCAGTCCGAGCGGCCCACGGGCGAGAAATCGCTGAAAATAAAGATGGAAGAACTGGCCCGCATCTGCAACGAAACCCGCATGAACGTGTCCAAGACCCTGAACTCCCTGCAAAACAAAGGCCTCGTGGAACTGCACCGCGGCGAAATCGTCGTGCCCCAGCTCGAGCTGCTCACCAAGCACTGACGCCCGTCCCCGCCTTATAAGTAACTGTTCATATTTAGTTTATACCTGATTTAGGCGCGGATTACGCGGATTCCACGGATTATTCTTGTTACCAAACGCTGAATTCCATTGATTACATAAATAAAATATCCGTGACTATTCCTTAGCATAATCAAACGATGTTTTGAGCGAAGCTAAATCCGCGTAATCCGCGCCTAAAAAAACAACCAGAGCACTACTGTCCACTAAAAAATGGACAAGGTTAAAAATTAAATAAATTCGGTTCAC
>CALNEX010000114.1 GCA_939791845.1 uncultured Mediterranea sp. | reverse complement strand
AGAAATTCAACCATTTGGGTCGTACTGCTTCTCACAGAAATGCAATGTTGGCTAATATGGCATGTTCTTTGATCAAGCACAAAAGAATCACTACGACCGTTGCCAAGGCTAAGGCACTGAAAAAGTACGTTGAGCCCTTGCTCACAAAGTCTAAGAACGATACGACCAACTCGCGCCGCGTAGTGTTCAGCTACCTGCAAGATAAGTATGCTATCACGGAGCTCTTCAAGGAAATCTCCGTTAAGATTGCTGATCGTCCGGGTGGTTATACTCGCATCATCAAGACGGGTCATCGTCTGGGTGACAATGCCGAGATGTGCTTCATCGAACTCGTTGATTACAACGAAAACATGGCTAAGGACAAGGCTGCCAAGAAAGTTACGCGTACTCGTCGTTCCAAGAAGAACGCTGCTGCTGCGCCTGCTGCTGAAGCTGCCGCTGAGACTCCGGCTGCTGAGGATACTAAGACTGAAGCTGCTGCTGAATAATAAATTTGCTCTTATTACGATAGGGGATGCACCGTTGAAGGTGTGTCCCCTTTTTATTTTCGCGGGAAGGCGGAACATTTTGCCTTTTGGGGTGTTATATGCATATATAACCCTATAAAAGAACTGAAAATGAAGAAATTGTTTTTATTGGCAGCCCTGGCAATATTTGCAGTGGCCTGCGATGATGATTCCGCTCCTGACGGTGGCGAGGAAACCACAGAGCTGATAGCACCTGCACTCTATATGGACGTGGTGACCAGTGACGGTAACAAACCTTTTACCGGCGTGTTGAGCATATCCCCCTGCGTGGAGGGGACTTCCGTTTACTACGGCAATTATGTCAACAGCAAGTTAAGCCCCATTTACGGCTATTATTTTGTGGAGAACGGCGAGTTGTATGACAGCGATTCGAACCGTGCATTGTATTTGCCTGTCGGCAATTATGAGATGGTGTATTGGGGAACTCCCAAGTATGAGGAACCCATTTATGCTTATCCTGCGGTGCGTGAGCCGGCTTATAGCATCGGTGGGGACATTGCCCAGCAGAATTTCACCTTGTTGAAGATGTCCGATAGTGATGCCCGCTATCCCACTTATGACCTGGTCTTTGCCCGTCATCTGGTGAAGGTGGGGGCGGAAGACTTGGATACGGCCCTGAAGCGTGTGGTGGCCGGATTGAAAATCATTCTGAAAGACAAGGATGGCAAGGTACTGAGCACGGACATTGCCAATGTGGAGGTGCGCGTCACCAATATCTATGAGAAGCTGAACGCTTATACCGCCGAGCCTCACGGAGATCCTTGCACGGTGGCCTTCCCATTGGTGCGCTCCACCGACGGTTTGCAGATGAGCAACGGTATTGTGATGCTTTTCCCATCCATCGGTACTCCGGAGTTGCAATTGAATATCTCTTTGGCAGATGGTCGTGTCAAACACTATAGTCAGCAGTTGGAAAAGCCCTTGGTGGCTAACAATAAACTGACATTGACTGTTTCTATCGGCGACATCTTTGAAGAAGAGACTTCGGGCAGTATCACCGTGGATGATTGGAATGAAAGCCATGATGAGATAGACGTGCCGGTGTTGCAATGACATCAGACATAGATGGTTATTCAAGCCGTTGACAGTCGCCCTTCAGGGCTTCAGTCGGCGGCTTGTCTTATTATGCACCTCTCAAACATGGCTTTGAGCATCGTAAACATGGACTTTAGCGTGCTAAACATGGCTTTGAGACGGAGAAAATCCTTGATGGAAAAGAAGTCTTGGTAGTATAATCTCTCCATCAAGGATTGTATGGAAGGATGTTTTCGCATTTGTCGCCATCCAAACCTCATGAAAACCCTTTGCACCTATCTTGGACATCTGCACGGGATTGGGATAGCCGTTGGCGCCAATGGACGCGATGGTTACGTTTTCGCATTGGGAAAGCAAGTGCGTTGCTTTTTCCGATAATTTCCTATCTCCTGTGTTTTTTTGCCATCAGTTGTGCTTTGGGGCAGGTAATCCTCAATACAGATTCGTTAATCTGCCGAAATCTGTCGGATATTCCATGGATTTTCCCTAAGTTTGCGCCCATTTCCAAACAATCTTTTGGCGCACCACGTATGAACCCACTATTCACCCATACCCTCTTGTCCTGGTATCGTGACAACAAGCGCGCCTTGCCTTGGCGCGACACGCAGGACCCTTACCTTATCTGGATTTCCGAAATCATCCTGCAGCAGACCCGCGTGGCGCAGGGCTATGACTACTATGCCCGCTTCGTGCGGCGTTTTCCGGACGTGAAGTCGCTGGCCGCGGCCGATGATGACGAGGTGATGCGCCTGTGGCAGGGATTGGGTTATTATTCGAGGGCAAGGAACCTGCTGGCGGCGGCGCGGAGCATGGAGGACGGCGTTTTTCCCACGACGTACGAAGGCGTGCGTGCCTTGAAGGGGGTGGGGGACTATACGGCGGCGGCCATCTGCTCCTTTGCCTACGGGATGCCCTATGCCGTGGTGGACGGCAATGTCTACCGGGTGCTGGCGCGCTACTTCGGGGTGGATACGCCCATCGACTCCACGGAGGGCAAGAAGACGTTTGCCGCCTTGGCGCAGGAGATGCTGGACGCTTCGCATCCTGCCGACTACAACCAGGCCGTCATGGACTTTGGAGCCTTGGTGTGCACGCCCCAGTCTCCCGCCTGCATGTTCTGTCCGCTGGCGGAGGGTTGTGCGGCCTTGGCCGGAGGGCGCGTGGCGGACTTGCCGGTGAAGCAGCACCGCACCAAGGTGACGGACCGCTATTTCAACTACCTGTTCGTGCGGCTGGGTGACGACACGCTCTTGCACAAGCGGACGGCGGATGACATCTGGCAGAACCTGTATGAATTGCCGCTCGTGGAGACCGCGAAGGACCTGAGTGCGGAGGAGTTCTTGGGAAGCCGTGCCTTTGCAGACTTTTTGCAGGGGCAAAGCAGTGCGGAGGTGCGCCCTTTGTCTCGCGGAGTGAAACACGTCTTGTCCCATCGCATCATTCACGCCAATTTCTACGAGGTCTTGTTGCCGGAATCCTCCGTGTTTCCGGGCTTCCTGCGTGTGCCGGTGGCCGATTTGGATGCCTATGCCTTGCCCCGGTTGGTACACGCCTTCTTGGAAAAACTTCTAAAAAACAAGGGGTGATTCTTGCAAGATGCGGATATTCTCGTTAATTTTGGCACAGAAACCTAAAATACGATACGTATGTCTGTAAATAAAGTGATATTGTTGGGAAATGTGGGGCGTGATCCGGAAGTGAGATACCTGGACACGGGTGTTGCCGTGGCTACTTTCCCTTTGGCGACGTCAGACCGTGCTTATACGCTGTCCAATGGCACGCAGGTGCCCGAGCGTACGGAGTGGCATAACCTTGTTTTGTGGCGTGGCCTGGCCGAAACTGCCGAGAAATACGTGCACAAGGGCGACAAGCTCTATGTGGAGGGTAAAATCCGCACCCGCTCGTATGACGACCAGACGGGGGCCAAACGTTATGTGACGGAGATTTTTGTCGACAATATGGAGATGCTGACTCCCAAGGCCGCCCCGGCCCAGCAGGCGGCTCCTCAGCCGCAACAGCCTGTGCAACGGCAACCGGCGGCATCCGATAATGGGACGGACGATTTGCCGTTCTGATTTGTTTAACTAATACGAAATTCTTTGGACCCAGACGCTTGTTTAGTTCAGGTGGCAGATTGGTTTGGAAACGTGTCTGTCACCGCCCCTTCGGCTTCGGCTGTGGCCGCTCTTGTGTGTGCGGCGGTTCTTTTGTTGTTGTCCGGCTTTGCTTCGGCTTCCGAGATAGCCTTCTTCTCATTGTCCCCCTCCGAACGGGGGGAGGTGGAGGAAAGGAAGCATCCCTCCGATGTGCGGATAGCCGAGTTGCTTGCGGACACGAAACGCCTGTTGGCCACCATTTTGGTTGTCAACAATCTGGCCAATGTGGCGGTCATTATCCTTTGCAATTTCTTCTTTGCCAGTGTATTCCATTTCTTTACCCCTTGGGTGCCGTTGGTGGTGCTGACTGTGGCCCTGACTTTTCTCATCCTATTGTTTGGCGAGATGGTGCCGAAGATGTTTTCCGCCCAGCGGGCATTGGCATTTTGCCGTTTCTCCGCGCCGGGCTTGGAGGTGTGCCGCTCGGCTGTCTATCCGTTGGCTTCGGTGATGATACGCTCCACGGCGTTGTGGGACAGGTATGTAGTCCGCAGGCGGGGACGTGCCCTCTCGGTGGACGACCTTTCGCATGCCTTGGAGCTGACGGACAAGGCGGAACTGTCTGAAGGCAACAACATCCTGGAGGGCATCATCCGTTTTGGCGAGGAGACGGCCAAGGAGATTATGACTTCCCGGCTGGATATGGTGGCCCTGGAAATCCACACGCCTTTCAAGGAGGTGCTGAAGTGCATCGAGGAGAATGTCTATTCGCGCATCCCCGTTTATGGCGAGACCCAGGACAATATCAAGGGCATCCTCTATATCAAGGACTTGCTGCCCCACCTGTCCAAGGGCGACAATTTCCGTTGGCAATCCCTGATTCGTCCGGCCTATTTCGTGCCCGAGACAAAGATGATAGACGAGCTCTTGCGCGACTTCCAGGCCAACAAAATCCACATCGCCATCGTGGTGGACGAGTTCGGCGGCACGTCGGGTTTGGTGACGATGGAGGACGTCATTGAGGAAATCGTGGGCGAAATCCGCGATGAATACGATGACGAGGAGCGCACCTACGTCACCTTGAACGACCATACCTGGATATTCGAGGCCAAGACCCAGCTGATAGATTTCTATAAAATCACCCGGATAGACGAGGACGAGTTTGACGGGGTGGCCGGCGATGCCGATACTTTGGCCGGCCTGTTGCTGGAGCTGAAGGGGGAATTTCCCGCCCTGCACGAGAAGGTCGTCCATGGCCGCTATGAGTTCGAGGTGCTGGAGATGGACAATCGCCGCATCCTGAAAGTCAAATTCACCATCAATCCCCAGCCCGTAGAGCCTGATGCCGTTGATTCTGAAGCATAACGATACTGTCTCCCAATGGGGCGTCTGGCAGATGGGCGAGAGCCATGAGGAGTTGTGCGCCCTCTTGCCTCCGGCCATGGTGGCCGAGGCCGAAAGCCGTTTCCAGGCTCCCCACCGCAGACAAGAGTGGCTGTCGGCGCGGGCCTTGCTGCGCGAATTGGCGGGTGATGATTGTGAAATCCTTTATCAGTCTTCGGGGAAGCCTTATCTTCGTGATGCCTCCACTTTCATCAGCATCTCGCATACACGGGGTTATGTGGCAGTCATTTTGGGACAGAAGCCGGTGGGCATAGACATCGAGCAATACGGCCCGCGTGTGCACAAGGTGGCTTCCCGCTTCATGCGTGCCGACGAGTCGGCGGTGCTTTTCGAAGGGGATGGCACGTGGAGCCTCCTGTTGCATTGGTCGGCCAAGGAGACGATGTTCAAGTGCTTGGACAGTGAGGCGGTGGATTTCCAG
This sequence comes from uncultured Mediterranea sp., assembly GCA_939791845.1. GTDB lineage: Bacteria > Bacteroidota > Bacteroidia > Bacteroidales > Bacteroidaceae > Bacteroides. The sequence continues at coordinate 333 of CALNEX010000114.1, read as the reverse complement.
GAGCATCTGCGGATATTTCCTTTCACGCCCGTCCGTCAGGGCGTTTTCCATGCCCGCGAATACAAGACAGCGGCGCGGCGAACATTCTTCATACACTACTTGTTGCATCCCGATTTCGTGCTGACTTGGCAGGTCGGGTAGGGGGTATGTCGCCGCGTTTGGACAGCGGTACTGCCGCCCGTGGACAGCCGTACCTCCGTCCACGGGCGGCTGTACCTCCGGGCACGGGCGGCGGTATCCCCGCTTAAAGCCGGGATAAATAAAGCGTAGAATGAAAACTTTTGAGAAAACCAAGAAAGACTTTTGAGAAAAGTGCTTTGAGGATAAAATGCT
>CALNEX010000113.1 GCA_939791845.1 uncultured Mediterranea sp. | reverse complement strand
AACCGAATTTATTTAATTTTTAACCTTGTCCATTTTTTAGTGGACAGTAGTGATATCATCTTAAAAATGAGAGAATTATTCTCTGTAAGGTAGAGCCTGTTTACTGTTTAATCGTTCGTTTAATCGGCATATCGGAAAGGCCCCCTTTTAGTCAGTATGTAAAAGGGGGAATAAAAGCCATAAGTAACAAAATGACAATATTTTATTGGTAAAATGTTTGTCGTTTGGAGAAATATGCTTACCTTTGCCGCCGTAAACGAACGATTAATCAATCATTTGTCACTTGCCCGTTTCCGTCTTTTTTTCTTGTTGTCCAAGGCTTTCTGTACTTCGGGATGTTCATTCCTGAACTTGGCAAACGTGTCCCTGGACACTTGGAAATGCCGGCAGATGTCCGCCACCGATTTGTCCTCTTTCAGCATCTTGACCACTTGCGCCAGGTGGTCCGCCAATCTGTTTCGCTTGGTGTAGCTGCCTTTTCTCCGTCCCAGGACGACGCCTTCCGCCTTGCGCAGGGCCAGTGCTTCGCGGGTGCGCATGGAGATGAGGTTGCGCTCTATCTCCGCCACCAGTCCGAAGGCGAAGCAAAGCACCTTGCTGTTGATGGAATTGTCGAATGAATATCCCTCTTTGATGGTGTAGAGTTTGATGCCCTTCTTCAGGCAAAAGCCCATGATGGACATGATCTCTGTCAGGGTGCGGCTGAGGCGCGACACTTCGGTGACGATGAGCGTGTCTCCCCGCTTCATCTGCTGCAGCAAGGCGCCCAGTTTGCGGTCGCTCCCTTTCCGGCTGCCGCTTGCCACTTCCGTCACCCATTGGTCTATCGTCCAATTTCTACTCTCGGCGTACCGCCGTATTTCCTCCTGCTGGTTGGACAAGAATTGCTTGCCCGTACTGACTCTTAAATAAGCTACTATCATATTAGGTTGTTTTGGGGTTATAATATGATAATATGTGGGGCGTATGACGGGGTCGGTAAATTTAGGCGCGGATTACGCGGATTTCACGGATGAATTATTTGTATGGTCAATGGAACCCACTGTTTTTCCATGAAAATTATCCGTGAAATCCGCGTAATCCGCGCCTAAAAACAAATGTAAGAAAGCGCGGAGGGTGCAGCCGCTGCACACCCTCCGCGCTCTATGGAGATGGGGGTAGCTTACTTGGATGCTGCTTCCAGCAGTTCGTCAAAGGCGGGCAGCAGGTATCTGTCTCCGCACTTCACGCCGGGCTGGGTGGCCTTTTCGTTGAGATGCTTGCCGGTCTGCTCCATCCAGGTGCGCTGGAGGCGGGCTTTCTCCAGGGCGCACTCCAAGGATTGTCTGCCGTCCTTCTTCACTTCCAGGGCATGCAACACGGCTTGCCCGTACAGGCCCAGTTGCTTGAAGTAGATGAGCCACGGGGTGATTTCAGCCAAGAGGGCGGGATTCTCGTCGGAGGCAATCAGCTTGTCGGCCGCCTCGCAGATGGCCTCGCACTCTTTCCGCACTTGGGCAAAGGCTTCCCAGTCCCTCTTCCCGCTTTCCTTATAACTCTTGCAGAGGGCTTCCAGGGCAGGCCGGATGTTCTGCGACTCCTCGCGGCGGAGTTTGTGGTTGTTCTTGCCCAGGTCCGAGCTGTGGATGGCAAAGGTCCGCAGATACTCGGCGTTGCGGGGCATGAGGACGCGGAGGGCGTGCTCCCAGGACTGCTGACTGTCATAGTCTTCCAGGTTCCAGGTGTAGTCGGCCACGCCATAGAGGGCAATCTTCGACGCCTCGGCGTGTTCCATGGGGTTGGAGACAAAGGCGGTCATGTCGTCCTTGATGTCCGTGCCGTTGCCGTAGACGGGTCCCATGAGGATGCGGTCCTGCACGTAGTCGGACACGGGGAAGTTCCACCAGATGTATGCCTTGCGCTGGATCAGCGGGTTGATGAACTCCATCGTCTGCTTGTCGATGGTGGCCACCACGCGGTCGCCCGTCCACATCACCTGGATGTCGGGGTTCAGCTTCTCGCCCAGCGTGGTGAGGTAGCCACCCTTCAGGTTGGTCCACGACTTGTTGTATTCCGTGGGACACATGATGAGGGGCGACACATCGTCCTTCACCTGGATGAAGTGCTCGTCGATGTAGTTCAGCAGTTCGGCCTGCTTGTCCGCCTTGGTGCCCTCGCCGCTGATGTCGTCGAAGAAGACGGCAAAGCCGCGCACGCCCAGTTGGTACATGCTTTCAAACTTCTTCAGGAGCAGGTCGCGGTCCTCGTCGTTCCACTTGATGTCCTGTCCCGGATGGATGGCCCAGTAGAAGATGACGTTGTTCTGCTTGGCGCGTTCCACCAGTTCCTGCAGCTGCTTGGCCTCCTTTTCAGGATAAGGTTTGCGCCAGTTGGGCGTGCTGTGGTAGGGATCGTCCTTGGGACCGTAGATGTAGACGTTCATCTTGTTGCGTCCGTAGAAGTCCAGTTGGCTGAGGCGTGCCTCGTGGCTCCAGGGTTGGCCGTAGAAACCTTCCACCACACCGCGGTAGGGAATGTCGGGATAGTCCGCGATCTCCACCATCGGGAGCTTGCCCAAGGTGAGGAGCTGTGCCAAGGTCTGCACACCGTAGTAGGCACCGCGTTCGTCGTTGGCGGCGATGACGATGTTGTTCTTGTCTATCTTCAGGTAATAGCCTTCGGCCTGTTGGGGAATGTATCGATTGAACTTCTTGACACTCTTGTCGCCCCGGATGCCGATGCGGATTTGGAACTTGGCTCCTTGGGTCTCGCCCGGAAGCAGGTTGCGCAGCAAGGTCAGGGTTGGAGAGGTGGCCTCCAGCGAAGTCTGCAAGCGGTATTGTGTCGGGATGCCGATGCTGTCCTCTTGCGCTTCATACACTTGGGGAAGGGGGCTCAGGCGGAAGTCCTGTGCCTGGAGCGTGTCCAGCGCCAACAGGCCCAGCACGCCGGAAAGTAAAAGATTCTTTTTCATAAGTGGTGTACAAAATTAAATTTATCGGTGGATTTTAGGCGCGGATTACGCGGATTTCACGGATAATCTTTTCACTGTAAAACACTGGATTCCATTGGCTATATAAATAATAAATCCGTGAAATCCGTGTAATCCGCGCCTAAACTAAATTCCTATTTATAGATAGATGGATGATAAGGAAACAAAAAGGCGCGGATTTCTCCGTGCAATCCGCGCCTTCTTGGATTAATCAATATCAAGCTTTAAATCAGGAAGCCCAACAGGATACCTGCGGCGATGGCCGAACCGATGACACCTGCCACGTTCGGGCCCATGGCGTGCATCAGCAGGTAGTTGGTCGGGTCATATTCCAGACCTACAATCTGCGAGATGCGGGCCGAGTCGGGCACGGCGGACACGCCTGCATTGCCGATGAGCGGGTTGATCTTGTTGTCTTTCTTCAAGAAGAGGTTGAAGAACTTGACGAACAACACGCCCGAAGCTGTGGCAATGAAGAACGAAATGGCACCGAGGGCGAAAATCCAGATGGAGTCCGTGGTCAGGAACTCGGAAGCCTGGGTGGAGGCACCTACCGTCAAGCCCAGCAGGATGGTGATGGTATCAATCAGCGGGCCGCTGGCCGTGTTGGCCAGGCGACGGGTCACGCCACTCTCCTTCAGCAGGTTGCCGAAGAACAACATGCCCAGCAACGGCAGGCCGGAGGGCACGAGGAAGCACGTCAGCAACAGACCCACGATGGGGAAGATGACCTTCTCCGTGTGGGACACCACGCGGGGCGGCTTCATGCGGATGAGGCGTTCTTTCTTCGTGGTGAGCAGACGCATCACGGGCGGCTGGATGACCGGTACCAAGGCCATGTACGAGTAGGCGGACACGGCGATGGCGCCCATCAGGTTCGGAGCCAGCTTGGACGACAGGAAGATGGCCGTGGGACCGTCTGCACCGCCGATGATGCCGATGGCGGCAGCTTGCATCGGGTCGAACCCTACGCCCAAGGCAATCATGTAGGCGCCGAAGATGCCGAACTGGGCGGCTGCGCCGATCAGCATCAGCTTGGGGTTGGATATCAGTGCCGAGAAGTCCGTCATGGCGCCTATGCCCAGGAAGATGAGCGGCGGATACCAGCCGGACGTGACGCCCTGATAGAGGATGTTGAGCACAGACCCTTGCTCATAGATGCCGACCTGCAAGCCAGCCTCCATGTTGAAGGGGATATTGCCGACCAATATGCCGAAGCCGATGGGGATGAGCAGCATGGGTTCAAACTCCTTGGCGACGGCCAGGTAGATGAAGAACAGGCCCACCAGCAGCATGATGACATGGCCCACGGTGGCGTTGGCAAAGCCCGTGTAGGTCCAGAAGTCGGCCAGGTTTTGGCTTAAGAAACTGACAAATTCTCCCATACTATTCAATGATTACGAGGTCAGTACCTTCAAGCACGGAGTCGCCCTGCTTGACATTGATGGCGGTCACTTTGCCGTCCTTGTCGGCGTTGATGCTGTTTTCCATCTTCATGGCTTCCAGGATGACGACGGTCTGTCCCTTCTTCACCGCATCGCCCACGTTCACCTTGATTTCCAGGATGACGCCCGGCAGCGGGGACTTCACGCCCGACTTGCTGGGAGCGGCGGCAGGTTTGTTCACCTGGGTGGCCTGGGGAGCCGGCGTGGTGGCAGGTTGGCGCACCACGGGCTTCACCACCACGGGTTTGGGTTGCGGTGCCTTCTCCATCTCCACTTTGTAGTGGGTGCCGTTCACTTCCACGTCGGCAATGTTGTCTTCAATGTTTCCTACGGTCACCTTGTAGAGGTTTCCGTTGATTTTGTATTTATATTCTTTCATTGTTTTATCAGATTTAATGATGTTTACACTTTACTTCTTGTGCGGCGTGTGCTGGGGCGTCTCGCGCAGGGTGTAGATCTTCGAACTCCAGGGCGAGTAGCTTCGCTTGACGCGGGTGATGGTGAGCACCGTCTCTTCCACGTCGTGCACGTCGTTCTGCACCTCGTGCAAGGCCATGGCGATGGCGGCATAGACTTCGCCCGGGGCGTGTCCCAGCATTTTCTCTTTCGCTTCGTCACGGTCGGTGATGCCTTTGGCTCTCATGGCGCGGGTGGTGCGCAGGCGCACGGATGCCTTGCCGATGAGCTTGAAGGAGATATACAGCAGAATAAGCCCGATGAACACCACCAGCATGGCGGTGATGGCCATGCCGATGCCGATGCTGTCGTGCTGCTCGAACTTGTCCATCTTCACGTTCTTGTCCAGCGTCTTGTTGTTGGTGCTGGGCGTGACGTATTTCTCGGGAGATTCGTCTTTCACTTCCCATTCGGCGGCGGCATCGTCCACGCGGGCATACGACTGGTCGGCGCCCAAGGTTCCGGCGGGGATGGTCACTTGGTCCAACAGGTTGCGGCCGGAGTCATAGAGGCCTATCCAGTTGTCCTTGTCCGCTTCCAGCAGGAAGTTGGTGTGGAAGGTGCCCCGGTTGGGTTTGTTGTCTGCCCAGAACAAAGCGTGCTGGCGCGGGGGAATCTGCGTCTGCACGTCGCCTTTGGGGATGAAGTAGACAGCCGTGTCGCCCGCCTGGCTGCTGTGCTTCAAGTAGCAGCCTGCCAAGTTGGCCGACCCGTATGATTTGTTGAATATCTCAATCCATGCGCTGTGGATGCCGTAGTCGTCTTGGAAGTTGGTCTGGTTGTCCACCAGCACTTCGTTCAGCAACAGCTTGCTCTCCGCGTCTTGGGTGCACGACGAGCAGATGCCCAGCGTCAACAGCACTGAAAAGAATATTCCTATGTTTGCTTTCTTCATTTTCTACATATTTTAATGGTTCGATCAAAGAGGAATATTCCCGTGCTTCTTGGCCGGGTTCGACAGTTTCTTGGTCTGCAACTGCTGCA
>CALNEX010000112.1 GCA_939791845.1 uncultured Mediterranea sp. | reverse complement strand
ATTCCGAGCGTCCGGGCACGTATGCCTCCAAGCACTTGCCGGACGATGTGCCCGAGGAGGTGAAAATCCGCCGCCTCAATGAGATCATCGCCCTTCAGAACCGTCTGTCCGCAGAGGCGAACGCCCGTTGCGTGGGGCAGACCTACGAAGTATTGGTGGAAGGCGTGTCCAAGCGCAGCCGCGAGCAGTTGTTCGGCCGCACGGAGCAGAACCGGGTGGTGGTGTTCGACCGTGGCGCGCACCGCATCGGCGACCGGGTGACGGTGCGGGTGACGGAGAGCAGCTCGGCGACGCTGAAAGGGGTGGAAGTGAAGCCTTCGGAGTGAAACGGGCAAGAATTATGACTATGTGCAATAAAGAGAATGAACCCCATTTTGTTTCATCGGCAGATTTTCATGCTGATGAAGAATACTTTGCATGGTTGCGAGAAATTAAGGACCGTTATCAGAGGATTCGAAGCCGCGTGGCTCTGCAGGCCAATAGTGGAGCCTTGGAGTTTAATTGGCAATTGGGGAGGGATATGGTGCAGAAAAAGGCTGAATCCCGTTGGGGAACAGGAGTGGTCAATCAGTTGAGTCTCGACCTTCGTGCTGCATTCCCTGATGTGAAGGGGTTCTCTTCACGCAATCTTTATTATATGAAGCAATGGTACATGTTTTACATGGCAGATGACAGACGGAAGCAAATTTTGCACCAGCTTGGTGCAAAATTGCAGTCCGCTGAAAATCAGAATCCTGTAAAACTGCACCAACTTGGTGCAAAAATAGTATCTGTTGACAGGATACCATTGATGATTGATAAAGGTGACATGTTGCCGGTATTTGGTGTCGTGCCATGGAAGCATCATGTGCTTATCACTGCCAAGTGCAAATCCTTGGACGAGGCCTTCTATTATCTTTATCGAACCATTGAAGAAGGATTGAGCAGGCGTGAATTGGAAGATATCATAGACAATGATTCTTTTAGCAAGCAAGGAAAAGCTATTACCAACTTTTCGCACCTTATGCCGACTGTACAAAGTCAATTGGCGACAGACGTGCTCAAGGACCCCTATAATTTGGATTTCCTTCGATTGGAGAAGGGATATGACGAGCATGACCTTGAAACGGCATTGGCGCATGACATTACTCATTTCTTGCTTGAATTGGGTACAGGTTTTACATACGTGGGGCGTCAGAAAGAGTTGATAGTGGGTGCAGATGCTTATTTCCCCGACCTGCTTTTCTATCATATTCGTCTTCGCTGCTATGTAGTGGTAGAGTTGAAAGTGGTGGAATTCAAACCTGAGTTTGCCGGTAAGTTGAACTTCTATGTGGCAGCTTGCAATCGCCTGATAAAACAGCCGGATGACAATCCTACCATAGGGTTGTTGATATGCAAGTCCAAGGATAAGACCAAAGTAGAATGGGCTTTCGACAGCATTCAAAACCCTATGGGCGTGGCTACCTACGAAGGAATACGGATAAAAGACAAATTGCCCACCGTGGAAGAATTGCAGGAACGTCTTGATAATGTAGAGAAGGAGTTGCAAGCATACAAGAAAGAGGATTCTCTTTCTTGATGGGTGACTGATCAGGCTTCAAGAAGTTCCCGCGCCAGTTTCCGTGCCGTTGCCCGATCCGGCTTTCCTGTCCCCGTTTGGGGCAGTTGCGGGACGCTGAACACCTGTTTGGGTCGCCAATACGGGGGCAGGGCGGCGATGGCTTGGGAAAGGAGCGGGTCGTCCGTCCGGGCGTTTTCCACCAGCAGCACGATGCGTTCGCCGAATTTGGCATCGGGCACCGAGGTGATGGCAAACGGAAAGGGCAGGCGGGGGCGCAGGGCGTCTTCCACCTGCTCGATTTGTACTTTCACGCCGCCCGTGTTGATGGTGTTGTCCCGCCGTCCCAGGATACGGAAACGGCCTTGGGCATCAAACTCCACGATGTCATTGGTTACTAATGTGTCCGGGTTGACCGTCGGGGCCTGGATGACCAGCGTGCCTTCCGGACCGGTGGAGATGCTGACGCCGGGGAAAGGGGTGTACCACTCCGAGGACATCGGGCCGTTCAAGCGGCGCATGGCGATGTGGGACAGCGTTTCCGTCATGCCGTAGGTGCTCCACACGGCGTGGGGGAAGGTTTTCAGGGCCTCGCCCAAGGAGGCATCAATGCTTCCCCCGCCGATAATCAGTTGGCGGACATCTTTCAGTAGAGCTTGTTCGGCAGGCACTTGGAGGGCGTTGAACACCTGCATCGGTATCATGGCCGCGAAGACGGGTGCCTCGGACAGGTCCTTCAGCGGGTGTCCCGAAGGAGTGACGGGCAGCAGGTTCAGCCCCGCCACCAAGGAACGCACCACGACCATCTTGCCCGCTATGTATTGCAGGGGCATGCAGAGGAGGGCGGTGTCTCCCTTCTGTAATCCCAGGAAATCCACGGTCATCATGGCTGATGCCATCATACGGCGTTTCTCCACGTACAGTTCCTTCGGCGTACCGGTGGAGCCGGAGGTATGCACGCGCACCGTGTCCGAGGGGTCGAACCATTCTTGGAGGAACTCCGCCAGGCGGGCGTGGAAGCCGTCCGTGCCGTGGAGGCGGCAGAAGTCTTCGTACAGTCTTTCGCGGCAGTCACGGGCGGTGTAGGTGCAGCCGTCGATGGTGATGGTCTGCTGTGTTATGTCGGTGATGAAATTTATGTTTTCTGCCATAAATATTCATTTTAGTTTGTTTTCTCTATTTTCAAGAAGCATTGTCAGCTCTTCTTCCACTTGTTCAATGCTTGGCAATGCCGACTTCAGATTTTCGGGTACAGCCTTGCTAAGCTGATAGTCACTGATACCGATAGGCTGGTCATAGCCTGTCAGTGCATACTGTGCGACAATTTCATCCTTGCCCTTGCATAATAGCAGTCCGATGGTCTTGTTGTCATTTTCTCCCTTCAGTTTGTCATCCACCACATTGATATAGAAGTTCAACTGTCCTGCATATTCCGGTTTGAACGGGGTTGCTTTCAGTTCCACGACCACATAAGCATGCAGTTTTATGTTGTACAGGATTAAGTCGGCATAGAAATCGCTGTCGCCAATCTGGAAATGCTTCTGCCTTGCGACAAAAGCGAATCCGCTGCCCATCTCCAACAGATAACGGGTAACGTGTTTTACCAATTGTTCTTCTATGTCCCTTTCGTCCGCACGTTCTTTGGCTCCTGCCAAATCAAAGATGTACGGGTCTTTCAACAAGTAGTTGGCAAGGTCGCTTTGGGGTGCAGGAAGTGTGGCGATAAAATTGTTGACCTTGTGGCTGTTGATTTGCCGTTCATACAGTTTGCTTTCAATCTGCATTTTGAGGACATTGCTGCTCCATCCCATTTCCACCGACTGCTTCATATACCAATATCTTATGCCCAACGGGAGCGAACTGTTGAGTATGACCATATGGCTTGCCCAATTTATCCTTGCAACAGGTGATGCCAAAAATAAGTTTTCTACCTCCTCTGTTTTGATTTGATAGATAGTCTCTACTGTTTTTGCCACATTTAGAAATTGCGCAGGAGGTTCCTGCGTAATTTCTAAAGATTGGTTATCAGCGGGTTGTATTTGCGCAGGAAGTTCTTGCGTAAATTGTCCGTTGTTTAATTTCAGCACTTCTTGGACAACAGTTTGAATGCTTGGGGTTGAAAGTCTTGCGTCCAACTTGATAAAATCTCGGAGAACATTCAATGGGTATAAGCGGGCAAACTGACACATATAAGTGAGATTTCGTTCGGAATATCCTTTCTTTTCCGGATAATTGAACCGTATCGCTTGTGCCAGTTTCTTGATGACTTTGCCACCCCAACCTTGTTGGGCTTGATGGTATAATATATAATTACCCATCTTCCAGTAATGGAACAGCATTTGTGCATTGGCCGCACTGATTAGCCGGACTTGTGCCTGTTCTATTTCTGTGCCAATGGCGTTGACAAAAGCCTCGAAACTTCTTTTTTCGATATGGTGGTTATTATAGTTCATCGTTGTATCTATTATAATGCCTGCTATTTCTCTGTTTATGTCCGCAAGAATTCCAGCAACTCCGGTTCCTTCCCATCCTTCCGGCACCACAGGCAATCCCCCTCGATGTGCAGCGGATAGTCCACGTTGTCCGTGAAGAGCAGGCCGGTGCCAAGGCCTTGCGGCATGCGGGGGTGCAGCGTGGCCGTCCATTGGGCAATGGCGTTCAGGCCCACGTTGGTTTCCAGGGCGGAAGTCACCCAGGAGCCGATTCCGCGTGCCGTGGCCAGGTCCGTCCATTCCTTCGCGCCGTGCAGGCCGCCGTGCAGCGAGGGCTTCAGGATGATGTATTGCGGGCGGATAGTGTCCAGCAACTCCGCCTTGCGGGCGGGGTCGTTCACGCCAATCAGCTCCTCGTCCAGGGCGATGGGGAAGGGGGCGTCGGCGCAGAGGGCAGCCATTTCCTTCCATTGCCCGGCGCGGATGGGCTGCTCGATGGAGTGCAGGTGGAAGCGGCTCAGGATTTCCAGCTTCCGGCGGGCATCGGCGGGCGCGAAGGCACCGTTGGCATCCACGCGCAACTCCACCTCTTGGGGCGAGAAGCGTTGGCGGACACGCGCAAGCAACTCCACTTCGCGGTCGAAGTCGATGGCGCCGATTTTCAGCTTGATGCAGCGGAAGCCCAGCCGCATTTTCTCTTCCAGGCGGCGGGACATTTCCTCGAAATTGCCCATCCAAATCAGGCCGTTGATGGGGATGCCTTCCTCGCCGGCGGCAAAGGGTGTGGGGAAGAAGCGCACGCTGCCCGCCTGCAGGTGGAGGAGGGCCGTCTCCAGGCCGAAGAGTATGGAGGGATAGGGGCGGAGGGCCTCATAATCTATCGTGCCTTGCGCCTCGAAGTCCCGGCAAATCCCGGCCAATACTTGTTCGTAATCGGGGCGGGCGTCGCAACTCAGATCGGGCAGGGGAGCGCATTCGCCCACGCCGTAGCGTCCGCTTGCTGTGTCGGTCAGGAGCAGGTACCACACCTGGCGGGTGTGGTAGATGCCGCGCGAGGTGCCTGCAGGTTGCTTGAAGTGCAGGACGCGGGGGATAATGTCCAGTCTGTATCTTGTCATAATAGCTCAAATCTTTGTGGGTTGTTAGACTTTAATGGGGGAAAGGTGCCACCTTTGATGGGGAAAGGTGCCACCTTTGGTAGGCAAAGGTGCCACCTTTGGTCTCTCAAGGCATCGGGAAGGCTCAGGGGAACTTGGGATACTTCGACCAGTCGGGCTTGCGTTTCTCCAGGAAAGCGCGGCCGCCCTCCTGGGCTTCCTCCGTCATATAATAGAGCATCGTGGCATCGCCGGCCAGCTCCTGGATGCCTGCCTGGCCGTCCAGTTCGGCATTCAGCCCGGCCTTTATCATACGCAGGGCCAGGGGACTGTGCTGCATCATCGTCTCGGCCCACTCCACCATTTCGTCTTCCAAGCGGTCGAGGGGCACCACCTTATTGACCAATCCCATCTCCAGAGCTTCCTGGGCGGAGTATTGGCGGCAGAGGAACCAAATCTCGCGCGCCTTCTTCTGTCCGACGATGCGGGCCAGGTAGGAGGAGCCGAAGCCGGCATCGAAGCTGCCCACGCGGGGGCCTGTCTGTCCGAAGATGGCGTTCTCCGAGGCGATGGTCAGGTCGCACACCACGTGCAGGACGTGGCCGCCGCCGATGGCATAGCCGTTGACCATTGCAATGACGGGCTTGGGCAGGGAGCGGATTTGCTTCTGCACGTCCAGCACATTCAGGCGGGGCACGCCGTCGGTGCCCACATAGCCGCCGTGTCCCTTGACGTGCATATCGCCGCCGGAGCAGAAGGCCTTGTCGCCTGCGCCGGTCAGGGCCACCACGTTGATGTCCTGGCACTCGCGGCAGTAGTAGAGGGCGTCGCTGATTTCCGCCGTGGTCTTCGGGGTGAAGGCGTTGCGGT
>CALNEX010000111.1 GCA_939791845.1 uncultured Mediterranea sp. | reverse complement strand
CCTTCGTAGATGCTGGTGATGCGGGCATCGCGGTAGATGCGCTGGCAGGCATACTCCAGCATGAAGCCGCTGCCGCCGTGTACTTGGATGCAGTCGTAGGCGTTCTGGTTGGCATACTCCGAGTTCATGCCCTTGGCCAGCGGCGTGAAGGCATCGGCCAACTTGGCATACTTCTTCTGCTCCTGGCGTTCCTCCGGCGTCAGCTTGCGCTCGCGGGCGATGTCGTCCAGTGCCTTGTATATGTCCACATAGCGGGCCGTCTGGTAGAGTAGGGCGCGTCCGGCATCCAGTTTCGCCTTGATGGTGCTGAGCATGTCATACACGGCGGGGAACTCGATGATGGCCTTGCCGAACTGCTTGCGGTCTTTGGCATAAGCCAATGCCTCGTTATAGGCGGCTTGGCTCAGGCCGACGCTCTGTGCAGCGATGCCCAGGCGGGCGCCGTTCATCAGTGCCATCACATATTTAATAAGACCCAGCTTGCGGTCGCCGCACAATTCGGCACGGGCGTTCTTGTACACCAGTTCGCACGTGGGCGATCCGTGGATGCCCAGCTTGTTCTCGATGCGGCGCACGTTGACTCCTCCGTCGCGCTTGTCGTAGATGAACATGGAGAGGCCGCGGCCGTCGCGTGTGCCCTCTTCACTGCGTGCCAAGACGAGGTGCAGGTCGGCGTCGCCGTTGGTGATGAAGCGCTTCACGCCGTTCAGGCGCCAGCAGTTGTTCTCCTCATCGTAGGTGGCTTTCAGCATGACGCTCTGCAGGTCGGAGCCGGCATCGGGTTCGGTCAGGTCCATGGACATGGTCTCTCCGGCGCAGATGCGGGGAATGAAGCGGCTGTGCTGGTCCTCGTTGCCAAACTCATAGAGCGTCTCGATGCAGTCTTGCAGCGACCAGATGTTGCCGAATCCGGCGTCGGCCATGGCCACGATTTCGGCGCACATGGTGTAGGGCGTGATGGGGAAGTTCAGTCCGCCGAAACGACGGGGCATCGTCATGCCGTTCAGCCCGGCCTTCACCATGGCGTCCAGGTTCTGTTTCGTGCCGCTGGCGTATTCCACGCGGCCGTTGGCGCAGTGGGGGCCTTCGGCGTCCACGCCTTCGGCATTGGGAGCGATGACCTCGCCCGTGATTTCGCCGGTGATTTCCAATACCTTGTCGTAAGAGTCAAGGGCATCGGCATAATCTTGCGGGGCGTAGTCATATTCATCTTTGTCTTTGTATCCGCGTTCCTTCAGTTCGCAGATGCGTTCCATCATCGGATTGTTGAGATGGTATTTCAGTTCGGGATGTTCTGTATAGAAATTAGCCATGGCTTACTTGCTATGTGATTTGTAGTATTTAATCATTTTGGGAATAACTTCTTCCACGGTGCCGTTGATGACATAATCCGCAATCGTGTTGATGGGCGCGTTCTCATCGTTGTTGATGGAGATGATGATGCCGCTTTCTTGCATGCCGGCGATGTGCTGGATTTGTCCGCTGATGCCGCAGGCAATGTAGAGCTTGGGGCGGACGGTCACGCCTGTCTGGCCTATCTGACGGTCGTGGTCGGCAAAGCCTGCGTCCACGGCGGCGCGGCTGGCACCCACTTCAGCGTGCAATTCCTTGGCCAGCTCGAACAGCATGTCGAAGCCTTCCTTTGAGCCCATGCCGTAGCCGCCTGCCACGATGATGGGCGCACCCTTCAGGTTGTGCTTGGCTTTCTCCACGTGGCGGTCGATGACCTTCACCACGTAGTCCGTCTCGTGTACATACTTGGCCACGTCGTGGTTGATGACCTCGCCCTGGTAGTTCTCGTCCAGGATTTCCTTCTTCATCACGCCCTCGCGCACCGTGGCCATCTGCGGGCGGTGTTCGGGGTTGACGATGGTGGCCACGATGTTACCGCCGAAGGCCGGGCGAATTTGGTAGAGCAGGTTCTCATACGTCTTGCCCTCCTTCTTGTCCTCGTGGCTGCCTATTTCCAGCGCGGTGCAGTCGGCGGTCAGTCCGCTGGTCAGTGCGGAGGACACGCGGGGACCCAAGTCGCGTCCGATGACCGTGGCGCCCATCAGGCAGATTTGCGGCTTTTCTTCCTTGAACAGGTTGATGAGGATGGACGAGTGGGGGAGGGACGTGTAGGGGAACAGGCCCGGTGCGTCAAATACGTGCAGCTTGTCCACTCCGTAGGGCATCACTTGCTTTTCTACGCCAGTCAGGCTCGATCCTGCGGCAATGGCTTCCAGTTGGCAGCCCAGTTGGTTGGCCAGCTTGCGGCCCTTGGTCAGCAATTCCAGGCTGACGTCGGCAACGGTCGTGCCTTCTATTTCGAGATATACGAATACGTTGTTCATGATTTATCCGATGGTATGGTTTTCTAAGAGTTCTACAATCAGGCCTTCCACATCCGCGTCGCTGCCGGTCAGCGTCTTGCTTTCCTTGGCTTGGAAGGAGATGTTCTGGATGGTCTTCACCTTTGTGGGTGAACCGCTGAGACCGCATTGGGCCAGGTCGGCGTTGACGTCGGCCGTGCTCCACTCCGTGATGTTCAGGTAGGGGCGTTGGTCGTACAGTCCGGCGTAGGGCAGGGTAGCGCCTTCTTTGGTGATGGCAGCTTTCTCCTGTGCGCCCAAGGCACGTTTGTACTTCTGCACCAGCTTGGCGTTGCGGGGGCGGCAGGGTGCTGCGCTGCCGTTGACTGTGATGACCAAGGGCAGGGGGGCCTCCACCGTTTCCACGCCGCCATCGATGTGGCGTTTGATGGTCACCTTCTTTCCGGCTTCGTCCACATTCAAGATTTCCTCGGCGTAGGTCACTTGGGCCAGCCCCAGTTTCTCGGCCACCTGTGGGCCCACCTGCGCCGTGTCTCCGTCAATGGCCTGGCGGCCGCCGATGATGATGTCATACTCGCCAATCTGGCGGATGGCCGTGGCCAGCGCGTAGCTGGTGGCCAGCGTGTCGGCGCCGGCAAAGGCGCGGTCGGTCAGCAGATAGCCGCCATCGGCACCGCGGTACAGTCCTTCACGAATGATTTCTGCCGCGCGTCCCGGTCCCATGGTCAGCATGGTCACCGTGGAGCCCGGATGCGTTTCCTTCAACCGCAGGGCCTGCTCCAAGGCGTTGAGGTCTTCGGGGTTGAAGATGGCGGGGAGTGCCGCACGGTTGATGGTGCCGTCGGCTTTCATGGCGTCCTTCCCGACATTGCGCGTGTCGGGCACTTGCTTCGCCAATACTACGATTTTCAAACTCATGTTGTTACTTCTATTATTTAGTATTAGTTGTTTTTCCAACTTGATTGTCAGCGTGCAAATTTATGGAAAATCTGTGGAATATCCGCCGGATTTGAAAAGAAAATGCGGGAAGGGGAGAGAACACGGCCTTCAGGAACATGGCCTTTTTGCTTTCTTGGGCTTCCCGATTCGGTTTTTTGAAAGATTAGATGTGTTCGTCTGTAATCGGGAAGGCTTTTTTTGTTTCTCCACATATTTTTCACTACCTTTGCACAGAAATCAAGAACCCCTAATCAAAGCACATTATGAGTTTTAATATTGCAAAGACAAATGCGAAGAGAGTAGTGATTGTGGGTGGAGGCTTTGGCGGCTTGAAACTGGCCAATTCGCTCCGCAAGACGGGTATGCAGGTGGTATTGGTGGACAAGAACAACTTCCATCAGTTTCCCCCGTTGATTTACCAGGTGGCTTCGTCCGGCATCGAGCCGAGTTCCATCTCGTTCCCCTTCCGCAAGATATTCCGCAAGCGGAAGAACTTCTATTTCCGCATGGCCGAGGCACGCTCCATCTTTCCCGACAAGAAGATTCTGCAGACCTCCATCGGCAAGATAGAGTATGACTATCTGGTGTTTGCCGCCGGCACGACGACCAACTTCTTCGGCAACAAGCATTTGGAAGAGGAAGCCATGCCCATGAAGACCCTGCCCGAAGCCATGGGGTTGCGCAATGCCCTGTTGAGCAACCTGGAGCGCAGCATCACGTGTGCCACCGAGCAGGAGCGCAACGAATTGCAGAACATCGTCATCGTGGGCGGCGGTGCCACCGGCGTGGAGATTGCCGGCGTATTGTCTGAAATGAAGAAGTATGTGCTTCCGGCTGACTATCCCGACATGGACAGCAGCCAGCTGAATATATTCCTGATAGAAGCCGCCGGGCGTTTGCTGGGCGGCATGTCGCCCGAGTCTTCGGCGGCGGCAGAGCAGTTCCTCCGCAACATGGGTGTCAACGTCTGCCTGCACAAGAAGGTGACGGACTACCGCGACCACAAGGTCATCTTCGAGGACGGCATGGAGATTCCCACCCGCACGTTCATCTGGGTGAGCGGTGTGAAGGCGGTGGGCATCGGCAATATGCCCTCCGAGTGCATGGGTCGTGGCGGACGCCTGAAGGTGGACGCCTACAACCGGGTGGAAGGGTTGCAAGACGTGTTTGCCATCGGCGACCAGTGCATCATGACGGCCGACAAGGATTATCCCTACGGGCATCCCCAGTTGGCCCAGGTGGCCATCCAGCAAGGCAAGCTCCTGGCCGAGAACCTGAAGCGCATCGAGAAGAAAAAGCCCTTGAAGCCTTTCCATTACAAGAACCTCGGTTCGATGGCCACCGTGGGACGCAACCGCGCCGTGGCCGAGTTCAAGAAAGTCAAGACGCAAGGCTGGATAGCCTGGATATTGTGGCTGGTGGTCCACCTGCGCTCCATCCTGGGTGTGCGCAACCGCATCAGCGTCATGCTGAACTGGATGTACAACTACTTCACCTACGACCAGTCGCTCCGCATCATCATCTACGCCCGCAAGGCCAAGGAGGTGAAGGAGCGTGAGGAGCGCGAGGCCCGCGTGCATTGGGGCGAGGACCTGCAAGCTGAGGAAGAGAAGGCGAAGGAAACCAAGGAGAACAAGTAACCCATAGACAAGCATGACTCCCGACAAGAGAGTATTGATAGGCATGAGTGGCGGTATAGACAGTACCGCCACTTGTCTCATGTTGCGCGAGCAGGGCTATGAAGTCATCGGCCTGACGATGTGGGTGTGGGGCGACGAACCCGTGGAAGCCAGGCAACTGGCCGAAGCGATGGGCATCGAGCACCATATTGCCGACGAGCGCGAGGGCTTCCGCAAGACGGTGGTGCAATACTTCATCGACGAATATCGCGATGGCCGCACGCCCAATCCCTGCGTTATATGCAATCCCTTGTTCAAGTTCCGCGTCCTGGCGGAGTGGGCCGACAAGCTGGGATGTCCCTATATCGCGACCGGACACTACACCCGCCTGGAGGAACGGGACGGGCGCATCTTCATCTGCGTGGGCGATGACGAGAAGAAGGACCAGTCTTACTTCCTCTGGCGATTGGGGCAGGACGTGCTGAAGCGTTGCATCTTCCCCCTCGGCACTTATACCAAGCAACAGGTGCGCGACTACCTGCGGGACAAGGGCTATGCCTTGAAAGCCGAGGAAGGCGAGAGCATGGAAGTCTGCTTCATCCCCGGCGATTACCGTGACTTCCTGCGCGAGCATTGCCCGGAGATAGACCGGGAAATAGGCCCCGGCTGGTTTGTCAATGCCGAGGGAGTCAAGTTGGGGGAGCACAAGGGCTATCCCTACTATACCATCGGGCAACGCAAGGGATTGGAGATTGCTTTGGGAAAGCCCGCCTACGTCCTCAAAATCAATCCGCAGAAGAACACCGTCATGCTGGGCGATGCCGACCAACTGAAAACGTCCTGGATGCTGGCCGAACGCGAGGTGCTGGTGGACGAGGCGGAGGTGTTCGGCAATCCGGACCTGTGTGTCCGCATTCGATACCGCAGCAAGCCCATCCCCTGCAACGTCCGCAGGCTGGACGACGGACGTTTACTTTTGCATTTCCGCGAGGAAGCATCGGCCATCGCACCCGGCCAGTCGGCGGTGTTCTACGTGGGACGCCGAGTGGTGGGCGGTGCGTTCATTGCCTC